>CAYSLH010000001.1:0-12134 GCA_964431605.1 uncultured Myxococcales bacterium
AAAAAAAGCCCATTTGACACTGGCCGAAAAATAACGACATTTTATTCCTGTGTTCTGGGAGACACATAAAATGGACTACCTGCTTGAACTACTCTTACAGACATGGCACGTGATGTTGGAGCTATCACCCTCGCTTCTTCTGGGCCTGGCCATAGCAGGCCTGCTGCATGTTTTCTTACCCATGGGGCTAATCAGAAAAAGCATGGCCGGTGCCAATCTCAAAAGTGTCATCAACGCCGTACTCGTTGGTGCGCCCATGCCCCTTTGTTCCTGCGGTGTTGTTCCGACGGCCCTCGGCCTGAGGAACGAAGGAGCATCAAAGGGAGCAGCGACCGGTTTTCTAATCTCCACACCACAGACAGGTGTGGATTCCATCCTGGTCAGCGCCACCATGCTCGGCTGGCCTTTCGCGCTTTTCAAGGTGGGTGCCGCGGTGGTGACGGGGCTTTTGGGGGGAACCATCGTAAACGCCATCGACAAAGAAAAAGAGGAAAATGCCTCATCGTTTAGGCCCCTTTCCAACGCGCAGATGAGCACCCTGGGGTTTGGCGCACGATTGATCGAAGCTGTCAGATATGCCTTGATCGAGCTTCTTGGAGCCATCGACCTTTGGATAATCATAGGCGTGATCGTATCCGCGCTCATTTCTGTACTGATCCCATCTGGATCACTGTCTGACATATCCTGGCTGAACGGTATCGGCGGAATGCTGACCGTGCTGGCCATCGCCATGCCCATGTATGTATGCACCACCGGGTCAGTGCCAATAGCTGCTTCTCTCATCGCAGCGGGAATGCCCATGGGGTCGGCGTTGGTGTTTCTCATGGCAGGCCCTGCGACAAACGTGGCCACCATGGGTGCGGTGTACAGATCGCTTGGAAAAAAAGTCCTGGTGGTTTACGTGGGAGTCGTGGCGATTATGAGTGTTTCTCTTGGATATGTTTTCGATTTCGTGTTGGGCTCCGCTCCAACCGGACTATCCATGAACCACCATGTCGACGCTGGTTGGTGGCAAATCGCCCTGGCCGTGTTGATGTCGGGTTTGCTGCTTTGGCTGGTGGCCCGCAGGCTCCATAAAAAGTTTTTTTCAAAAGCCCTGACAGAATCAGCAGATGATGGAGCGTTGATAATGGAAGTTGGAGGCATGACCTGCAATCACTGCGCCAGCACCGTCAAAAACGCTATTGAGGCGGACCCGGACGTTGAACAAGCCATAGTGGACCTATCGTCTGGCAGGGTAAAGATCGTCGGATCCCTTTTGAACAAGGACAAGCTTGGCGATGTCATAGAACGTGCGGGATACAAGGTCATAAAAGAGAACTCCTAGTAGTGTTGATCTTTTTGTCTATCTCACGTTAACTTGCGCTCATGAACACGGGAGCGCTCATGTCTAAAAGATCAATTTTTCCAAGCTTGCTTATGTTGATATTCCTAGCTGCCAGTCTTGCCGGCTGTCCTCCTAGCACGGTCATTAGAGACGGAAAGAAAGTTACGCTGGAACAAGCCACCAAAGCTGACTTTTCAGCGGCCATGACCCTTGAAAAGCAAAACAAGACAGAGCAAGCCATTTCCAAGTTCCAGGACTTTGTCAAAGAATTTCCAGACTCCGACCTCACCGACGATGCTCTGGCAGAGCTGGGAAAGTTGCTGGCCGATAAAGGAAATCACGAAAAGGCAGTGGCTGTGCTGCAACGGCTGGTGGGAGATTATCCCGACAGTCCACACTACCTGAACGCAGTGGTCCAGTTGGGTCTTTCCCTGGCTAAACTCGGAAGAATATCCGAAGCGCTGCCAACGTTGCAGTCGGTCTTCGAACAGCTTCCTACCCAGGCACGAAAGGTCGAGGTCGCAGGACTATTGGCCTCGTCCTACGAGCGGGCAGATGTTCCGGTGGAGGCCATAAGGTGGTACGCCATGGTCTATCGTATGTCCCAGGATAAAACCACAAGGCAAGCGGTGGAGACCAGGCTCAGCTCTTTGATCGATGAGAAGCTTTCTTTTCTGCAGGTGCGCCAGGCCCTGGAGACAGTCAGGGAGAGCGACCCGAAATCTTTTCCCATGGATCTTCTGACCTTCAAGCTCGCGAAAATCTACTTTCACATCTATGACTTTCAAAGGGCACGGGCCGAACTCGAAAAATTCGTCGCTCAGTGGCCCGAGCATCGTCTGTCAAAAGAAGCCGGAAAACTTCTGAAACGGATCATCGACAGAAACAAGGTGGACCCCACAGCCGTGGGTGTCTTGTTGCCTCTGACCGGTAAGTTCAGGTCCTATGGACAAAAAGCCCTTGCGGGAATCCAGTTGGGGGCAGGTATTTTCAAAGATCCCAAACCGGGAGTACCGTCACCTGTATTGATTATCAGGGATACGGCCGGAGACCCGGACCAGGCAGCAAAGCAAATGGACGATCTGGTTTACAACGAACACGTCACCGCAGTCATAGGCCCCATCTTTTCTGCAGAAGCGTACTCAGCGGCTGTGCGGGCCCAGCAGCTACAGGTTCCCATCATCTCGCTCAGTCTCAGACAAGATATCCCATCTGTTGGAAGCTTTGTTTTCAGAAACTTCCTAACCCTCGCCGCACAGGCAAAAATCCTCGTTTCCTACGCCATGGACAAATTGGGTGTTAAAAAATTCGCTTTGTTATATCCCAATGACAAGTATGGTGTTGGATTCGTAAATGCTTTCTGGGATGAGGTCAAGAGACGTAAAGGTGAAATAAGAGCCGCGGAAAGATATGAACCTGACGCGAAAAACTTTGCGACTCCCATCAAAAAAATGGTGGGAAGGTACTGGCTGGACGCCAGATGGGATTTTGCCCTCAAAAAACGACAGATAAGGAAAAAATTCAGTAACAACCCCCTGGCGAGAAAAAGAGCACTGGAAAAGCTGGTAAAGTCCATCAGGCCCATGGTGGATTTCCAGGCCATCTTTATCCCGGACTATCACGAAAAAGTCGCCATGATCGCTCCGGCCCTGGCTTTTGAAGACATCGTAATGTACACCGAAAGCCAATGGAAAATCGAACGCATCAAAAAAAGCCTGGGTCGGGACAAGCTGGACATGGTCTACCTGCTGGGAGGAAACGGCTGGGATAATCCTCAACTAATCGAGTGGGCCGATAGATATGTCCAGAACGCTATATTCTGTGACGGATTCTTTGCCCCATCACAAAGGCTCGCCACGAAACATTTCGTCCAGGAGTTCAAATCAAATTTCGATCGTGAACCTGACTGGGTAGAAGCGCATGGTTACGATACCGCCGCCATCGTTCGTCAAATCATTCAAAAAACAAATCCTAAGACCAGGGCTGCTTTTCGCCAGGCGCTGCTCAACATAAAAGACTTTGACGGGGCCACCGGAAAAACCTCTTTCGAAGCCAATGGAGAAGCATCCAAGGAACTGTTCTTGCTGACGATCAAAAAGGACCAGATAGAAGAAATCAAACCGGAATCAACAGAAAATGCAGGATCCTGAGCATCACATGGAAAACACCTCCCATCGCCGTTGGTGGTTGCACCTGCTGTTGTTTCTAACCACCTGTGCCACTACATTCTACGCTGGTTCCTACTCCGGCAACCAGGCCCTCAGCTTCTCGGATGGTCTCGTGTATATGACTGCTATCATGAGCATACTGCTTGTTCACGAGCTGGGACACTTTACCGCCGCCAGAATTCATGGTGTGGAGGCGTCTTTGCCATACTTTATTCCCATGCCTTTGCCCCCCATTGGGACCTTTGGCGCGGTGATCACCATGAGCAGCCCACCAGAGACAAAGGCTTCGCTTATGGATATTGGAGCAGCCGGCCCCCTGGCTGGAGTGTTTGTAGCCATACCTGTTTGCTTCATGGGTCTGTTACTTTCGGACGTCCAGCCACTGTCAACGCTTCCCAAGGGCGCTATCATGGAGGGAAACTCCCTGTTGTATATGCTTCTCAAGTTCTTGGCTCATCCAGAGATGGGTCCGGGAGATGATGTCTTTTTGCACCCACTGGCCTGGGCTGGATGGATTGGTCTCCTTGTCACGAGCCTGAACATGTTGCCGGCAGGACAGCTGGACGGAGGACACGTGGTTTATGCTCTGCTCGGTAAAAAGACCCATTCAAAAATAGCCTGGTTGGTGCGTCGCGGAGTTTTATTCCTCGGATTGTTGGGTGTAGCAAGCCAACTACTGATAGCGTACAAACCTGCTTTTGCCTGGGCCCAAAGCGTAGGCATCGATGGCCTTGCCTTGAGGTTCAGTGGCATGGTGGGGTGGCTAATATGGGCAATTCTGCTGCGATTCGTGGGAGGCAAGCATCCTGCGGTACATGATGAAGATACTCCCCTGGGACCAGGACGTAGAATCGTGGGCTGGACAGCCATTGGAATCATGGTATTAACATTCATGCCGGTGTTTATCAGCCCGGTGTCTTTAGACTAGGGTGTGATTATGAAAGTTCAGTGCCCGGAATGTAAAGAGATCGTGGTAATGGATGTATTCGAGACATCTTCGGAAGGATTGAGGTTTGTCTGTCCTGAATGCCAGCGCATACATTTTATTGAAAACAAAGACAACCTGGACCAGGAAGATGCCAGCCGGCAAGGTACTCCCAGTGAAAAAACCGAAAATACGACTGGTCGGAAAAGCGACGTCATTGTTGCATCCCCTGAGTTGGCAGACGAATCTTTAGGTCGGCAAAAAATATGCCCAAAGTGCGGACATGCCCAGACAGGAGGCACTTCCTGTCACAAGTGCGGCCTGGATTTTCTGAGGTTCGATCCATCCAACCTGCCTCCTGATCCGAAGGATGCCTCCAGGATTTGGAACGAAATTGAACACAACCCCCAGGATCAGCAACTCCATGAAGAATTCATAAAGGCCTGCAATGAAGTGGGCCGCCTCGATTACGCCACTCGCCAATACCGCATACTTTCACGACTTCCAGGTATGGCGAATATCGCCCAAAAAATGCAGACCAGAATACTATCGTTGGCCCAGGCACAGCTGGTTCCGGGAGGCCTGGAGGCATCATCCAGGGACGATCCAAAGAAAAAAAGCAAAATTGTCACATGGCTGCTGCTTCTAGCAGCCATGGGCGGAGTAATATACTTGGTTTATGCGTCTTCCCGATTGTTGGAGAAAATGTACTGATTGTTCGCGAGGAGTTCCTTTAGAAATTTTCCTGTGTGCGACTTCACCACGGTAGAGAGTTTTTCGGGAGTTCCCTGAGCCACCACCTTGCCCCCACGGTCGCCACCCTCCGGTCCAAGATCGATTATCCAGTCCGCTGACTTGATAACATCCAGGTTGTGCTCTATGACTATCACCGTGTTGCCGGCGTCTACCAGCCGCTGGAGAACCACCAGCAGCTGCCTTACATCGGACATGTGAAGTCCTGTAGTTGGTTCGTCAAGAATATACAGAGTTTTGCCTGTTGCCTTGCGAGCCAATTCCTTGGAGAGTTTCACACGCTGGGCTTCTCCTCCGCTGAGGGTGGTCGCGGCCTGTCCGAGTTGAATGTACCCAAGGCCCACATCGCTCAAGGTCTGTAGCTTTTTCCCAATACCAGCATGATGGGCAAAAAACTCCAAGGCCTCATCCACTGTCATTTCAAGCACCTGGTGAATATTGTACCCGCGGAATTCGACTTCCAGGGTCTCGCGATTGAATCTCTTTCCTTGGCAAGCTTCGCAGGTAACATAGACATCCGGTAAAAAATGCATCTCTATCCGGATCTGGCCGCAACCACCACATGATTCACACCTGCCGCCCTTGGCATTGAACGAAAAGCGCCCAGGCTTGTACCCACGCACCCTGCTCTCAGGTAACGCAGCAAAGAGATTCCTTATGGAGGTAAACAACCCAGTATATGTAGCCGGGTTGGATCTCGGTGTTCTGCCAATGGGGCTCTGATCGATATGAATGACCTTGTCCAGTTGCTCAAGGCCTTCGAATCCGTCGAAAGTCGCTGCAGAAATCTTGCTCCCAAAAAAATGGTTAGCGAGTCCTCTATACAGGGTATCGATCACCAATGTGGACTTTCCCGACCCGCTCACGCCGGTAACGCAGGTCAAGACACCTAACTTGAATGGCACTCGAAGGTTCTTCAGGTTGTTGCCACGAGCCCCCTTGAGTACAATCTTCCCACGCCCACTCCTGCGTCGTTTGGGAATCGGGACGAATTGTTGGCCGGAGAGGAAAGCGCCGGTGATGGATTTTGGATGGTGGAGAATTTCCTTAGGATTGCCCTGAGCCATGATCTTTCCGCCATTTCGGCCTGCGCCGGGTCCCATGTCCACCACGTGGTCAGAAGCCATGATGGTGGCAGGATCGTGCTCCACCACCAGGACGGTATTGCCGCGATCGCGCATCTGTTTCAAGGTGCCAAGAAGTCTCTGACAATCCCTTGGATGCAAACCGATGGTGGGTTCGTCGATAACGTACAAAACCCCAACTAAATTTGAACCGATCTGGGTTGCCAACCGGATTCTCTGGGCTTCTCCGCCGGATAAACTCGATGCCGATCGATCCAGGGTCAGATAATCGAGGCCCACGTCCGCCATGAACTTCAATCTTGCTTTAATCTCCCTTTGTATACGGTTTGCCACGGGAGCCAGTTGCTTTTCTACTGGAAGGTTTTCGAAAAATTTCAAGCATTGAACCACGCTCAAGCCCGTTACCTGCGCTATGTTTTTTCCTCCTACCCGCACTGCCAGAGCCTCAGGTCGTAACCGCCGCCCCTTGCAGACAGGACATGGCGAGCTACTCATGAATTGCTCTATGTCAGCCCTCATGGCGTCTGACTGTGTCTCTCGATACCTTCGGGCCAGGTTGTTCACCACCCCCTCGAATGGTCGCTGGAACTCATGACTCATGTTGGCGCTGACGAACTCCACTCGGACCTTCTCGTCACCTGTTCCATTGAGAATCAGGTCCTGAAAATCCGGTGGGAGTTTTTCAAAAGGTTTGTCCAGATCTATTCCAAAATGTCGAGCAACGGCTTCGAGAGTTTGCCAGTAGTAACCTGTGTTCTTCTCTCCCCAGGCAGCGATGGCACCTTGACGAAGACTCAGCGAACCGTCCGGCACAACCAATCTCGGATCCACCAGATGAATATTTCCCAATCCGTCACACTCAGGACACGCGCCTTGCGGACTGTTGAAAGAAAACAGCCTCGGGCTTATCTCCGGCAAGGATATGCCGCATGTTACACAAGCGTGTCTTTCAGAAAAAATCCTGTCATCCCCTTCCACCGGCGCTATCTTGACCAGCCCCCGAGCTAACCGAAGGCTTATCTCCACCGAATCCGTCAACCGCTGCCTGATACCTTTTTTCATTACAATCCTGTCAACGTAAACATCGATTGAGTGCTTTCGCCTCGAGTCTAGTTGTATGGGATCTTGCAGATCCATCAACTCGCCATCCACGTTTATCCTCGTGTATCCGGATTTCCTGAGATCATCCAACAACTGGGAATGCTCCCCTTTTCTCTCACGAACCACCGGGGCTAAAATTCCGATCCTGCTTCCCTTCGGCATCTGTAAAATGGCGTCTACCATCTCCTGAACCGTCTGAGAGCTGATAGGTCGACCGCACGATGGGCAGTGAGGTTTGCCAACACGAGCGAAAAGAAGTCTCAAATAATCCTGAATTTCAGTCACTGTCCCGACAGTGGATCGAGGATTGTGACTGACTGTCTTTTGCTCGATGGAGATAGCAGGTGAAAGGCCATCTATGGAATCGGCGTCGGGTTTCGCCATTTGCCTGAGAAACTGTCTGGCATATGAAGAAAGAGACTCTACGTACCTGCGCTGACCTTCAGCATAAAGGGTGTCGAACGCCAAAGAACTTTTTCCTGAACCGCTCGGCCCTGTGATGGTCACGAGCCTGGAACGAGGCAGGTCCAAATCCACGTTTTGCAGGTTGTGAACCCTCGCACCTCTAATCCTGATGAATAACGGATCCTGATCCATTTCTCTTCCCGCCTGCGTTGACCCTGACCATTCTGATAGCCATTTCTATGGCTGCTTCCATGGATCTGGTATCAGCTATGGCCTTTCCTGCAATATCGTATGCTGGTCCATGATCCGGAGAGGTTCGCACCAGTCCCAGTCCAAGAGTGACGTTCACAGCGTCATGAAAATGAATAGCCTTGAGCGGGGCCAGTCCCTGGTCGTGATAAAGCGCCACAACTGCATCGTATTGCCCAGAGGCAGCCTTGGCAAACAACGCATCAGCGCTTATTGGACCATCGATGGAAATTCCATGTTCGCGAGCTTTTTCCACTGCTGGTATAAGAATATGTCGCTCTTCGAAGCCAGGTTCACCGTTTTCCTCGCCATGGGGATTGAGGGCGGCAAGCGCAAGAGTCGGTCCATTGGGGAAAAAATATTTTTTCAACTCTTCATGGGAAAGACGGATCACTTGCCACAGACTTTCTGTGCTGAGTTCATCCGCAACGTCTCTCAAGGGAAGGTGGTTTGTGGCGAGTAGCACTTTCAATCTGGGTCCTGCCAGCATCATGACAGGCCTTTGAGAACCCAGCCTATTGGCCAGCCATTCGGTGTGACCGCATCCTGGCATACCTGCCTCGGTTATGGCTCGTTTGTGAATTGGCCCTGTAACCAACGCATCCAGTCGACCAGCCTCCCAGCTTTGAATTGCTGATTCGATACAAGCCATGGCCTCGGCTCCTCCCTGGTGAGAATACTCACCAAGGGGCACTAAACCATGGGGATGGATGTTTTTTACAGAAAAGGACAAAGGCAAATTGCAATCCCTGGCACGTTGGGAAAAAACTTCCTTCGAGCCGAATACGGTGAAACGAACATCGGCATCAGGTTTTCGAAAACCTAGCACTGAAAGAATTATCTCCGGCCCTACTCCCGCCGGATCTCCCATGGTGATACCAACTCTAATCACAGCTTGATTTCTATGTAGGAGTGACGCCTGAGGTCATCGAGCCAGTTACGCATGAGTCTGCCCTCCAGCTCCTTGGTGAGCCGTCGACGAATTTCCATAGAGACCTCGTCCAATGCGGGTGGCTTGTCAGACGCACGATCTGTCACCATTATTATATGGTAACCAAACCTGGTCTTGACCAGGTCACTTATCTGTCCCTTTTTTAAAGAGAACGCTGCTTTTTCAAAAGATGCGACCATGTCCCCTCGTCTGAACCAACCCAAATCCCCGCCGGTAGAAGCACTGGGATCGTCTGAATACTTCTTGGCCATCTCACTGAAATCAGCCCCTGCTCGCAGCTTTGCCAAAACTTCCTTGGCACGCTCATAAACGGCTTCCCTCTGTTTCTTGGGAGTATCCGGCGGTATGGAAAACAATATGTGGCTTGCCTTGATTTTTTCCGCACCAGCTTCAGTCGTGTAGTGTTGTCTATAGTATTGCTCGATGTCTTTTTCGCTCACCTTGAGCTTGCTCTGTATTTCTCTACCCAGTAATTTCTGTTTTTCGATTTGCTTACGTTGCCTGGCTTTGAATGACTCCAAAGTCATGCCCTCTTGCTTCAGTGCCATGGCGAATTGTTCATCGGTAAGGTTGTGTTCGGACTTAATCATGGAGATATACCTCTGTATCTCTTTGTCCTTTACCTCAATATGGTGTTTTTTTATCTGCTGTTGTATCAAGGTTTCATCGACAAGTGATTGCAATGTCTCCAGGCGAATCTTTCTTCTCTGCTCTGTCGCCTCGTCCAGAGGAATGGACGAAGGAACTTGCTCCAACGCATATTTACACTTGGAATCGACCTCGCTGAGTAAAATCGGCTCGTTGTTCACAACTGCAACAACCCGATCGATGACCTTACCCCAAGTCGCCGACGCCAGACAAAAAAGAACCATTCCCAACGCCATCGAAAAAATTTTATTCGTTTTCATGATCTCCTGCCCTGAGCCGAGACTGCGTGCCGATTGCACTTGGTATTCCTTCGTTATTGAATTCTCTCCAGGCGTTGCAAGTCCCTATCGATATTTGCACGTTCCCGAAGGGACCTTATGTAGAACCTTTCCGCTTCCTTTATACGGGATTCACGTAACACCTGCACGATTTCTTTCCTGGCCTTTTCCAGGGTCAGTTCCCTTGCAGGCTTTTTACCCACCGGCTGAAACAGGTGAAATCCATAAGGGGACTCTATTACCTTGCTAACCTTGCTACCGGGCCAAAGCTTGAAGGCAACCTTTTCTATTTCCGGAGGCATTCTTCCCCTAGGAAACCAACCCAGGTCTCCTCCCTTGTCTTTCTCCGGCCCCAAGGAATGGTCCCTGGCTAATTTCTCAAAAGACTCGCCTTTCAGTATTCTCTTGCGAAGATCCTCTGCCTCTTCCTTTGTCTTGGTAACTATCTGCCGAACCCTGACCTCCTCCGGTTTGACAAACTGATCCTTGTGCTGGTTGTAATAATTGGCGATATCATCGGAAGAAACAGCAATCCGATCCACCACCTCTTGTTTGAGAAGCTTTTGAATCAACAAAGATTGCCTCGTCCGCCTGAGATATTCCTCCTCGCTCAGGCCCTTGCTCTTGAGTTGCTGCTCCATGCCTCCATCCGGATATTCGTCTCTTGTCATCTTCATAGTGGCGTCCACGAGCATCGGATCAAGGATCATGTGCTTTCTGCGTGCTTCCTGCAACATCAACTTCTGATCTATGAGTCGCTCGAGGAGGTCTCTTTTTATCCTGTTGGCACTTTCGTTGTTTGCAAAAAATCCCTTTCCCGCCTGCTTGATTTCGTCCAACGCCTGCTGGAAGTCCTTGACCGATATGATTTCGGAATTTACCTTTGCAACATAATCAACCTGTTGTTTGGCTTTCTTCTGTTCCTCGCAGGAAGAACAAGACAATCCGACAAAACATAAATGCAACATAAAGAGTAAAGAGATTGTTCGCTTCACGAGCCCTCCGTGTATGCAGGTGCCGAATGCTTTGCTGTAAACTATTTTTTCTTTACAGGAGTTGGCGAAGCCTGGTTCGGCTTACCAGGTTTTGCGGGCTTTACTGGTTTTATTGGTTTAATGCCCTTGATGGACGAAAGCCTGGAAGGTTTGCCTATGCTTGGCCTTTTTATGCCGCCTCTAGACGAACCTGGAAAGTTATGCCCGCGGCTCGAGGGCATGGTAGTGTCAACTTTCACCTGTTTCAAAACATCTTCGAAAATCTTTATCCCCACTTTCGACTTGAGTTCTTCCACGAACTTCTTGTACGCCTCACCCCTTGCACGCGCAAACAAGGTCGTACGAATTTGTCCTTTTACTTTCTCCAGGGGCAAGTCCAGTGCTCCCTGTCGACCTGATTGCCGCAGGATATAAAAACCTTTCTCCGTTTGAATGATTCCACTCAAGTCATTTGCCTTTTTCAATGAAAAGGCCGCATCAGCAAATTTCTTGCCATAGGTATCTTCCAACTGAGCCTTGGTTCTGAAATTTGTATCACCACCAACCTTCTTGGTCTCTTCGTCATCGGAATACTGCCTGGCCAGCTCTAAAAACATCCGCCTGTCGCCAGGTTTAGCTTTCAGCTTTGACAGGATCTCCTTAGCCATCGCTCTGGCTTTTTTCACCTTTGCGCTGTCGGTCCTAGGCGCCGAGAAAAAAATCTGGTGAACCCTCACCTTCTCAGGTGCGTGATACCTGTTGGAATTTTCTTTGTAGTACTTTTCAATCTCCTCGTCCGTGACCTTGAGTTCCTTGACTCTCTTCTTGTTGAACTCACTATTGACCAGTTGTCTTGCGAGAATTTTTTTGAAACCCTGTATGACCTCCGGATCCTTGTCTAGGCCCAATCTTTTTGCCTCCAACACCATGGCCTCTCTCTGTACCAAGTTATCCAAAAGCTTTTTCTTTTGTTCCATCGACTTGAAACGAGCACGGATAAGTGGATTCTGGTGACTGAGCTGTGTCTCGAATTCTTTTTTGGTGATAACCTGATCTCCGACCTTTGCGAGCACCTCCCCAGCCGGTACTGCGGAATTATCGGATATCGTTTTGGATTCTCTACTGTTTTCATCCGTATTGCCCTTGTTGGCACAACCAGTCATCATAACGAACAATGATGAAATCACGACAAATCGAACCAACCCTTTTCCAGTGTTCATGGTCTCGCTCCTCCTGTCTGCAATTTTATGCAGATCTATTGCCAAAATC
>CAYSLH010000001.1:12234-90450 GCA_964431605.1 uncultured Myxococcales bacterium
TCTATTGCCAAAATCAGTTCAGTTGAACCCTAAACAAACGAGCGCCTGGGTTCATTCCCCACATTGGCACCGGGGCGAGGAGACTAGCATAGAGAAAGCACAGATCCCATGAAAAATTAAATTGAAATCCATGAACACACCCGGCAGAGACTGCATAGGCCAACGCATGAGAAATCCTGGTTGACGATCCTTTCCACTTAAGGCACTCTACCAACCCTATGAAAAAAAATGTCTTCATTTATTTCCTGTTGATTATCATTCCTTGTGTCGGATGCGGCGACAAGATGGAAGCTCATCTGAGCAAGTTCATGAATGAAAAAAACTCGATGCCGAACTTTGGCCAGACCCCTGACGTCTACGCCCTGGAAGAATCCAAGGATGTAGCCAAGCGTTTGGCATTCATGAGTTTCGACGAGGTGGCAGCCCGATTGGGCGCCCACCGCTGGCGCTCTGCGGTACGTTTTCGATTCTCGACCAAGGATCACTATACCTCCCTGAAGGAACAAGCTCTCATAGTGCAAGCAGCAAATGGTGATTTCAGGGTAAAGGTGGACAACGACTCGGAGCAGGGCTACGAGATCGTGTTCTCTGGGAAAAGACTCTGGATTAAAAGTCGTTACGGCGCTTTTCATCCAAGGCAGACGCTGGATGGGGTACATATTGCACAGCGCAACCAGGCCTATGGCGCATGGAGTGCAATTTTTCGATTGTTTCGCGGCAATTTCAAGTTTTCAAAACAAGGTCTGACTAATCACTTCGGCAGGGATGCCATGAAATTCTCCATCTCCTTGTCTTCCGAGCCCCCCCCCCTGCCGGCAGACAGACCTAAACCCAAAATTCCAGAGGGAGTAACCAAATACGTCTACCCCATAGAACCCACTCCTTCGGACCGAGACAAATGGCGGCAAAACGCCAAGCCCCAAAGCGGCGAGGGGACCATGATCGTCGACCTTGATACAGGTGTAATTTTAAAAGTAAAATTCGAAGGTACCCTGAAGTGGAAGGACCCCTCCGGCCAGGAGGTAACCCTTAGCACTGGCGCAGAGCTGGAGGCTGACGGATTCGGCAACCCGCCGTCCATACCACCACCGGATCCAAAGAGCGTAGAACCCTTGCCGGAACGCATCAAGGTGGACACCCATCCTTTGGATTTCTTTTTTGGAAAAGGCTTTACCTCAACCCTTGGCGCACCTGCCGGAGTAGCCCGTAAAACAAAACAAGAGCAAAAAAAAGAGACAAAAAAGAAAGATACTTCAGAACCAGGAGGAGTGCCATCGAATCCCTGAATCTGGCCAAGCTGCTGGCTCAATTGGCCAAAGAGAAAAAAGCTCGTGAACCTTCGTTGTTGGACGTGAGGAACGTCACATCTTATACTGACTACGTTCTCATCCTATCGGCTTCGTCCGACAGACACGCAAGGGCGCTGGCAGATCACATTCGCCGTGAGATGAAGGACAAAAAAATAAAACCTCTGGGAATAGAGGGGATGGATACGGGTCAGTGGATCTTGCTGGACTATGGTGACGTGATAGTACACGTTCTCCAGGAGATGGCTCGTGATTACTATGATCTCGACGGACTCTGGATCGACGCCAAAAAACTAAACCTGCAAACAGCTGACTAATCTTTTTCAACAAGGAACCTCGATGAATGGTTCGATTTTTTGTCAACGCATTTGTCGACCTTTTGCTTTCACCTACCTGTCCCATATGCAACGAACTTCTCGACAGATCGAATTCCATCATCTGCCCAGAATGCAGGTTTTCCTTTGACGAGATCGCGCCTCCGATCTGCAAAATTTGTGGCCTACCCCTTTATGCAGAAAATGATGATGTCTGCCCTAGCTGCGTGCTTCATCGTCCTGCGGTACATAAAACTCGCTCTGCATTCTTGTTTGGCGGCGGTGTTCAACAGGCTGTTTTAACCATGAAACTCGGCAGACGAAGCGAACTCGCCCAGTACCTTGCAGACCAAGCATCAAAGGTATCAATTCCTGACTGGAGTTGGTCTCATCAAGACCTACTGGTGCCAGTGCCCCTATCCAAAAAACGCATCAGATCCCGCATGTTCGACCAGGCTTCCATCATCGCCCTGCGCCTTGGACAATCCATTGGAGTACCTGTACAACTGTCCATATTGCAGCGAACAAAAGACACTCCTGCCCAAGCCAGCCAAAGAAGCCGCAAAAAACGAAGACTCAACATGAAAGGCGCATTTGAAATAATTCACCCTGAGCTGGTGGTTGGAAAATGCATTTGCCTGGTAGATGATGTGATTACAACCGGCGCAACCGTTGATGAATGTGCAAGGCTTATCCTGGACGCAGGCGCAAAAAAAGTCTCCGCCTTCAGCCTGGCGAGAACCCCCATGGAATGATCTCATGAGATTACCAGATGGGACAGGCAGGTGCGATAGCATAGCACATCGATCAATCTCTGTTGTTTTAACCGCACCATTGCTTGACGAAACAATCCATTAGCTTTTAGTATCACATTGCTACATCAACTTATGGTTCGTTGCGGATTATTTTTGAATGATGCTCACCATGTGACGCATCCATGCAGTAGGGAGATAAGACGATGAGACTTGAAGCAGTTCGCAATTCGATTTTTTCCACGGCCCTGACGCTCATTATTTTTTCCTTCGGCTGTTCGGATGGAAATACGACCCCTGATTCCGGAACAACCGTAGACGCGGACGGAAACAACAACAGTGATAGTCAATGTGCAGTGCTGTGTACCTCGGACGACGACTGCTGCGAAGGACAAACCTGCCGTGATGGCGTATGCAGTGCCGGTAATGACTGCCCCTCTGGTTGCAACTACGAATGCGACAAGACCGCCGGAGAGGTCTGTAACCCTGCAACGAAAAAATGCGAGACTGGCGCACCGCCTGTAAACTGCGTAGATAACTGCTCGTGCTATTCAGGTGAATCCTGTATCGGCGGCCAATGCAAGCCCACCGGTGGTGACGAAATCACGTGTGAAAATGATGATGATTGCGACGATGGTTACAAGTGCCAGGATAACACCTGCAGGCCCGCTTCGTGCCAGAGCAGGGAAGATTGCGCAGGGGCCGTATGCCTCGTATGCAAAAACAACGAGTGCACGGCACCCCCTCCCATTTGCCAGGGAGATGATGATTGCTGCGTTGGGTTCAAGTGCAACTTTGGAACCTGTACGCCAGAGTCTTCCGGCTGCCAGTCTGACTCTGATTGTGATGACCCGGAGTTCCCAAGGTGCAATACCAATACCGGAGACTGTATACACGAGTGTGATGCGGATATAGATTGCCCTCTCGCTGGCTATATTTGTATAGACACCCACTGCGTGTCTCCGGGATGTACTCCCGACCAATGCCAGCAGGGCCAGTGGTGCGACGTGGGAGACGGCCAGTGCAAACCAGGCTGCGACGCCAACGATGACTGCACGCCTCCTCAAACATGCAACTACAACACCCACCAATGTGGACAGGTGGATTGCTGCGGTGGTATATGCAATCCCAACGAACAATACTGTGACGCTCTAACTTGTCAATGCATAAACCTATGCCAAGGCCCCAATGATTGCCCTGAAAATTTCAACTGTGATACCAATTCCGGAAAATGCGTTTGCACGGACCTGGCATGCCCGGCCGGGTCCCACTGTGATCAAAACTCAGGCGACTGTGTCAGAGACGGGGATCAATGCGATCCCACCGACCCCAACTCCTGCCCTGCAGGATATACCTGCGATCCCAACCAACGTGTGTGCATATCTCAGGGAGGGGGAGGCGACGGGGATATGTGCTTTTCCTCCGCAGAATGTGACGCCAGCCAAAATCTTTACTGTGATAGCAATTTCGGATGTTTCATTTTGTGCTCCCTTTTTGACTCAACGTGGAACCTGACCTATACCTGTAGATACGGCTGCTCGACACTATCGGACAATTGCCAAAACAACACAGAATGTCATATGAGATGGGCTCTTCCCCAACAGGGACACCCGAATGGTTTATGCGTCCCGCCCCCTTGAGCCTTAGCTTTTGTAATGTCTTACTTTTTCCCTCCTGTTGGATCGATGAGGTAACATGTTATGATAAAAATCCTTTTCGTCTCATTTTTGCTTTTGTTCTTGGCAGCATGCTCTGGTTCACAAGAGTCCAACGACTCCGGGACGCCAGATGCGTGTACTATTGACGGAGGCTGCGGTTCGGATGAAAGCGGACCCAAAGCATGTACGTCCATCGCCCAATGTCCCGTGTCCAACCTGTGCATCGGCGGGTTTTGCCAAATCGGCACGATTTGCTCCAAGGCAGGCAGTGACGAATGCCCCACAGGATACACATGCAACGTCATGCAGGAAGTGTGCGTCCCGGAATCCACCTGTGCATCCGACGGTGATTGCGAAACTCCGTTGTCCCACTGCCTTTTGCCGGATGGTGTTTGTGTACAATGCACATCTCCGGAACATTGTTCTGATGGATTCACCTGCAATCAAGCTTACACATGTGAGGCACAGGGCCCTGACTGTTCATCCGACACTGACTGTACGGACCAGGCAAAACCCCACTGTGATACGAACCTTGGCAAGTGTTTCGCGTGTGTAACGAATGACCATTGCACGAGCCCCCAAGTATGCGAGCCATCGTCGAAGACATGTGTAGAGTGTTATAACAATGCCCATTGCATCAATCCTAATCCATATTGCTGGCTCGATAACTTCACCTGCGTGGAGTGTCTGGACGACGCTCATTGCGGGCAGGAAAAACACTGCAGCATGGGCACTCACACTTGCACGGATGTTGTATGCACCTCTGACAACGACTGTACCAATCAGGCGGGAACCCACTGTGACACCAACACGGGTGACTGCGTACAGTGCCTGAACAATGACCATTGTGGTGCCCTGCAGTGGTGTCGTGATTTTTCATGCCAGTCAGGCTGCGAGACAAACCAAGAGTGCGAAGAAAAGCTCGGCGCAGGACAAAGATGCAACACAAACGATGGTTCTTGCTTTTTCGCAGAGTGTTTAGAAGACGCAGACTGTGTGGGTAATGAAAACGGCACCCATTGTAAAGTTGCCGAGATACCCTCCAACCCAGCCCAATACTCCTGTGTGCAATGCACCGAAGACACCCACTGTGACGAAAACTTCTACTGTGCCAAGGGTACGGGTCAGTATATATGCAAACCCAAACCCTGTTACCAGTATACAAATCCTGATGCCACTTGTGCTCAGGTATACGACTGTTACGTTTGTAACCTGAACAGCGGAGTATGCGAACCCAGATACGACTGTAGCGACGACCCTTGTTGCCAGGGCTATACGTGTAACTCAATGTCCCATTGCGAACGCAATCTGAATTGCTCGTCCAACTCCGACTGCGCCGTCGACTCAGTGTGTAATCAACAAACAGGTCAATGCGAGTATCAATCTTGCTGTGGTGATTGCCAAAGCGGGTGGTTTTGCAACGAGCAGACATGCGAATGTGAAGTGGGTGAATGCAAACAACTCATGGAGACCTGCAACCCAGACATTCAAAATTGTTGTGAAGGACTTCGCTGTTCGTTGTTTTTACAGGCATGTATTCAGACTTGACACGTGCGTAGATAAATACATCCATGAGCCTAACGAGCGCCGAGATAGGGGCCGTAGTCACCGAGCTTCAGGGTGTATTACCAGGACAGATTCTTTCCAAAATCAACTCTCCTATAGACAAAAGCATTCAGTTCGTGTTTCGCCGCAACGTGCTGTGGATACAGTGGCATGCAGGAATGACCCGTCTGAATTTGGTGGATAAAAAAATTCCTTCCCACAAGACACCTGAACCATGGGTCATGAAAGCAAGGGCCGAACTGCGTGGGCGAATTTTGCAAAGTATCGAACAGTTGGGAGATGACAGAATCGTCGAACTGAAGTTTTCTGGTTCTCCTTCCAGATCTCTGCTTGTGGAACTATTCGGTAAATCAAAAGTTCTGATCCTTGGCGCAAAACGCGAAATCATTGTTCCCTTGGTTGGTAACACCGCTTCAGGGTTCTATCGCTTGCCTCCTGATGACAGGCTATCCGTTCATAACGATAACCGCTTTGGAAAAGCGGATTGCAAAACCTTATCAGTAAACCGGGCCGTGGAAGAATTCTATTCGTCAAGGGCTGCGGAGCATAGATTGTCTGCCGCCAAAGCAAAACTCAGAAAAGAACTCAGGGCAAAGGAAAAAAAGCTCTTGAGAAAAATCTCAGCCATGGAAAAGGACCTGAAGAGAACTGAAAAAACCGAAGAGTTATCCAGGCAAGCCCAGGCCATCAAGTACCAATTGAGCACCCTGAGAAAAGGCCAGAACCGGGCCTTGCTCCCAGACCCCTTTGACCCATCCGCACAAATGATCGAAGTAGAGCTGGATCCCGCACTGGATCCTCTTCAGAATATGCAGAAAAAGTTCTCAAAAGCCAAAAGGCTAAACGGAGCCAAGGGAAAAATTGGTCCCAGGCTCACCCATGCTCGGGCGGAATTGGAGAATTTACGTGAGCTTTATCTCAGGGTGGCCATGGCGGACAGCGAACAGGCTTTGAGCGAACTGCGTCCCCAGACAGATTCATTGAAAGCAACAGCTTTTAGCTCCTCAACTACTCGAAACAAAAGCAAAAGGCGACAACCCTATCGCATATACACCTCCGCCAAAGGTCTCACCATCATGGTCGGCAAATCCGGCAAGGACAATCACCAGCTCACTTTTCACGTGGCCAAGGGTCACGACATGTGGTTCCATGCCACCGGGGCTGCAGGTGCACACGTGGTCGTCAGACTGGAACGGGGAAAAGACTTGGACGAACAATCGCTGCTGGACGCTGCGACACTGGCCGCTACCAATAGCCCCTCGGCCAATGACTCGAAGGTGGAAGTAACTTATACAAAAGTAAAAAATGTACATCCCATCAAAAACGCTCCACCTGGCAAGGTCTCTGTGTCCAACGTTAGAACAATCCTCGTACGCATGGAACCAGAACGCATCCGGCGCCTCAAGGAATCTCTCCTGGTCGTGTAGGATAATGTAGTCACTTTCTTGACATCTGACCCATTCCCTTCTACAATTTGAAGAAATTCCATTGCGAGGGATCCCCCATGGCACAAAATAAACGAAACAAAAAACTCAAAAAGGCCGAAAAGGGAAAATCAACCAAGCGAACTTCAAAATCCTTGCCAGCGATGCAATATGAAATCTTTGGAATTATCCTGTCCGTGGCTGCAATTATCCTGTTTCTCTCCCTTGTATCATTTGACCAGTCTGACCCGGTGCTGGATGATTCAGGAGCAAAAGCTGTAAACCTCATAGGTCTGGTTGGGGCAAACCTTGCTCACGGGCTGCTGTACCTCATGGGAATATCAGCATTTTTACTGGTCCTTGGTTTTGCCTATTCTGCAGCTGTAGCTTTTGCTCGTGGAGCCATGAGTGTCACTTTGGAAAAGGTCTTGGGGTACTTTGCTCTACTGGTGCAAGCAACAGCTCTCATTCACATAGTGCTGGATGGTTCTCCTCTCATGGGTCATGCACCTGGTGGTATTTTTGGAGAATACGTCGGTGCGTTGTCCGTGAGCCTGCTATCTAAAACAGGTTCCATTCTGATCCTTACCTCAGGTCTGTTCATGGCCCTGGTGGCCACCACTGGGTTTTCCCTTGTGGAAACATTCAAATTCCTATTCAGAGAGCTTGCGGTATTGAATCACTGGATGTTAGTGGGTCTAAAATGGATCTTCTCTCGGCTCTGGTCTGTTGTGGCATCGATGGGTGTGGCTGCGGCTCACTGGTTTGCTGACCAGGCAAAGGAATTTATGCTGACACTGAGTCGCCAAGGTACAAGAGCACAACCCGTGACCGTACCCCCTGCGCCCAGCGTGCCCCCTGTCTTACTGGAAGAAACAAGCTCGGAGGCAATGGATCCCAAAAATGGCCATTCGGTATTCCAGGGCTTTTTACAGCCACCAGTATCTTGCCCGCCTGCCCTCGGGCGTAGAGAACCCATAGTGGTCACAGGACAGGACGAAGAAGAACAACAAGAGCAAGGTCCTACTGAGATGGAAGAACCTTTTGAATCTCCCGTAATGCCAAAAGCGCTTATCGATGATTCATCAGAAGACGGTTTCTTTGAATCATCGGCTGAAGACCATTCTACTAAATCCAAAGGGCCCAAACAGGAGCCGGAGATAGTGATCCCCACGCCGCGAGACTCGTCTCTGGACGAACCTGAATCTGATGGCGAACAGAGTATCTCCTTACAAAAATCAGCCAACTGGAAAGACTACCAGCTTCCGCCCCTGGACATGCTGGAGAGTGAAGATCAACCACAGGAGCCAGAGGAAATCGACAAGGAACTCCTCACACAATACGCCAGACGCCTGGAGCAAAAACTCTCTGATTATGGGATAAAGGGCCAAGTAACGAAAATCATGCCAGGACCGGTGGTCACCATGTACGAATATGCTCCTGGACCTGGAATCAAGGTTGCCAAGATTTCAGGACTCTCCCAGGACCTGGCTTTGGCATTGGAGGCCATGAGCGTTCGTATCATCGCCCCCATTCCAGGCAGAGCAGTGGTGGGGATCGAAGTGTCCAACAAAAAACGTAAGATGGTCTATGCCAAGGAAATCGTTGGGCACAAGTCCTTTCAACGTGCCAAGTCAAAACTGACTATAGCTCTCGGCAAGGACATAGAAGGGACTCCCTGTGTTACAGACCTAAACAAAATGCCCCATTTACTCGTGGCAGGAGCCACCGGTACTGGCAAATCCGTCGCTCTAAACTGTATGATCACCTCTATCCTCTACAAGGCCACCCCTGAAGACGTACGATTCATCATGGTGGATCCAAAGGTACTGGAACTGAGTCTGTATGAAGGAATTCCGCACCTTCTCCTTCCGGTGGTGACAGATCCCAAAAAAGCCCAGGCTGCATTGAACTGGGCCGTCAACGAGATGGAACGGCGCATACAAATTCTCCACGGAGCTGGGGTCAGAAACCTGGACTCATACAACCGAAAGGCAGAAAAACAAGCAAAGGCCAGAGAAGAACAGGGGCTGGGCATATCCTCCCGTAAAAAAATCGTGGTCATCGACAAAACCGCTGAAAACGAATCTGACGAACTAGTGGAGATGGAGGTGGATGAAGAGTCCGAATTTACCGCTCCTGGCGAGGATGAATTGAAGCTGGAGAAAATGCCACATATCATAATAGTCATAGACGAGCTTGCAGACCTGATGATGACAGCTGGTCGCGATGTGGAGACGAGTATCGCCCGTATAGCACAGAAAGCACGCGCTGCGGGTATTCACCTGATTGTCGCCACCCAGCGCCCTTCCGTAAATGTCATCACCGGCCTAATCAAGGCAAACCTACCGGCAAGAGTCTCGTTCCGGGTTGCCTCCAAGGTGGACTCGCGAACCATCCTGGATGCCAATGGAGCAGAGGCTTTGTTGGGTAACGGAGATATGCTTTTTAGCCCACCCACCACCTCGGAACTGAAACGAGTTCATGGAGCTTATATAACCGAAGATGAAATTCTCAAAGTAGTCGAGCATGTAAAAGCCCAGGCAGAGCCCGTATATGACGAGACAATCATCGCTGCTGCCGAAAAACAGGACGAAGAAAACGAAGCCTCAATAGAGCATGAAGACCATGATGAACTCTACGACGTAGCAGTACAGATGGTTGCCGAGATGAGACAGGCTTCCACGTCCATGGTACAAAGAAAGCTACGTATTGGTTACAACAGGGCAGCCAGGCTCATCGAACGCATGGAAAAAGAGGGTATAGTTGGTCCACCTGATGGGTCGCGGCCCAGAAAGGTTCTCATCCAAAACCACGAGCCTTGATAGTAGGTCTCTATCTATTTCTTGCCCATGAGCTTGGCAGCTTTCCGAATCAGCTCTATGAGTCCCATCTCCTGCTTGTCCTCCCGGCTCAGAGATTCCTTGGCAATTTTCTCAGCTTTCTCGATGGTCCAGGATTCTTTGAAAGGAGAATTCCTGAGATTTTCCGCCAGAGCGGCCGCGGCAACGGCTCGTTTGAAATCGGCGCTGGCTGTCTTGAAGCTCGGCTTCATTTTGCTCTTCGAAAATGGATAAGCCTTTTCAGATGCCTTGGAACCAGTGGGCTTTTTCCATCTTATCCGAACCGTGGCAAAAGAAGCCTTTGGGTTTAGAAGCTGCAGCTCATACAAAGCAGTGACAGTGTGTCCGGCGCCAATTTCACCTGCATCGACCTTGTCGTTGCGAAAATCCCTGTCTGCTATGTTTCTGTTTTCGTATCCGATGAGACGATATTTTTTTACATCTTTCGGATTGAACTCCACCTGGATCTTCACGTCCTTGGCGATGACCTGCAAGGTGCCCATGAGTTGACTACCGAATACCTTCCTGGCCTCGGAAATGGTGTCTATATAATAGTAGTTACCATTGCCCTTGTCGGCCAATTGTTCCATGCGATGATCCTTGTAGTTGCCCATGCCGAAGCCAAGGGTGGAGAGGGTTATGCCCTTTTTGGCGAAGATCTTTATGGACTTGAGCATATCGCCGTATCTAGTGGCGCCCACGTTGGCGTCTCCATCGGAACAAACGATTACTCGGTTGACACTTCCCTTGCGGAAATTCTTGCTCGCGAGCTTATAGGCAAGTTCCAGGCCTGATGACATGGCGGTGGAACCGCCGGCGCTCAGATCCTCGATGGCTTGGTGAATTTCCGCCCTCTTATCCATGCCAGTCGGCTTGAGAACCTCGCGTACGTAGCCGGCGTAGGTACAAAGCGCCACCGTATCGCCCGGCTTGAGCTGATCTACCAAAAATCTCAGGCTGCGCTTTACCAGTCCGAGCTTGTCAGCGCTGTGCATGGACCCGGATGTATCCACTAAGAAGGTCAGGTGAACTGGTTTGCGCGCCTTACCTTTGGCTTCCTTTCCTTTTATGCCTATTCTCAAAATGTGGAGACTCTTTTCAAAAGGAGAAGGAGCTGCCTCCATATGAACCGCGAAAGGAGCATCTTTGGGAGGGGCATAGTTATAGTGGAAGTAGTTTACGAACTCTTCCGTACGCACGGCAGCAGGAGGAGGAAGCACACCACTGAGTAGTTTTCGTCTTGCGATGGTGTAAGAAGCCGTATCTACATCGATGGAGAATGTCGACAGCCTGTCCGTGGCTGTAATCTCCCATTGGCGCACTCCATGATCCACATACTGCTCTGTGCTCGACACAGGTGGCTCTCCCGGATACAGACCTCCTGTTACAGGCCTTCCGAAGCTTTTCATTCTTTTGTGTCCATACCTTGCAGACATGGGCATACTTCGCTTTTTCCTGGGCGAAGGTTTTGAAGGAGCCGCACTAAGATCATCTACGCTAGCTGAAGCAGCAACACCTTTCGCTGCAACCTTTCTCTCTTCTTCTTTTGATTCAAGGGGTCTTTGTGGCGCGGGTTTGAGTTTTATATTCAGCTTTAGCTCTTTACCTTCCTGAAGTTTAATATTGAGCTTCTCACTGCTGAATCCAGATTTTACGGCTAGCAGGGTATAACTTCCTCCAGGCAGGGAAGAGAAGAGGAACTCCCCTTTCGAATCGGTGGTTGTGCGTTTATTGGCAGGTCCTTTGAGAAACAACATGACTCCCGGCAGTGCTCTTGCTCCCGAGGTTACAACCCCTTTGATCGATGCAGAGTTTGCTGCCCACAGGCTAGGCGCAGTAAAAATCACCAATGCACCTAACAACAACGATATGGCTGTTTTTTTCATTATCCTGCTCCTCCCTCTTGGTTATTTGACAGCTCGTATGGACGCACGAATGGAGCAAAGGATCTCACACAGGCAGAAGCAATGGCAAGAAGCATTTCAGAAAGCACCCAAATGAATACTGCAAATGAACTCAGTTGGGAGCTTCTATCACGTCCACTCCGTTGGGAATCTGGAAATGAAAAGCTTCATCTTTCAAGCCCACGTTGGTTTTCATCTTGGAAAAGGTAATGCGGTTGGTGTTACCGCCAGGATCCACCACCAGGGTCTCTTTGACCCGGAAGGTTTTCTTGTCCACCACAAATATCAGTTTTGTGAAGCGAGCCTTGGTCTTGGGCAAAAGTTCCAGGGTATAAAAGTCTCCCTTGGTACCGCCTTTCGAAAAAGAGATGATAAAATCATCCACGAGTTTTCCCTTTCCCCAGAGGAAACTTACAGCAGTGGACATGCTGGAGCCGGAAAAAGATCTATCCACCATCACCTGCTCCAGTTGAGGGTCGTAGATAAACAGCGCTTTTCCATCTGCCACGAAATTTTTTGGCCTGGGTTTCATGTAATCCCATCTCATGAGACCAGGCTTTTTTACGTAGATATATCCCGAAGATACTTTGGTCCGATCAAGTGCCTTTGACTTGTACTCCTGTCTGAAGGCTGCCTTGAAATCTTTTGTCTTTTCGTACATAGCTTGCAGTCGTGTTGCCACCTGCAGTGGTGTCAGGTCCTTTGCCCTGGCAAGGGGATTATGAAAAACCATCGCCAAAAGCAGTGCAACTGTAAAACTCTTTATCATGTTCTCCTCCAGCGTATCCTTAGAACACCTATTGAGACGGTGTACGCACAGGTACAATTCAATCGATGATCCGACCCTGTAGATCATAGGGATCCGCATCCGTGATCCTGACCCTGACCACCTCTCCTATGATTGCGTCTCCTGTCATGAACGTCTGCCCATCCACCTCCGGAGCCTGGTTCCAGGCCCGACCAATCATTTCACCCTTATCAGCTATTCCTTCCACCAGTACCTCTAAGGATTTTCCCACCAGGGAACGATGATAGTCCTCGGCTATAGAGACCTGTATCTGCATAAGCTGCTTCTGTCTCTGAAGGGCAAGTTCATGTGGAACCTGTTTATCCAGTTTTGCAGCCTCGGTACCCTCCTCTGCAGAAAACGCAAACACTCCAAGTCGCTCAAACTTTGCCTCTCGGACGAAACAAGCCATACGCTCGAAAGATTCATCCGTCTCGCCGGGAAATCCCGTCATCAGCGAAGTTCGCAACACTGCCCCTGGAAGCATTTGGCGAATCTTTCCAATAAAATCCAACATTGTCTGTGCATCCCCGCCCCTTTTCATTCTTTTGAGCACCGCTGGATCCACATGTTGCAAAGGTATGTCCAGATACGGCAATACCGTTTCATGACGCGCGATCACATCAAGGAGTCGTTTAGGCACCTTGGTGGGGAAAAGATACATGAGCCTCAACCACCATAGGCCAGCCACCCCGGCCAATTCATCCACCAGTTCGTCAAGCGATGGCCTTTTCGGTAAATCCGAACCCCATGAGGCCAGATCCTGCGCCACTAAAATCAACTCATTGGCCCCCCAGCGAACCAGATTCTCTGCTTCGGTTATCAGGTCATCAATGGGCCTGGATCGCTGAGGCCCTCTTATGGAGGGGATCACACAAAAGGAACATTTACGCGAACAACCTTCTGCGACCTTGAGATATGCAGCACCGGCAGAAAGAGAGTTTGCCCTCGGAGTATTTGAATCCATGAGAAAAGAGTCGGCGGAATCCCCAACCAGCCTGGATCTTTTTTCCCGTTTCGTCTCCAGTAATTCTGCCAGGTCCCCGATTTTTTCCGGGGTCACGAACAGGTCCACCTCTTCGAGTTCGTCTACAAGCCCGTCTGTGTACCTACCAGGAAGACAACCTGCGACCACAAGCTCCTTGCACCTGCCCACAGTCTTGTAAGACGAAGCCTGCATGATCGCATCCAGGGATTCCTCCACCGCTTCCCTCAGAAAGGCACAGGTGTTTACAATTATGAGTTCGGCCTCCGCAGGATCGTCAACCGCGGTCCAGCCGCGGCTTGCAAGCTGCGCCCATACCACCTCCGAATCCACTTTATTTTTGGGACACCCGAGCCCTATGAGATGAAAACGCCTACCCACGTTCAGATCTCGTATGTCTGGTCTTCGACCGCGCCAACGACATTTGTCCTGCCGTCTTTTTCAAGAGCATCCACCAGCCCGGCCGTGGAGTCGGGTTCGCCATGGTTTATGATGAAAGCTGGTTTACCCGGAAGGTGCCGGCTCCACTCCACCAACGCATTCCGGTCAGCGTGAGCGGAAAAACCATTGAGGGTCTCGATATGTGCATTTACCTTGACCTTCTGCCCATGGATGCGAACCTGTTCGGCTCCATCCACCATGGATCTCCCCATGGTCCCATATCCCTGCCATCCCACGAACACCACTGTTGTGCTTTGCCTTTCGAGGAAATACTTCAGGTGGTGAAGGATTCGCCCGCCGGTGCACATTCCCGATCCTGCGATTATCACAGCAGGTGGACTCATTTTTTGTACTGTCTTGGAATCCTCTGCAGTAATCAGCTCCCTAAAGCCTTCGAACCTCATGGGCGTCTTTCCATGACGAATCATGTCCCAGGTGGTCTCGTCGAAACATTCCCTGTGGCCTCGATATACATCCGTTACCCTTTCCGCCATGGGAGAATCCAGAAGCACCGGGATCTTTGGCAACTGTCCCGAGCGAATCATGTTCCCGAAGTGAAACAGAAGCTCCTGTGTGCGACCTATGGCAAAGGCCGGTATGAGTACAAAACCACGATGCTCCACTGCGCGATGAACGATTTGCTTGAACTCCTTTACCGTGGCCTCGCGATCCTTGTGAAGCCTGTTGCCGTATGTGGACTCCATAACCACAGTGTCCAGCGGCTCGTCGGGCCACTGGATGGTGGGATCCCTAATGATTGGTGAGTTGGGTGTTCCAATGTCTCCAGACATCAAAAGTCTCTTGTCTCCTGAACGGATCAATACGTGCGAAGACCCGAGAATATGGCCTGCGTCTTTCATCTCGATACTGATGCCTGCGCCCAGTTCCTGCACCTGGTCATAGCGCATGGCGCTTAGTAACCCGGTGGTTTTATCCACCGCTTCCTCTCCGTAAAGAGGTCCGCCATCCCATTTGGCACTAAGCCTCGCAGAATCGCGCCATACGATGTCCGCCAACTGCCCTGTTGCAGAGTGGGCATAAACAGGTCCGGAATAACCAGCCTCCACCAATCTCGGTAATCTGCCTGTATGATCCAAATGACCATGAGTCAATACCACTGCGTCTATTTCCCCCACTGGTATGGGAAACGGCTCACGGTTCAGCTCCTGGGCGTCGTCTCCCCCCTGAACCAACCCGCAATCCACAAGAATATTCTTGCCCGAAGTCTGTACCAAACTGCATGACCCTGTTACCCGGCCAGCTGCACCATAGAATGTAATTTTCATTTCGGTCAACACTCGTCTCCCTTGTCTATACCCGAAAAGCTTCGGGTCGTTGCTGCCACCACTTCCAAGTTCGTCTTATGCCATCCGGCAACTTCACCATCGGCTTGAAGCCCACCTGCTCCAAAGCCGAAATATCAGCCCAGGTATTTGGCATCTCACCAGGCCTGGAGGGCTTGTTATCGGTGCGCAGCATGACGTCAGCCTCCGCACTCACCAGCTCCGCGACCTGCCCGACAGTCGTGGTCTCGCCTGAACCCAGGTTGATTATCCGCCATGGTGTTGGTCTGTCCAAAACCCTCAACAAACCCACCACCGCATCGTCTACGTATATCATGTCCCTACCAACTGTCCCATCACCAAAGATGGGAAGAGGTGCTCTTTTTTCCGCAGCGCTCATGAACGCTGGAAGCATTCTCACGGGAGACTGTCGCGGTCCGTATACGGAAAACAACCTAACCACCGAAATATTGACCGGGGTTCGCAAAGAAAACGCATGGGCACACAGTTCCATGCTTCGAAAGCTTGCACCCAGAATGCTCAACGGCTTGCCGGCTCCATCGTTTTCCGAAAATGGATAGCTCCTGCTACCACCATAGACGTGTGCCGTGCTTGCCAAAACCAGATGCTCGGTATTGTTTCGCCTGCATGTAATCATAACGTTCAACGCGCCTTGCTGATGAAGCCTGAAAGCATCGATAGGATTGGCCTCACACAGCTGCAAATCTCGTCTCGAAGCCAAATGGACCACCGACTTGGGAGAAAACCTTGAAAACAAGCTCTGCAGTAGTTCAGGACTTGTCACATCTCCTTGGACGAACTCGAATCGCTTGTGAGAAGCAACTTGCTCCAGCCTTGCCTCTTGCCAGCCGTCCGGCTCCTCCCTGTCCAGTGAGTCGAGACCCAACACCCTATAACCACCTTCCAGCAGGACCTCGACCAACCTGGCGCCCAAAAAACCAGCCGCGCCTGTAACCAAAACGTTCATTCACACCCCCTTTTTGCCGCCTGACAGTGCGTCCCTGCCGATGGTCAACAATTCGAAACCCATTTCATTCATTTTTTCAGGATTGAAAACATTTCTCCCGTCGAAGATTACCTTCTGTTTCAAAGATCGAGAGATTCGATGGAAATCCGGCCTCCTAAACTCGTTCCACTCGGTGACCAACACCAGCGCGTCCGAGCCTTCACACGCCTCGTAAGAATTCGAACACCAAACAACCCGGTCACCAAAGTGCTTTCGAGCCGTTTCCATGGCTTCAGGATCATAGGCCCTCACACAAGCCCCTGCTTCGAGTAATTCCTCCATCAAAACCAACGAAGGAGCCTCCCTGACATCATCGGTTCTTGGCTTGAACGCAAGTCCCCAAACCGCGAAAGTCCGTCCGGTAAGATCTTCACCAAACCTCGTTTTGATCTTTTTGGACAATACCCTTTTTTGCTCCTCGTTCACTTGGTCCGTCGCCATGAGCATGTTCATAGCCACTCCATGTTCCTGACCCGTCTTGACCAGTGCTCTGACATCTTTTGGAAAACAGCTTCCGCCGTAGCCGACACCAGGAAATAAAAACGCATGCCCTACTCTTTTATCAGAACCTACGCCCAGCCTGACCTTGTCCACATCTGCTCCCACCGCGTCACACAGCCTGGCTATCTCGTTCATGAAAGAAATCCTCGAAGCCAACAATCCGTTGGCGCAGTATTTGGTCATCTCGGCGCTTTCGTTGTCCATATAGAGAATTGGATTTCCACTACGAACAAAAGGAGCATACAGATCGGTCATTATCTCTCGAGCCCATTGTTCTTCGACCCCCATCACCACCCTGTCCGGTCTCATAAAATCATCTACCGCGGCACCCTCCTTCAAAAATTCAGGGTTGGATACCACAGAAAATTTTTTATTCGTTTTTTTTGAGATAAGCGCCTTGACCTTTTGGGCCGTACCCACCGGAACGGTGCTTTTGCATACCACGACCATGGGCCCATCAATTGCCGAGGCAATGTCACCAGCCACCTGGAGAACATACTTGAGGTCCGCCGAACCATCGTGACTCTGTGGAGTTCCAACAGTTATGAATGCCACCTCCGCGCCATGGATTGCCCTGGAAAGTTCGGAGGTAAACCAAAGGCGTTTTTCTCTGGAGTTTCTACCCATGAGATCCGCCAATCCCGGTTCGTAAAAAGGAACCTCTCCCCTGTTCAGCCGTTCAATCCTGTCCTCATCCACATCCACCACCGCCACATGGTGGCCCGTCTCGGCAAAGCAGGTTCCTGCCACCAAGCCAACGTATCCAGCACCTACTACCGCGATTTTCATATGCTGTCCTCCTCTGGTCAGGATCCCCAGTCTATGCCCGAACCAACTCTTGAGCAATGGGTTCCAGAAACATAAAATAAATATCTAATAGAGGAAAGGATGAACAAGTGTGCGGCAGGTTTGCAATAGTGTCTCCAGCCAGCGAACTACAAAAGGCTTTCAAATTGGTACAAAAACCCGCAACCCCCAGTCCAAACTACAACGCGGCTCCCGGACAGGATCTTTTCATTATACCGAATATCCTCCCCAGAGCCATCTCCATGTTCAAATGGGGCCTGGTTCCTGCACATTCAAAGGATGCCAGTATCGGTCGCAGACTCACAAACGCAAGGGCTGAGACTCTTTGGGAAAAAAATAGTTTCAAAAAGGCCATTCGTTCGAGACGATGTCTCGTTCCGGCAAACGGATTTTACGAATGGAAAAAAACTACAGGTGGAAAAGTCCCCTTTTTCATACGTTTCAAAGACAAGAGACTCTTTGCTTTTGCAGGCTTGTGGGAGTACTGGGAAAATGGCTCTCAACCTATGCACACTTTTACCATAATCACCACAGAGCCCAATGACCTGCTTGGCAAAATTCACAATCGAATGCCTGTCATCATGCAACCTGAGTTCTGGGATGTCTGGCTATCGGACAGAGAACTGTCACCCAACGACACCAGAGATTTGCTAAGGACCCTTGATGCAACCTTCCTGGAGGCTTTTGAAGTCTCGTCCCTGGTAAATTCCGTATCCAACAACGGCCCGGAGCTGATTCAAAAATCTAAGCCCCGACTCATGGAACAAACCTCGCTTTTCTGACCCTTATTAGAAGGTTCGAGTATAATTGCAGCCGAGATGAGTATTTCCGGCAATGCTTGACGAAATCTGTACGATAAGCGAATCTTTTGATGCTATCGAAAATCACTACCGAGCTGATAATGATTATCGTCCCGCAACGATTAGCAAAAAAAGGAGAAAGCCCATGAGCAGGTTATGTTGTATTTTGGTTGGCATCGTAACGTTATTGTCGACTTCCACTGATGTGGCTGCTCAAGTCTGTCCCGACCCCGGCTTGATTCAGTGTGGTGACAGTGTGTCCGGCGATACCTCAGCAGGTTCCAACTTGAATTCAGCATATAGCTGCACCTCTGATTCTTATTCGGGACCCGATGCGAACTATCTTCTGATGATCGATCAATGTGTGGAGTTGACTCTCACATTGAACCCGGATTATGACGGAGCTCTTTTCGTCGTCCCCGACAGGATGGGTACGTGCAGAACAGACCAGTGCCTGACTGGTGCAGACAGTGGATTCTCGGGAGATACCGAGACAATCCAGGCAACGGCCAGTCCAGGGTCTTACTTTGTTTCGGTGGATGGATATTTTTCTTGGAACTACGGTCCGTATACACTCGATGTCCAATGTACGGCTCATCCGGAATGCGAAGACCTGGACTCAGATGGCTACTACGCAGACGACGGCATCTGTCCTTGCGGAAATGACTGTGTCGATACGGACGAGTCCATCAACCCGGCAGCCGAGGAAATCTGTGGAGATGGAATCGATCAGGACTGCGATGGTTCAGACTCCGAGTGCCCGGAATGTGCTCCCAATCAGACCCTATCCTGCGACACCAATTCCAGCACAGACATGGGCTCCCTAAGTAACAACATAAACTCCTGGTGTGGCTCTGGTTCAACCAACTGGAACGGCAACGAGGCTATATTCCAATTTTCTCCTCAATCGAGCGTGGGAGTGAGATTTTCCACTACGGAATCTGAAGATATCGACATCTTCGTGACCAGACCCTTTGCCGAAGGTGTCTGCAATCCACAAAATTGTATCACCGATTCCAAGCAAGACCAGGGTAATGAATCAGTGTCATTTTTTGCTTCTGCTGGTGATACCTACTATATCGCCGTGGATGGTTTTTATTCTGCAAGTCCCAACTTCGACTGGAACGCCAGCTGCTTTGATGAACAATGTAGTGCCGGACCTGAAATCTCCTGCGGCCAATCAATCGATGGGGATACATCCACAGGTTCGAACAATCTGACGATTTATAATGGTATAACCTATGATTTTCCTGCACCGGACGATGTGCATACCTTTACAGCGAATGGAGACATGCTGGTGTCTGTATCTATCACCTTCGGACAGGGAATCGATTTGGCTCTGTTGGTTCTTGAAGACAACGGAACCGGATGCATCCCGGAAAACCTCATCGCCGCCTCCGATCTGGTCAATGACAATATCCATGACGAGACCCTGTCTTTCCAGGCTGGTGCTGGTTCAACTTATTACATCGTGGTGGATGGATGGACCGACGGTGATCAAGGCCCTTACAGTATGAGCGTTCAATGCTCTGCCATATGTGCCAACGGGCTTGAAGACTGTAATGGTGTATGCGCCGATACATCCAGCGATGTGCAAAACTGCGGAGCTTGCGGTGTCTCTTGTTCCTTTGCCCATGGTCAACCTGCATGTGTCCAGGGAGAATGCTCTTTGGCTTCTTGCGATGACGGATGGGAAGACTGCAACTCGGATCTTTCCGATGGATGCGAGACGCCCTTGAATACGAATGACCATTGTGGCTCATGCGATACGTCCTGCACATCTCCAGAATTTTGTTTCGACGGGTCTTGCACGGACCAATGTCCGGACGGTTTGACCAACTGTGATGGAAACTGCATTGATACTTCAAACGATGTGGCGAACTGTGGTTCTTGCTATAACGAATGTTCATTCGCTCACGCCCAGGCATCTTGCGTCCAGAACACTTGCACCATGGGATCATGCGACCCTGACTGGGGAGACTGCAACCTGGATCAATCCGATGGATGCGAAAAGGATCTTTCCTCGGATCCTCTAAATTGTGGTCAGTGTAACAACCAGTGTAGCTCTCCCCTCGTGTGCAATGCCGGATCTTGTACGGACCAATGTCCGGACGGTTTGACCAACTGTGGTGGAGCATGTGTGGATACACTTTCCGACCTGTCCAACTGTGGAACATGTGGCAATGTCTGCACTTTCGATAATGCTACCGGCGCTTGTCAGAACGGAACCTGTACGATCCAATCCTGTAATAGTGCTTGGGCCGACTGCGATTCCGACGCTCAAACCGGTTGCGAGGTAGAACTGGGAACAAATGCAAATTGCACCGCCTGCGGAGACTCGTGCGTTTTCTCTAACGCCACGGGTCAATGCACTGAATCAGGTTGTCAAATGACAGGCTGCTCCGAGGGATTTGGAGACTGTGACGGACTCGAAGCAAACGGATGTGAAGCTCAGCTTGGTACCGACACAAACTGCTCCGCCTGTGGAGATTCATGCGCTTTTGCTCATGCAGATGGAAGCTGCGTACAGGGGAATTGCCAAATGGGAGATTGTTGGACAAACTTCGAAAACTGCAATTCTGACACATCCGATGGGTGTGAGGCTGATCTTCGCTCTTCATCGAACTGTGGCTCCTGTGGCCACCAATGCCAGGCAACAGAATCTTGCGACCAGGGACAGTGTGTATCTTCATGTCAGGACCTGGATGGCGACGGACACCTAGCTTCTTCTTGCGGCGGAGACGACTGCAACGACTATGATGCAAACTCCTATCCTGGTGCTCCCGAGACATGTGGTGACGGTGTTGATCAGGATTGCAACGGTACAGATCTTCCATGCGGCGACTGTCATGACAACGACTCAGACGGCCACCAGGACAAGGCATGCGGCGGCGATGACTGTGATGACTCAGACGCTGCCGTTCATCCCGGCGCTTCGGAAATTTGCGGCGACGGAATAGACCAGGATTGCGATGGACAGGATAAACCCTGTGGCGATTGTCATGACAACGACTCAGACGGCTACCAGGACCAGACTTGCGGCGGCAACGACTGTGATGACTCAAACGCTGCCGTTCATCCCGGTGCTTCGGAAATTTGCGGCGACGGAATAGACCAGGATTGCGATGGACAGGATAAACCCTGCCAATGTAACGACATGGACGGAGATGGCCATACTCCCATTTCCTGCGGTGGGCTCGACTGTGATGACACCAACCCATCTATTTATCCCGACGCAGAAGAAATATGCGGCGATGGTATCGATCAGGATTGCAATGGTGCGGACATGCCATGCATGCCAGACGAAGGATGTGGATGTGCATCCACGTCCTCTTCATATCCATGGACTACGATCTTGCTTCTTGCCGGTATTTGGGAATACATTCGGCGCCGGAAGGGTTGATTGTAACGACCTGGAGGTAATTCAACATGAGATGGATCTTGAGCCTTGCACTCCTCATGACAACAGCCAGCCCGGCCCTTGCCTGGGACTTTATCGGTGTCAGACCCATGAGTATGGGTGGTGCACACCGTGCGTTGGTTACAGGAAACGATGCAATAATGCTGAATCCTGCCGGTATGAGCCTGTTCAAGAGATACTCCATGGAAGCGCAATACCTGGTCAAGCCAGACTGGTCCAATGAAGACGGTCCGGCAGAACACATATTCAGTACGGCCGTGGTAGACAATCAAATCGCATCTTTTGCCACCGGCCTGGCATATACGAGGGTCGAGCGTGGAGACAGCAAAAAGGGTAACCGGTATGACATGGCTTTTTCCTATGCTTTGTCAAACAGTCTCATGTTCGGTACGAATATAAAATACCTGAATTACGATCGGGACGGTAAAAAAGATGCGGTGGATGCCGTTACCATAGACGTGGGCCTGTTGCTTCACTTCGACATTGGACTGAACCTAGGTGTAGTGGGATACAACCTGACAAACACGGCGGACTACACGGAACATCCAGTCTCCATGGCGGCGGCTGTCATGTATTCGCCCTTTCGCTCCCTTGAAATCGCCTTCGACTGGTTCATCAACTTTCAAAAACCATTGGATAGTACTGATCCAACCGGTGATAAAGAAACGGCTTATTCCTATCACTTTGGAGTAGAATATCTTCTTTTGGGACAATTTTTGCTAAGGGCCGGTTATGTCGTAGATCAGGCCAATCCCCTGTATGACGATGAGCAGTACTGGACCGCGGGAGTAGGCTACATCAACAAGAGCATCGCCGTGGATTTCGGTTATCAAGGCTCTGTGAACAATAAGTGGAACAACACCTTCGGCGTTCTGATTAGATTGTTCATGTAGAGTTTTTGTTGGTAACCACCAACACATCACTCGTCTCGTCATCATCGAAAACAAGTATTATACCAGGCAGGCTGTTAGCACCAGGGCTGTAAATTTGAGCATGGGTAGTCGCCCGAAGCTCCATACTCCATACCGGCTCTTGTGAAAAACCCTTCTCGTCACCTGCAAAAAGTTGGATAACGTCAGGGGTTTTACCAGAACCTCCTCCTGCTTGGCTCAGCAAAACATCCGGCCGACCATCTCCTGTGAAATCCGCGCCAAATATTGGATAGATGCCCTTGAGTTCCTGGTTGGAACGAAAATTAACCGAGTAAGAAGAGTTGAGTATGATCTGCGGGTTTTGAGAAGGCAGCCCTTTACGACAGAGGTGAACATAGAACTTTACATCGAGTTTGCCCGTCATCAAGACCTGCCCCATGGCCATGATTCCCATCTTTACATATGGCCGCACCAAGTCTGTTATACCGTCGCCATCCACGTCCACCGCCTTGACGAAAGCACCATAGCCATCGGAGGAGATAACCATGTCGGGCTTTTGGGGTAGAACACAACCTGCGCGGGAGAAAAACAAAAAAACATGGTTTTCAGCATTGGCGATGCCCCCCGTCGCCTTGTTGAACATTATATCCGCATGCCCATCTCCATTGAAATCAGCAGCACATCCCCTTACCCTTGTTCCTCCATGTCGTCGCTCCTTGAGGGTAATCAAACCAAAAGAACGAACCAGGTCCGGAACGTTGGGAAACTTGCCTCCTTTTCTTTGAAGAAAAACCGAAATACTGTCTTTGGAAAAAAAAATGATATCCTTCCGACTGTCTCCATCGAAATCCATGATGTCGAACCTGGGTAACGCGATTCGAAAAAGAGATGAAAAGTCTCTGGACGACTTTGAATCCTCAACTGAAGAATACAGGCTCTCCCTTGTCGGGACCCTCATCATGGCATTGAGTCTCCACTCACTACCATGCGGCTCGTACAGGCTCAACATTCCAATGGGGACAGTTGGTAAAACTATTCCTATTTTACCTTGACCCATATCCACCAAAAGTTTGATCCGTGGAATGAAATCTCCTCCGGGCAAAGCTGCCAGGGTCATAACCCTGAGTAAACTACGCGGAGTTTTTTCCAGGACTCCACCCTTTTGTCCTTTGAGATATTCGACCCCTGATGCACACAGCAACAGCACATCTGCCCTACCATCCCCGTCCACATCCCCAACGTCGATTCCAGCCGTATACCTTGGCAGGGACAACACCTGGTATGCCTGCTTTTTTTCAACTCTTTCTGCTCCACTATATACGGAGACTCGATGTTTCTGTTTCGGAAATATCCCCTGGCGCCAAAAAACCAAAATTTCGTTATTGCCATCACCGTCAAGGTCAGCAGGGACTATGGAGTTTATGTGACCTGGTATCTTCAATTCCAACCTGTCCATAAAGATGCCTGATGCGGCCATGATAAAAAATACCGAGGAGATTATCCCTGTCATAACTCCACCCTCTGACCAGGCACCATGGGCGTAAAGAGCCTATGGCCCGTAATCTCGTTTACCCCAACGTAGATATCAATCCCGAAAACCTCTTTCAGATTCTTGTAAGTCATAACAGATTCCAGAGTTCCGCTGGCAGCGAGTCTTCCATTCTTCAAAAGGCAAAACTTCTCTCCAAAAGCTGAAGACAGGTTCAAATCATGCACCGCTGCCAACACGGCCACCCCGGTATTCTTTCTGATCCTGTCCACCAGGGCATATAGATCGACCTGGTGTTTTATATCCAGGTGTGCGGCTGGTTCATCGAGTAGCAGCAGCCTGGGTTGCTGGGCAAGGGCCTTGGCTACAACAACCCTCTTGAGTTCTCCTCCTGAAATTTCAGAAATTCGTCTGGAGGCCAACTGCAACACACCCGTGTCAGCCATGGCCTGTTTCGCTATATCCAAGTCCAGCTTTTTATCAAGAGCCCATGGACCCTGGTGAGGCACTCTCCCCAACAGCACCACCTGTTGCACAGTAAACGGAAAAGCCACCTCAAATTGCTGAGGCACCACCGCTACTGTCCTGGCCAAGTCCCTTCGATCCCACAGGTCTATGTTTTTTCCAAATATCTTCACGACCCCGCTGTCCGAGTCAAGAGCGCCGGAGAGCAATTGTATCAAGGTACTCTTTCCAGAACCATTGGGTCCCAACAGACAACAAAAGGTCCCTGCCTCCACCACTAAGTCGACGCCTCCTAACACCTGACGCCTATCATAGGAAAAACGCAGGTCCGCAGTCTCTATGGCGTAAGGACTGCCTTGTTCTTTGTTCATCTATATCTCCCACTTATCCGCATCGAGCATACTACCATGGACCTGGACGAGCCAATAGTGCTATCATCCGTTGGTATGAACGGAGTTTTTCTATCTGGAGGGGGTGCTCGAGGAGCCTACGAAGTGGGAGTTCTAAAAACACTCCTTTCGGAGGGACCGCCCATCTCCATTATTGGAGGCACCTCTGTTGGCGCTCTCAATGCCATATTGGCCGCCACCGGTCAACTAGACGAGCTTACCGAAGTTTGGAACCATCTCTCGACTCTGAAGATCTGGCGTCCGCGACTGGATGTATGGAACCTGCATAAATGGCATTCATTGACCAGTACCTCCGGATTGAAAAAGCGCCTCAAGGATCGTGTCCACTGGGCCAAGATTGCACACTCTCGAATACAGGTTTTCATAAGCGCCACAAACATCAGCCTGAAAAAATCAGAGACCTTCTCGAACGCAGACATTACATACAGACACGTTATGGCTTCATCGGCCATTCCTTTACTGTTCCCGCCTGTCCGAATAGGCAAGTATTGGTATGTGGATGGCGCCTTTTCCCTGCTGAGACCATTGAAGCCCATACTCAAGGCGGGAGCTGAACGTATTTTCACTGTATTTCTCAGCCCCAGACGCCCTCGTATCAAGAATATTTCCAACCTGTTCGATCTGTCCGACAGGGTGTTGGAGGTAATACTGTCTTCGGCCATAACACAGGACAGGGCTCAGATTGAAAATACCAATGCAGAGATCGAAAGGCTCAAATCTTCGAATATCGATCCGGCTCTTTTTCAGCATAAGCCATACAGACCAGTGGAGATCGTTGCCATCTATCCATCCCGAGACCTTGGAACGGTTACTTCCTATATCCGATTTTCCGGTTCGAAGGCAAAGGAACTCATCGAACTGGGAATGAGCGACTGCTACCAGGTGCTGCAACGAAAAGGGCTGGTGTGATTGCTTATCCCATGAACGCGGTTTGGTGTCGCTTCCTGAGCAGAAAAAGAAAAAACGGTCCACCGAGAAACGCAGTAATGACTCCTACTGGAGGTTCGGTGGTCAGAGGAATGAACATCAACCTCGCCAAAAGGTCCGCAAGGACGAGAAAGGCCCCCGCGCCCAGTGCTGATGCAGGTAGCAACAGTCTGTGATCAGGCCCGAGCACCAATCTGCATAAATGAGGTACGATAAGGCCCACGAAACCTATGAGACCTGATACGGAAACGGCCAATCCCGTCAGAAGAGAAGCGCCAAAAAAAACCCAAATCTTAGCCCGCTCCACATTTACTCCCAGCTGAGCCGCGCCTTGTTCACCAAGGCTCAATGCGTTCATGGCCGAGGTGTGAAAGGATAAAACTCCGATACCTATGACTACACCAATTGCCAACAGACACAATGTGGAATAATCGGGAGAACCCAGGGTTCCCATGAGCCAGAACAACATCTCCTGGGCCTTTGTTGCCGTTACCACTGCCTTGAGGAACATGATCACCGCAGAAGCAAACGAGTTGAAAACTACCCCGACCAAAAGGATTGTGGTCGTGTGGATACTTCCCCCTACTATTGCCATTCGGTAAACCAAAACCGTCGCCACCGCGGCACCTAAAAAAGCCGCCGGCCCTTGTAAAACAAGACCGGCCCCAATACCACCAAAAAACACTATAGCTAAGGTTCCTCCCAAAGCGGCCCCCCCTGAGACGCCCATTATAAATGGGTCTGCCAGAGGATTTCTCAAGAAAGACTGAAATGCCACCCCCACCGAGCCAAGAGCCATTCCCACCAATGCCGCCAGCAGAGTTCTTGGTAACCTTAGCCAAATTACGGTCGCAGCCACAGGATTGGTGCTTGGATCCAAGGGAAAAAGATCAGAAAGGTGAACTCCACCTGGTCCGAATACCGAGCCAGCCACCAAGCAAATGCACAGAAAAAAAAGCAAGCCGACATTGACCAATAGAAATCTTTGCAATGATAACGTATTGGTGGTGGTCTTTTCTGTCATGGACCAACATACTAACACCAGTAGACCAAGACTCAAGTTTACCGTTGGCAGCTAACGTGCTAGGTGTAATCTATCTGGAGAGAGTGGCATGACGGAAGAACAATTGATATCAGCCTTTCCTGAGCTCAAAAAAATCCTGGATTCCCGTCCTGAACTTCGTGAAAGCTTCAACTTGATCCTCTCTCACAACCTTCAGGGCTCCATGGTTCGTTACTTGACCGGTTGTTCCAGATCGACTTTAGAGACGTTCCTGGAGCAAGTGAAAAAAGTAGATCCTATTCGAATAAAAAAACATCGCACTGCCTTGGAAAAACACACCCAACAGCACCTCGGTATCAATGACGTATTTCCTATTAAAATGGTTACTCTCGAAGAACAAGCGAAACGTTCGGAACGCGACTACCGGACTGGAATCAAGTCCCTAAGGCAAGGCTCCATTGCGTCTGTTGCTTTTGCCGGTGGATCTGGAACCAGGTTTTTTTCACATCTATCTTCTTTGAAATCTCTCCATGGCCAAACAGGAACTGTTCAGGCCGAAAATTTTTCTCCTGATGACCCAAAGGGCGCTTTTCCCATTTCACCTGTTGGCGGTCTGAGCTTTTTCGAAATCATAATTGCAGAGGCTTTATCCATCGGGATCGAAACCGGACACCTGCCATGGGTCGTGTTTCTCACTTCAAGCGTCACTCACCAAAAAACCTTGTCTTTTCTCATGAACCGCAACATTTGGGGTTTTCCTAAAAATGGTTTCTTGTTGATTCAGCAGGCACAGGAACCCAGGTTGGACGAACAGGGAGACCTGGTGATAGCAGATACGGATGGTCACCTGGCCTGGACAGGAGATGGGCATGGTGGCGTCTACAGAGCTTTATTAGCCAAGAACGCACGGGGATCGAGCGCCCTGGAAATACTTCGATCCCACGGGGTCAAGCACTTGGTGATGCACAACGTGGACAACGCGGCTGCGAGACCGTTTGCTCCCAATAGGATCGGTTTTCATGTAGCAAAAGACTCCTTGTTTACCCTATCTGTAACTAGAAAAGTCAACCCTGACGAAAAAGTCGGCGTTCTCATGCAATTGGTAAAATCCAATCGCACGGAGGTGGTGGAATATAATGTCATAGACAGAGAACTGGCCCACGCCACTGACCCGACCACCGGAAGGTTGATGCACGAGGCTGGAAACATCAATACCAACATCGTTTCTCTCGATGCTGTTCGTTCGGATATAGAACCTACTCTCTACCGGGGTAAGATCGTCTCTTCATCCATCGGCAAGGTATCGAGCAGCTCTCTTGAAATGCTTAACCAGCATCTTACCAGATTGCTTCCTTCAGACAGGGTCTTTGCTCTGGAAGTGAATCGTGACGAATTTTTCATGCCGACTAAGAACGTAACTGGTGATGATTCTGTTGTAACGACAAGAGAGATGATGTCTCGCAGATTTAGTAGAATGTTGACTCTTGCTGGTGCCCATGTAGATGGTCGTGCCATATGCGATCTCCATCCTTGTTGCTCCAACGTAAAGATCCTTGAAAAAATTGGAGTGGGACCCGGTTGGCATTTGGATGCTTTTTCGCACGTTTATTTTTGTGCAGCCATGTCTACAGAAAAAGACGCTCCAGTGGTTGATGGAAATCTTTACCTGGAGAGGGGATCGAGTCTTGTGGTCGACTGCGAAAAACCTTGGGGTGAACTGAGCATGGATTCTGAAAGGCGGATTATTCAAGATTCCAACGCTGCATCCAGGTTGAAAATTGGGCCTGGCTTTAGGATAACTCCCGGAGTCCATGTAAAAATAAAGATCGGCCCCGGCGCAAAGCTGAAAATCGGAAAAGGAATAGAGTTTACAGAAGATACGCAAATCGAACTGGGGCCTGGTCATGAGTTGGAAATCTGATTTCTTTTTCCTCTTACTTTGTGTTTCAGTACCTGTTGCTTCCTGCCAAAAAGACAAAACAACCCGAAATTTTTCTGACAAAAAAAACGATGTACGTATTTTTAAAAGACTCTGTGGCTTGGAGCTGGCAGAACCATACAATGTTTCATTCAGGCTCGTGGATGATGAGATCACCACGACGGTCCAGGGATGCACAGGATCTTTCATTTTGGGCAATCGAGCTTCCACCAAGCCCAAAAAGTGTTCAATCAAAATTAGTGGCCCTTGCGTTTCTGAGCAGAATATTTTTTCCAGGTATGGGATCAAAGATGCCGATCGGTTCAAGAAGAAATCATTAGGTGAACACCTTGTAAGCATCTCCTACCATGTGCCGGGAAGATCTTATGGTGTAATCTCCATTGAACCTGCGGTTGAGATACACAGTGATCCATACTCTTTCAGCCAGGATTCGTTGAAATTCGACCTGTCTCATATCGCAATCCTGAGAAAAAAAAATCATATCCCACTGCTTCGATCACTTGCTCCTGATGGACTGATAAAAATCGTCAACCATGCTGACACTTCGAGACGGTTTAAGTTTATTCTCGAAAACTACTCAGATGCTCTAAGCAGCATGGAACATGTAAACGTTATTACGTTCAGCTCGAAAAAGAAGGGCAAGCTTTCATATCTTCTCGAAGGAACTTTACCAGCCAAACAGTCGGCACTGATCAAAATACTTCCGAGAAAGATATACAGACCTTGGAGTTTCGCCTTTGGTGGGGATGTGAAAGACGAGATAGGTATTTTTCTCCAGCTTCTGGAGCAACTTTTACTGACTCACAGCCCTTTGTTCATTATCGAAGCCGGAGACTACACTAGAAACAGCCTGCCCAGGGAACTTCATAACTATTTCGAACGAACCAAATGGCTCCCAATTCCAGTTTACTTCGTCAAAGGGAACCATGAAATAAGGGTCCAGGGGGAAAAACACTACAGTCGGATGTTTGGGCCATCAAGGTATAGTTTTTCCTTTGATGATGTTCTGTTTGTAATCCTGGATTCGACCGACTATGGAACCAATGGCTCAGAGACCGGCTTTCGTCTTGGCAACGATCAACTTAGCTGGTTGGAAACTGTTTTGAAATCCAACAGGTCTGTGAAGTATTCGTTCGTCTCTCTCCATACTCCCCCAGTTCCTTTGCACGGCCCATCTCTCCGCCCCAGCTACCCTTCCAACATGATATCCTCAGAGGCAACTTCATTGATGGATCTATCAAAAAAATACTCGGTGACATACGTGCTTTCCGGTCACGCACATCTTTATGCAAGGAAAGAAATAAATGGAACCGTTTACCTCACCAGTGGAGCTGGTGGTGCAAAATTACATACCTATAACAAAGTAGATGGGTTCGACTTAGACACAAAAAAACACCTCATGGTCTTTGAAATCACCAATTCAGGAATAAGGGAAGAACGGGTTTTTCTACCCAGAGATAAACTACAGAGTGAATAAACAAACGAAACAGGTTCAAACCTTCATCATAAAAGATGCCTGGGGAGTTTCTTTGATTTTTTAGATTTTTCAACCTTCATAACGGTCTGTTCAATATTGTTTGATATATCGGTTGATTCTACCATAAGCCATTTCCACAAAGGAACTATTTTTATTCCTGAACTGCTTCCTTGCTCATCCATGGTCAACAACAAACCCTTTTTACATCCATACCTCGTCATTGCAGATTGCAACCTACTGATGTCTGCTTTTCCCTCTTTTACCTGGAGATCGATCATAAGATATGCAATACCTCCGTCCCCCAATGCGAGGCCGAATCCTTTGTCAAAGCGCCAGGACCAAACCTGTTGTCCCATTCTTGAACAGTGATGATAAGTTGCTGTCAAAGCAAGGGAATAAAGGTTTTCCAGCTTTCCGTCGGCAAGTTGGGGCCATAACGCGACGGCAAGGCCCGTGTCAGACGCAAATACCAACCTGGCTGACTGATTCGCGATCCTATTCGCATCTTCTAAGCGAGAGACCAGACTAACGAGTCCACTATCCACCAAATGATCTAAAAGCATCCTGGACTGATCCATGGACCTGGAAATGGATCCCCTCATTCTTGCAGCAGAGACAGGTCGACCTGTGTTTTTCATTAGATAAACCGCCATAGCGGTCAATACCTTCGGTGCCCTGACTCCTTTCCTCAAGAGTACGTCTTTCAGTAAAGATGAATAAAATACCTCTATCAAGGCCTGTCTACGGCCCACAGCAAGCCTGGTGACAGGCAATCCCCCAGCTTTCAGATACTTGATGAGATAGTCACGACCCGATTCACTATCGACCTTCTTATCGGTGTAAATACTTATCCAGGAAGAGAGACTCATGGGTAAAAGCTCTTGCACGCCCAAATCCTTTATCGTTGGCCGTGCCTTGCCTGTAATACTAGCTATTGTAGTTATTCCACGCCTAATGCTCTTGAAAAGCACAGGCTCCCAATTTTCTATTCGTTCCAGTCCATCCAGCAACAACAGCTTCGGACGTCTGTTCAATATCTCGTCCAGGTATTCATTCTTGTTTGGCAAATAGGACCATATGGGATCTTCCAGGTCTAGAAAAATGATAGATTCTCTTGACGCTCCTCTGTGTAAATAATCCATGGCCAGGAGTCTGAGCAAGGTGGATTTTCCAGATGCCCTGCATCCTTTCACCAATAAACCTTTACTCTCTGAGAGTTTGCCAAGCGCATCCTGATTCTCTTTCCTGGGAAAAGGCCTCCCACCAGGAAACCGATCCCATCCATCCCAAAGGTGCAACAAAGAGTCCAACTTTTCCATTTATCCTCCGATGTGTCGGTAGATAAACGTTAAAGCCGGAAAAGTTACCAGTCAAGGATTTCCTGCAGAATCCTTATGGAGCAGGATGTAACGGGTCTTGAAGAAGGGTAGCGAGTTTTTCCAGACCAATTATCAACCTTGGTCCTGGTCTGAACCACAAAGCGGAGTCAAACATGTAAACCCTGTGGTTTTTGACTGCTGGTATAACTTTCCATTTTTTCCAAAACTCCCGAACCAGTTCGGGATTCATGGATGCGCCCGTACCAGAAGCAGATGCATCGATAATTACATCCGGAGCCAAATTTACCACCGTCTCCATGGGTACTGTTGGGTATCTTATCTTGGAAGATTCCAGAACATTCCTGGCTCCCGCCAACTCCATCATTTCGTGGGCAAAACTTCCGGAACCTGCACAAACCAGGGGCTTATGTCCATAGACCATCAAAACCCTTTTTCTCTTGTTTCCTGTAACAACTCGTGCCTGGACCCTTTTGATGCCTTCCTTCATCATTTTTATAATCTCGGCTGCTTTTTTTTCCTTGCCCAAGAGTTTACCAATGGTCTCCACAGAAATATAAACATCCGACAATCTGTAGGCTGGCAACACCAGCACTGCCACTCCCATACGGGACAGGGTCTCCATTGGGCCATGGTTGGATGCATTTGGCACACACACCACCAGGTCCGGTTTCAATCCAAGGATCGTCTCCAGGCTCGGATCCAGGAATCCACCTGCTTTGGGAATCTTCTTTACCTCAGGGGGGTAATCATCATACCTCGTGACACCAACGATTTTTTTTCCCGCTCCCAGGGCAAAGATAATTTCCGTTAGATTTGGGGCAAGAGAAACAATCCTGGAGATTTCTCCGGCAGGACGTGCTTTGCCTATGAAGAAGGGTTTGGAATCAGGCTGTTGCGCTACCGCTGAGCCAGAGATCAACAGGACTACCAAATGTAACATACAAATTATTGTTTTCATGTGTTCCTCGTTACCAATAGTGCAACAGTTCGGCCTCAAACCACAAGGGGCAAGATCATATTTTCGATCTTGCCCCTTGGTAATCTCTTTATTATTTACGACAATCAGCTTTTACTTCTTGGGATGTCTGCGTTTCGTTCTTTTTGGCGGCCGAAGGGTCGTCTCACCCTCGATGCTCAATTGTGAACGAAGTTTGTTGACCAGCTTCTTGCCTATGCCCTTGACCTTGGTGAGTTCATCAACAGATCTGAAAGGCGTATTGTTTCGAAACTCGATGATGGCTTGGGCCTTCATCGCCCCAATGCCATTTAGATACTGAAGTTGCTTGGCGCTGGCAGCATTGATATTCACTACCCCTGAAGAAGAAGCTGCAAAGGCTGTCTGACTCATGAGCCCCAAGGTCGCCACAACCAATGCCATGGTTAACAAATTGATCAAATTTCTTTTCATTTTCTTTCTCCTTTTGCTTTCTTGTCAGTTGTCAAGATCCTTCATGAATCACCATCAGCCTGCTTTTGCCTCGACCTGATATGCAACCTGCCATTGACAGGTAAGGCATCGAGAAAGACGTTCAACGAACCATCCCTGTTGGTAAAACATGCCCCAACCTTGATCCAGAAACTCTTGTCGAATCCTTCCTTCTCTATGATGGTATACACCTCCATCATTCCAGAACCAGCCACGACACACCTCCCTTCCTTTTTTTCCAATCCCAATGTTTTCTTCTTCGAGCGCTCGCACCGAAATTATATGCAACCATTGTGCCACAGTGTAAGACAATGTGCCGAAGCGGAAGGGGGCCCAATAATAGGCTTTATATTCTGGTTGGTTACAAGGTGGGTTTGACCTGGCTATTAAAAATCAAGAAACCTCCGAGTGTACAAGATCACTACATCATGTGTACGAATTTCGGACACGGATAAAACTTGTTAGTGAATCATGGCGTCATGGGGTTCGGGACCGGAGATATCAATTTCGCCAAAATTTCTTTCGTACCTTGCGACATTGTCAGTCAAAGCCTTGAGCAGTCTCTTGGTGTGCTTAGGACTCGAGATAATCCTGGCTCGGACCTTTGCCTTGGGTTGCTGTGGTTGGACGTAGATAAAATCCAGTATGAACTCCGTCTCGGTATGATTTACCATGGCCAGGTTCACATAAGCACCTTGGGCTACCTCTTCGTCCAGTTGGATTTGAAGGTTCACACTCTTGGAATCCGATTTTTCTTTTTCGGGCATGGTGCCCTCCTCTTGTCGATAGTTTTCAACACATTGGTGCTGAATGGGGCAATCGTCAATAGGGATCTTATTGGTTTTGACTTTTAGACAAACTCTTGGGTACATTGTATCGCGTAAGATGTTATCCAATAACAACTATTACTTCATCGGGTTCAAGTGACCCGTCACGTAGGTGAGGGCTATGCCAATAAAAGCCCGGGAAATTCAAAAACTCCGTAAGCGCCTTCAAAAAAAACCTTCTGACGAAGAAGCGTTTGTTCGCCTCTGGGATCATTTTGTGGCTTGCGAGGACTGGAGCGCCGCTGCAAACTTGTTGTCATCTCGGGCTGATTCCCTTCAAAAGCCAAAAGATCGGATCCGAGCACTTCTGAAGCTGGCGAACCTGATGGATGAAAAGCTTGGTGACGTAAAAGGTGCTGCAGATGTTTACCATAAAGTACTGAATCTCGATCCGGAAAACCGACGTGCCCTGTGGGCTCTTGGAGTCTTGTACCATGACCTGGAAGATTGGGAAAAGGTCATAGAAATTTTTCTCCTTAGAATCAATATCGCCCAGAGCCTTGAAGAAAAACTCTCCCTGCGTTCTCAACTAGCGGCAATTTACGAACAGAGACTTCAGCAAGAAGACCGGGCTCTGATGGAATACATAAGGGCAGCCCGCCTGGCTCCACAGAACGTACGCATACTGCTGAACATGGAAAAGCTGGCAACCAGAACGGATTCTTTTCGTGAGCTATTAGCTGTTTACGAAGACGTGCTGGAACGCATCGAACGAATAGAATTAAGGGTGGCATTGTATCTTAAGCTCGCCCGTCTGTATACCCTTCACCTGGACGATGAAAAAACCGCAGAAGGCTATTATAAGCGGGCACTGGAATTGTCCACTGGTAACCCAAAAATACTCTTTTCCATTTCCAACATTTACGGTGAAGAAGAAGAGTGGGAAGAACTCATAGCAACCTACACTCAACTCATCAAGTTTGCCGAGTCTTCAAATGTCAAGTCTTGGTTGAGAAGAGAGGTAGCGCGTCTATACCACGAAGGTCTAGACGATCCCGGCGCTGCGTTTTACGAACTCGTTCGAGTCGCTCGGTATGATCCTTCTGAAAAGGGCCTGGTACAGGATCTCATCTCCCTGGGGGTCTGTGCTGACAAACATCTTGAACTGGCAGCAGTTCTGGAAGACATCGGTCCACGCCTGGACTCAAAAGAAGATCAGCTCGAACTCTACACTCGTCTTGCTGAAATTCATCTGAAAGAGCTTCAGAACGCAGAACATGCACAAGGCGTGATTTCGAAAGCCTTAGAGGTTGATCCAGGTTATCTCCCGGCCATGTTGATAAAATTCGACCTCTTAGAGACAGCCAGGGACTATGAAGGACTGGCCAAAGCCATCGAATCCATTTTGACGAGACAAGATCTTTCGGACGATATCGCAAAACAACTGCGTAGAAGATTGGCTCAGATATATGAAGAAAAGCTTGGCGATAGAGAACGGGCAGTAGAACTCTATCGTGAAAACATGCGGGAACAAAATCAGCAGGACAAGGGAAGCTCTCGGGAAGAGCTACTGGAAGAACTTCACAGGCGCCAAGGTACTTACGATGAGCTAATAAAGATCCTTCAAAAACGATGCGATGAAACAGACGATCCGGAAACTCTTGCAAAGTCCGGACTCGAAATATGCGAAATCTACGAAAAACGCATGGATCAACCCCAAGAGGCCTTTGTGTCCATAGCCAACATCATCCGCAGGGCACCGACAAATGAATCGCTCCAGGAGGAATTCTTTAGACTTGGCAGGGAATTAGGCCTGACTGAAAAACTCCGGGAAATCACAGAGGAGATTTGTCCAACTCTCCCACCTGAGCAAGCTACCGGCTTCTATATTAAAACAGCCCTCTGCCTTGAATCTGGAGGAGATCCCGATGGAGCAATCGTATTCTACGAAAAGGCCCTTTCTGCCGATCCCCTCCAACCAGTTGCATACCAAAAGCTTAGAACCAGAGCGCTAAACCATTTCATGTGGCAACGAGTCGTGGAACTCGATCTCAACCTGGCTCTTCATCTCGATGATCCAAGAGAAAAAACAGAACTTCTTCTTACTGCAGGAGAGCTCATCGAAGAACAACTCGATGATGCAACTTGGGCCAAGGGCATATATGAGCGTGCTCTTAAAGTGAGCCCAGACAACATGGCTGCGCAAAAGGCTCTCATCAGGGTTTCAAAAAACTCCGATCAAATTTCCACACCTCTCCATGAATCCCCTGATGATTCCCCGAAAGAAGAAATAGTCGAAACAGACATTACCGATGAAGACATAGCTGACGTGGTTGCTCCAGCTCTCGTCGAAGAGCACATGCCAGAAGATGAAACTGATGATACCACGGATGTCATCAGGATTAGAAAAACCGCTCCTGGACTGCATGATGAAGTCACTCTTGTGACAACTCCTCCAAAAGCACCTGAACCTTTTTCTTCTTCCGAAGACAAGGAACCCACCCTCATTCAACCTCCACCAATGGCTCCAAAAGAGTCTTTGCCCTTTGACAGCGATGACCAAATTACAAAAGAACAAGAGCCTGATGAAGAAATCGACCATTCTCCGATGGAGGAAGAACTTACCAAGCCATCTGCTTCCCTGGATCCCATCGTGGCCATCGGCGATTCGTTAAAAAAGAATCCCGATGACCTTGAAGGATGGGAAAAGCTTGCCTCTGAGATAGCTGAAAAACAGGGTGTGGTTTCAGCGTTCGATCTGTTGCTGGATGGTTGTGGGAGTGTAAAAGACGATAAGGTACTTGGAGGTCTGCTCAGGCGTTTGTCCATGATGGCTGATACCAACGCGCTCAGACTAAAGCTGGCTCACCTGCTGGAAGAACTCGAAAAAATCGATGACGCCGAGACTCTGTATCGTACCGTCATTCGCACCGAACCGGCAAACAAAGACGCTTTGGATCGTCTGAAAGCCATGTATGAAAACAGGGGCTCTCTGGATCGCTACGACGCAATACTCACACGGACTCTCAATGGAACCGTTTCTGCTTCTGACAGGCGATCTCTTTTGATGATTAGAGCACGGATCAGAGCTGAAGAGTTGGATCGACCAAACGACGCCATTGAAGATCTAAGCCTCTTACTGTCCAGCGATGATTCGGACATGGAAGCTCTTTTGCTTCTCGAAAAAATTCTCGAGACCAACGCACGATATGAAGAGCTCGTCCATACTTACGAAAAGCATCTTCCATACTGTTTGACCGGGCAACAACGGGTAGACCTTATGTGCGCCATGGCCATAATCTATGAAAATCATTTGGCTGACGCAGATCGCGCGATTTCCCTCTATCGTACTGCCATTGAAGAAGACCCCTGCCACTATTCCGCCCGTGATTCTCTGGTAAACCTCCTGGAAAAAAAGCGGGATTGGCTCGGTGCCGTAGATATACTACGCGATGCCGCACAGACGATCGAGGATGAGGAAATTCTCTGCAGAATATACCTCAAGACCGGCTCTTTGCTCGAGCAACAACTACTCAGACCGGAAGAAGCGGAACAAGCTTATCGTTTAGCGGCATATGCTGACTACCCATGTCCTGAAGCCATTAGAAAATTGCTTAACCTGGTGAGGCGTTCTGAGCAATGGACTGAGTTCATTCAATTGAGCAAACGCCTCGTTCAAATCACCGATGACCTCAAGGAAAAAGCAAGGCTCTTGGTGGACATGGCAAATGTATGGCAAGATAAACTCGATAACCAAAAAGCTGCCACACAGTGCTTTGAACAAGCCTACGAGTGTAATCCCGACAACATTGAAGCAGCCAGGCGGGTTGCGAGTCACAAGCTCAAGACCCATAAACACGAAGAAGCTCACGAGCTGTTGTCGCACCTTACCCAACTTGGATCGCAAGAAGGGCTGGACAATAACGAATTGGCTTTACTTCAGCTAAAGCTGGCCCAAACCGCTGATGCTCTCGATAGACAACAAGAGGCTCATACTGCTTTTGAAAAAGCTCTACACCTGGATCCTCAGAACATTCAGATCAAAACCCTTTATGGTCATTTCCTGGCAAGACATGAAAAATGGAAAGAGGCTACAAGGATTTTTTTGGACTTACTCGAAAAAGACCAAAACAACATTACTGCTGAACAAGCTGCTGACTTCAGATGTATCATTGCTCAGGGATATGATAAACAGGGAGACCAACCTCTTTCGCTTGAACAATACAAACTTGCCTTGGTTGCCAACCCCTTGCACCTACCAGCCCTCAGGGCTTGTATCGATCTATCGTTTCAGTTGGGACGAATCAGAGATGCCGTGGAATACCTCAAGAAGCTCCGCACGACCCTTCCCTCCCAGGCGAGCAGAATGAAAATATCGGTGCAGATTGGAGATATCCTTGCTGAACGTCTTCATGACCACGAACAGGCTGTCAACTCATTCGAACAAGCCGTGGAAATCGAACCAAACAACATCGAGGTCCTCGAAAAACTGCGTCGTGCACTAGTTCGTTCCGAAAGGTTCAAAAGAGCGGCTCAGGTTCTCGTTCACCTCGCGCATCTGGCCAATGATAACAGACAACAGGCAAGGTACCTTCGTATTGCTGGAGACATCTACCGGGAACGCATCGATGATGAAGACAAGGCTTTGACCATGTACCTGAAAGCGTTCGATGTAGCTCCCTTAGACGCCAAAGCCCACGGTTCAGCAGTGAAGATTCTTTCAAGAAAACGTGATTGGAATAAGTTGGCCTCTCTATATGAGGAGCTGTTGCGACGCCTTCCTCCCCCCATTTCCGGCAAAGAAGATAAAAGAATCTCAGTTCTCTCGGAGTTGGTGGAGTTGTATCGATACAAGCTGGAAAACAACGAAAAAGCCATTTCCGCTTGTGTCAACCTTCTTTCCATCGATCCATCTCAACTGAAAATACGAGAAGATCTGGCCAGACTTTATGAAAAGGAGGGGCATCTCGATGACGCGATAAAAATGCATCGTAGCTTGATTGAAAACAGTCCCTTTTCGGTGGACTCATACCACGCTTTACGTCGCATTTACGAACTCAAGGGTATGGCTGACAAAAGTCTATGCATCTGCTCTACCCTGTCTTTTCTGGACGAGGCAGATGAAGACGAAATCCAGACGATAAGGGATAATAGGCATGCGTTAGCCATTCCAAACGGTCGGGTGCTGACAGAGTTGCAATATAGTCGAATACTATTACACCCTGCATCAGGAGGCGCACTTGGCGAGTTGCTGTCTTTTGCAGCAGATTTCGTGCGCCATCTGTTTGTGGTTCCTCACAAGGAATTCAAACTCCGTCCAAAAAATCGTCTCGATTTGGAAAAACCCAAGTCAAAGACTGCTGAAATCTTCCGTGATGCCATTGAATTCCTTGATCTTCCACCACCCGAAATTTATACCAAGTCATCGGCAATCAAAGGAATCTTAGCCGTAAACACTTCCCCTGTCTCCGTACTTTATTCCGAAGAGGCAGTGAGAAGAGCATCCATACCTGAACTGAAATTCATGATCGCACGAGCCATGGTCTTTACCAGACCTGAGAATCTCCTTGCAGCCAGTCTCTCGGCCGGGCAATTGCGAACCCTGCTCGAAGCACTGGTTGAAGTTGCGTTTCCAGGAGAAAATCTTCAAAGTCAAGTGCCTGAAATACTCGACCTGGCAGACAGACTACGTAAGGTGGTTCCAGCCAACAAGCAACAAAGACTCAAACAGCTAACTGGGTCTTTTCGTGAACAGCAAGAAGAGTTCTCCATTCGCGATTGGCTGGAAGGAGTGGAACACACTTCTAACAGGGCTGGATTTGCTTTTTGTGGCGATCTCGAAGCAGCTGTTCAGATTCTCAAAGCAGCAAGGGTATTCAGCCCGTCCGGATCCCACAGAGCATTGATAAGAGAACTGATATTCTATTCCATTTCAGACGAATATTTCACCCTCCGAAAAGAACTAAAAGCCTCTATTTGAAAACAAGTGCTAACGATGAAAACCAAATGGAACCTGTTTGTAGTGCTGGCTATCGTCCTTGGTATATTCGTTGTTTATGCTCCATCCATAAATCACCCTTTTGTGTGGACTGATCATGCCGAGGTGGAACAAGGCGCACTGGTACCCAAGAGCCTTCAAAACTTTCTTGACTCTTTTACAAAACCAAAGGGTGAGGCCATGTCCACCGCTCGTTCGGCTTTTCAGTCGAAGACAAGAGGGAATAACAGATACGCTTATTTTCGGCCGATAAAAGCGATTACATATTGGATCGATAATTTTATTGGTTCATCAAAACCTTGGTCTTTTCACCTGACGAACATTCTCATTCACATTGCCACATGCTTGTTGATTCTATTGGTCTTTTCTTCAATAGACGGTGGTCGTTACGCCGGAGTGGCAAAAATAGCTGCTCTTATCCACGCGGTAAACCCACTCAATATCGAAGTTGTCGAATGGATAAGTGCCAGATCAGACTCCCTGATGGCCCTCTTTGTCTTATCCTCCTTGTGGTTTTCCCTCGAGGCCGGCAATAGATCTGGTTGGAGGTCCTTTGTAATGAAGGCCGCCGCCGGCATCATGGCGATTTTTGCCTTATGGTCCAAAGAATCCGGCATAGTCGCGGTACCGATTATGGCTGTGGTTGCATTTTCATTGAACTACCAAAATAATAAAAAAGCATTGGCTAGTGTTTATAATGCCTGCTGGCTACCCGGCTTGCTGGTAACTCTGGCATTGGTCTGGCGTTTCCTGATTGTCTCCGATATCAATTTATCACAATTTTCTCACAAGCACGGACTTGGGATGTGGACCATTCTTTATTTGTTCGGCCACAATCTGTGGATGAGCTTTTTACCTTCCGGCATGACTGTCGCAGATACGGTGGTGATCAGAAATGGTCCTTCTGTAGCCGCGATTGCGGGCCCACTAGTATGGATATCGTGGTTCGCTGTAGGAGTTTGGAAAATAAAAAAGCACCCATTATTGTTTATATGCTCACTTGGATGGCTACTGGCAGTGGGCCCGGTATCTCAAGCCGTTGTCCTCATCCACCCAAGAGCGGACAGATATCTTTATCTTCCAACAATTTTTGCTGCTTGCACACTTGCATGGATATTCTTATCCCTACACAAAACCATCGCGACAAAAAGATTTCTTTCCGTGATATCGAGTGTAACTTTTGTCTTGCTGATACTGCTTCTGGCTTTTTTATCAAGAAAAGAATCTGAAAAATGGTCAGACGAAATTCGCCTCTTCGTAGAATCTCTCATTCTTCAACCGCACTGTATCGAATGCTGGAATAATCTGGCCTATGCTCAGGCCCTGAAAGGAAACATCGGCGGAGCTGCATATTCATGTACTGCTGCTCTTTCCATCGACAGGAAAAAATACCGAGGAGCAAAGGACGGCTTCAGCCTTAGGTGGATCTTGAGCAAATCGCTTTTAATACAAAAAAAAGGCGCAAAAGCCGCGGCGGTCCTGGAAGAGATGATTTTTGTATTGGGACCAAATACTGGTCTTCTCAACATGTTGGCCATGGCATACATGCAAGATAAAAGACCAGCCCATGCTTTGGCTGCAGCAAACTTGGCCCTTGAGCTTTCCCCTGACAATCAAACAAGCCTTGACTTGCTAACCTCAGCCATGAACATGGAAATCAAACTTGGATTCCCTTTGCTATTCTCTAATCCTGAAGCTTGCCAGCAATGATGGTTTATACACTATTGATCTAATGAGACTGAAGTTCATCAGGTAGATCGTCGTCGAACGGAAGGAGTTTGGGAAGGTGCTTTCTTGAAAGAATAACCCTGACGTCCCTCGCATATGCTCCGTGTGGGTTGTTTTTCAAATACCTATGATATGCTATCCTTGCCATTCTTTCTTTTCCCATCCATTGATAAATAGATCCAGCCAAGACCCACAGCCCAGCCTTTGGACCTACTTTTTTCGAACCCTTTTCCAAAACCCTCAATGCAATATCCTCTTTTCCCTGTTCAAACAAACACAGGGCCAGTCCATAATATCCTCCGGTATGCCTGGGACTTGAATGAACAGCCCGTCCGAAAGCAACGGCTGCTGATTGATAATTTCCCTGCGAATACAAACGCCATCCTCTTCTCAGCAACTTTTTAGGCACCCTGGTATGAACATGCTTTATTTTTCTTTTCTTTTTTGGCTCAACCAGTGAGACTTTCGACTCTCTATGTTTCGATTTATGTTCCGGTTTATGTTCCGATGTAACTTCAGGCAATGATTTCTCGTCACTTAGCTTTTGTAAGATTTGCTCTGGTATGATTGATGTTTTCTTTACTAGTGAAAGTTGTGAACCAGATACATTTGCACTCTCTGTTTGAACAACATATTTGACCTTGTTGCTATCATTTGTATCCACGATGAGATAGAAAACCAGGCCCATACACAGACCTATCACTAAACCCAAAATAGCCCATTTTTTTCCCATGCCGTGTCCCAACACAACATCTGAGTCCTTCTGAGGTGCGCTCATTCTTCCTAAAAAGCTCTCGATTATCTCTTCGGGAACTTCCGCATTGATGACCATGGCATTCATGCTGACACCTCCGGCGACTCCTGTGCCTTTTTGCGCCTTTTTACGTCTTGTTGAGTTAATGCAAGAGATGGACCGGACGAATTTTTTTGACTAAAAAATAACTTTTTGAATTTACAGGCGTTATTACTACAAAAATACACTGATATTCATAAATGTATGGGTATTACAAAACCCACCTGGGTGAACTTTGACATGGTGCTCGAAGTTGACTGGAAACATCACCTCATGAGAATATGAGTCGAAGCTTTCAACGGGAAAAAGGGAGAAAGATATGGCTGATATAGAAGAAACGCTGCGATTTTTTTCCAATGCACGGTTCTTACGTATGCTTGATTCCAAGGGACGAAGAAAATTACTCGCCGCAGCCCTACCCACGACATTCAATGATGGGCAGACCGTGGTCAAGGAAGGAGATCCTGGCGATTCGCTCTATATAATAGTGTCAGGTATTGCTTCAGTGGTGGCTGACAACTTCGGAGAGGAAAAAAAAGTTGCTGAGCTTACAGACGGCGCTTTTTTCGGAGAGATGGCAGTAATCACCGATCAACCTCGCTCAGCTACGGTACTGGCGCGTGGAGATCTTTCTGTGCTCAAGATCCCAAAGAAAGATGTTCTGCAGATTCTTCAAGAGTACCCTAAGGTAAAAGAAGTCGTTGCCAAAATCGGCCTGGCAAGAACCGAAGACACGATGGAGAAAATGATGGAAGACTGACTTGCTTAAAGCAAGTCTTCCAACTCTTCGGCCTTTTTCCGCACGTCCATGTCCGAAGCTGTCTGACTAATACTTCTTAGTCTCTCTTTGAGACTCGCTTTTCTCGATATCTTTACTTTCGTTGCAAGGATATCCATCATGCGCGTCATGGCTTTGCTCACAAGAGCTTCATCTGGATATTCCAAAACTCTTACAAGAACATCCCAGTCGTCCGGCAGCCCAAAGCCCTGAACGAGTTCATCTATTGCAGCAACGAGATCAGTGGTATCACCAGCGTCTATCACTGCCCTGATCAGCTTAAATCTGGAAGCTGCTTTTTTTCCAGTCTTAGGAATTCTTCCGCTTCCTTTTCTTCGGAGAACTCCCTTGGACTTTTTCGTTTTCGAGGTTTTTTCAGCAACGGAATTATCTGTGGATTTACCACTCTTCTTGAGAAGTTCTCCAGCCAGACCCTGATCGAACAACCTATTCAGGTCCGCTTTGTACTTATCATACCTGGTGGAGTGTTCCCGCTTTTCCTTGCGATCACGACGATTTCTCCTTTTCCCGGAGGAACCATCTTTCCTTCTGTCTATCTCTCGCCAACTAGGCCTGTCATAAGCACCCATCCAAACTCCTATGAATCCCTCAATTTCGATTTGTCCCCCGTGTCTTCAACTATTATAGATTCCCTTGTGGTACGTCAACCATAATTTTATCACTAATCAAGGCTGCAGATTCTTTTCCTTTTTCTCCTCTGGTTCGATGTATTTTTTCCACATAGCCTTGTCCTGTTCGATTTTTCTTGCCCGTTGGACAAGATCTATTTTTTCTTCCATCTCATCTTCTTTGAATTTTTGATCCTTGAGTCTCTGGTAGATGGATTCAGCCTGATCCCACGCTCCCAACTTTTCTTCCATAAACCCAAGGCGGTATAGATAAGGAAGATAGGATGGTCGAAGCTGACAGGCTTCCTGGTAATATTTTCTGGCATCGAAATACATCTGTCTTGCTTCTTTGATTCTTCCTAATAACATCAGTAAACTTGCCTGAGATCGATCATCAGAAGAAACAAATGAACGCATCTGGGAAGCAACATCTTGCGCTTCTTTGTATCGCTTATCCCTCAAGTAAAGGTCTACCATTTTATAAGCGATGTTTGTCGAGTCAGGGATATGTGACCACCCTTGCTTGAGAACCTCTTCGGATTTTTTAAGATTTCCCTGTCTGGAAAATATCCTCGCCTGCATAATCCACCCAAAGTCGTGTTGGGGATCCACATTTACCGCCTGATGAGCAAAATCCTGAGCTTCCTTGAAATTTCCAGCATCAAAAGCCAAGCTTGAAAGTAAATCCAAGGCTTTCAACGATGAGGAGTTTTTTTCAAAAGCCATCCGGGCTGCTTTCATGGCAGCCTTTTTCTTCCCTTTCCTCCTCATAATATTCGATATCATCAGCAGAGACGATTCGTTTTTCGGTGTAGCTTCTATAACCAAATCCGTATCCCCTGACAAAGCCAGTACCTCCTTGGAGGTAGTACTCAAAAGAGTTGGATCATACTTGGCTGCAAGCCTGTACTCTATCACCGCCTGTTTCGTAACCCCTGCCAGGAACAAAGCCCTTGCAGCCATCCTGTGAACCTGCGGCTCGGTGGGATTTAAAAACATGGAAACGGAAAGCCAATGAATCGCCTTCTTGATATTCGGGCTAATACCGCGAAGGTACGCTCTTGCCAAGACTAACTCAGGAAAATAATCCGAAGGGTGATGGTCCATCAACACACCGGCAGTATTTCCCAATTTGCTTCCATCGTACGGTTCAGCAGGAATCCTGGTTTCTTCAAGTTTCTGTAATTTTCCAGTAAGCTTATGTAGTTCGTATCTGGAAGCATACCATGTGCCTGCTATTGATAAGACCAGAGCAAATCCAACCAATCCCCAAGAGCCGAATTTCGAAATTCTCCATTTCATCTCGAATTTGGTCGGTCGTCCCGCCCGGTACAGAGGCGCTGCTACAGCTACTCCCAGTAATGTAAAAAAAACCAACATGACAGCGCCTGTTTCGAGACTGAAATCCACCTGGTTTTGAAGCAAACATCCAAACAATCCCGCTAAAACTCCACCCATTGAAAACGACGTCTTAGCTCGTTTGAGTGACAGTATAAAGCTTCCCAAAAGAGTCAATATAAATAGGCCTCCAACGACTATTCCATAATCCGCCAGATACTGCAGTGTCTCGTTTTCCGCATGGGTAAAGGTGCTGTTATTCAGCAACGTCTTGTACCTGGGATAAACGGTTGCATAAGCTCCTTTGCCTATTCCTGTAATTGCATGATCTGCTATCATAGGACCCACTGCAGCCCATGATTGAATCTTTACTTCTTCTTCCACCGCGTTTATATCTCCAACGGATCTGAGTTCCGAAATGATTGAATCATAGGCCAGGTATCCTGCCACCACCAGTACTGCCGCCGTGATTGCCTGGACAATTGCTGCATGTCTCAATCGTCTCGATTTCCGGGTAGAGGCAAACACCAGTAAAAAACAAAAAGCTGCAATCAACGCCACCATGCCGCCTCTCGAAAGGGACATGAACACACCAACTCCCATTATCAATGCCATGAATCCAAACAGTGCCCTGTCCTGCCTGCTTCTGCCAGATAGACTCAAACCCAATGAAACAGGTGCGCATAGCAGCAAAAATCCGGAGAGGTGGTTAGGATTGATGAAAGTGGAGAAGAAAAAATCACCCGTCCTGGGTAATGGATAAAATCCAAGAATATTTTTTATCATGAATAATTTGCTGAAAAAACCTATGAGTGCTACCACGAGACCGCTCCATGCGACAATTTTCAGCAGTCTCCTGGCCCTGTGTCGATCCCTGAAATAGTTGACCACAACCAGAAAAACAAAACTGACAGCCAATAACTTCATCAACTGCATAACGGTCGATGGAGGTGATAAACTAACAGGTCTCCATTGACCGGCAAGTTTGGTTCCAGATAAAACCTTATCATAAACATCCCAGGCACTGGGGCTGATTACCTTTACCAGCCACATTGGTAATGGAATCACCTGAAACAGAGTCCAGGCGCATGTGATCAACAACACCAGGCCCATGGGAAATATTCTAAAAGGTGCAGATCTTTTTTTCGTACGAATCAAAAGGAGAACAAACGAAAGAATGGATATCATCAACATCACAGACGTTGTGGATACGTGAACTGTTCCCAACGCAAGAGGTGTCAATATCACAAGTGAATAGATGGATATTTCCAATGGAAGACTCGTCCTTGGTCCAAACGCGTGGTTTCCATCAGAGTGCATCTTGCGCTTTTTATAAGGCATGGTAATAAAACCCCTTAGAATATCTAACGCGAATCTAAAATTTCTTCCACTACCTTTGATACCTTAGATGTCATCCTTGTATATGCGATAAAATTTTTCTGCCTGAGATCTCCCGTTGGTGCGTATGACAGAGGTTGCCCCTGGAGATCGGTTAGTTCACACCCAGCTTCCTTTGCCACAGCATAGCCGGCAGCAGTATCCCAGATCATGGTAGGTCCAATTCTTGGATAAATCTCTGCTTGCCCTTCAGCAAGAACACATAACTTTAAAGAACTTCCTTTGTGAACCAACTCAACTTGGCCAAAATGTTTTTCAATTGAGTTAACAAATCGCTTGGTCTCATCTGAAAAATGGGATCTCGAGGCAACTACTCTTATCTTGGAAACCTCGTGACTTGCTTCGATCCTTTCAGAATTTTTACCTTTTCTTTTTACAAATGCTCCCCTTCCGGATAACGAACTCCATACAGTTTCGAGTTCCGGCGCCTGGATCACCCCCAATATTGGCGTATTTGATTTAACCAGAGCAATGTTTACGGTATATTCACCCAATTCCTTTAAAAATTCCTTCGTTCCATCTAAAGGATCCACCAGCCAAAACAATTCATCAGAAGATTTCGAAATCTCATCCTTGACCTTTTCAAGGTCTCCTTCTTCACTAAGAATTGGCAAAGAAGATATTCTCTCGATACCCATTTTGATTTCTTCGTGGGCTAGTCGATCAGCCATGGTTACAGGAGAACCATCTATTTTGAATTCTACCCGTTCCAAGGCCCTTTGTTTGACCTCTAATATTTTTTCACCTGCTTTACATGCAATTCTTATTATCTCTGGCATGATTTCTTTAATTTGTCTCGTATCCATGATGTCATGGATGGTATCTTTTGAGTTCTCAGAAATCCAATCCTTTTTACTTGAAGGGCCGGCTGAACATGAAAGAAATAGAACTCAGATCCGTTGTAGAAAAAGATGCTCTAATCATTCTCAACTGGGCAAACGATCCTCTGACGAGAAGAATGTCTTTCAACACAGAGCCAATTTCAAAAAAAGAACACTCCAGATGGTTTTCTAAACAGTTAATGAGTCCTTCCAGACGTTTGTTCATTGCAACGTATCAAAAAACACCTATGGGCCTCTGCAGATTTCAACAGGTTGATTCAAAAACCTGGGAAATTGGAATCAACCTGTGTCCTGAATTCAGGAAAAGAAAACTAAGCATCCACGTCCTTATTTCCGGCTGTGACGCCATACGATCAGAATTTCCAGGTTGCAGAATAATCGCTCATACAAGGCCTGAAAATTTTCCTTTCAGATCCATTGCAAAAGCCGCTGGTTTCAAAGAAATAGGGTCTACTTTTGTAAATAATCAAAAAGCTGTGAAGCTGGTTCTCAACTGATCTTTCAGGCTGATTTGTCAATAAATGGTTTGTATCTAAAGATACCTCTCCAAAACAAAATAATTCCCACGAAGCTCAAAGGCACGCTCCACCACAGGTGGTGATATTGTAACAAAACAATCGAACCAACAGTGAACATCAAACCGTATATGAGACCCACCCCGCCGATCCATGAAATCAAGATCCGCCAATCTTTCTTTTTGTTCCCAGACGACTTCCAATATCCAGGGGGATTTACTCTATCTTCAAACCTTTTTAGTACACTATCTTTTTCTGGTTTAGTAAAAAAGGTAACAGGTAACCAGACGCATAACGAAGAACCGACCACCAAAAGAGCCTTTAGATAAAAAGGGACGGAGGTCTCACTCAAAAATTCGTATAACCATATTCCCATAGCCACAATCAACGATGTTCCAAGAGCCGATATTTCACTCCAGGCGTTTATTCTCCACCAAAACCATCGGAGTATCAGCACAGCTCCTATCCCTGCTCCCATAGCCCAGACAAACTCCCATGCACCAGTTATGCTCTTGATAAACAATGCCACTATAGCAGACAAGCAACCTAATGCCAGCATGGTAAGTTTTGATACGATGACGAGATGTCTTTGGGTTGCGTCAGATTTTATGAATCTTTTGTATATGTCATTTACTATATAAGAAGATCCCCAGTTCAAATGTGTATCTACCGTAGACATGAAGGCTGCAAGGAAAACCGCTACAAAAAGACCTCTGAGACCAATGGGTAATATGGCTGACATGAACTGCGGATATGCCTGTTTATTGCTTTTCAATATCCCGAGGTCTGGAAACATTACTATTGAAGCCAGGGCTACCACTATCCAAGGCCACATTCTCAACACGTAATGAGCCAATGCAAACCAGAATGTTCCAATAAGTGCATTCTTTTCATCTTTTGCCGACATCATGCGTTGTATAATGTATCCGCCTCCGTCCGCATTGTGATTGGACCACCACAATATTCCTACGAAAACAAAGAAGGTATACCAAAATGACATGGGAGCATCTGGTCCTGGAAAAAACGAAAGAACGTCTTGATGACCCATCTGGCTTACTTTTTCAATTAGTCTTTCCATCCCACCATAATGATCGGCAGCAAAAACTGCAAAAATTACCGACCCGGTCATGGCAATAACGAATTGAAGCAGGTCGGTGAATACCACTCCCCAAAATCCACCAAATAATGAATAGATCAACGCTATTGCCATACATGAGATTACTGCGAAGTTCATGGAAATATCCATAAACGAACTCAGGACCGTGGACATGGCAGCAGTAACCCACGCAAGCACAACGAAATTATATATCGTTGAAAAATATCCAGCCTTAAATGCTCTCAAGAAAGCAGCAGGTCTTCCACCATATCTAATTTCAATAAGCTCATTATCTGTCAACACCCCGGCACGTCGCCATAGCCTGGCAAACACAACCGCTGCTAGGACATGACTGATAGCCAAAGTCCACCAAAACCAATTCCTCCATATTCCTTCCTGTCTGATGTACTCAGTGATGGCTAGGGGTGTATCTGATGCAAAGGTCGTTGCCACCATCGAAGAACCGAGAATCCACCATGGGAGACTTCTACCGGAAAGAAAGTATTCATCCAGATTACGCCCGGCTTTTTTTGAGAATAACAGACCGATGAGAATGGAAAGAAAAACATAGATTCCCACCACGAGCCAGTCGTAAAAATTCATTATTCCACCTTTACCATTCCTCTATCGACCATAAAGACTCTTTGAGGTTCAAGATCATCCATAAGAGATTTTTCCGTAGTGGTAACTATAGTCTGTCCTTGATTTCTTTTTATGATCTCGAAAAGTCTCTTTCTAACATTTGCATCCAACTCGCTGGAAACATCATCCAATAGAATTATTGGACGCTCCATTCCAAGTTCCGTCAAAAGATTCACAATGGATAATAAGAGTGCCACAGCACAAGAACGCTGTTGTCCTTGTGATCCGAATGTTCTAGCTTTCTTCATGTGTATCATTACATCCAAATCATCCATCTGTGGACCTATGGTCGTAATTTTTCGAATTTTATCCCTTTCATATATGTCCTGTAGTTTCTCAAGGAAAAATTCTGAATCAGAACCAGGTCCGTCTTTCCATCCACTGACGAATTCCAAAGATCCAGAAAGTTCACCATCGGAAATATCTTCGATTATCTCAGAAAATTTATCTTCAATTTGTTTTACCAATTCCTTCCTGTTGTTGCTCACCAACCATCCCCACTTTGAAAGAGCGACTGTAAAAGTATGAAGTAGATGTGAATCAATTTTTTCTGAAGACAAGATCTTGTTTCTGGATTTGAGAGAAACGTTAAATTTCTTTACTGTCTCGAGGTGGCTGTTTTTTACAAGAAAACAAGATCGATCCATAAAACGTCGCCTTTTCGACGGACCTCCTTTTATCATCGCAAGATCATCCGGTGTGAAAGCGACCACTGCCAACTTTCCAAGATAATCTGAAATGGATTTCGACTGGTTACTTCCAATCCACATTTTTCTTCCCGAATTATTCAACTCCAATTTCAGCTCAAGTTGAAGTCCCAAACTATTTACCATCGCACAAATTCGAGATTTCTTTTTACCGTGGGATATCATTTCTGAAGTTTTCGAATTCCTGAATGATCTGAGACTTGAAAGCATGTGAACAGCTTCCAGAATGTTAGTTTTTCCCTGACCATTGTTTCCAATGAACAGGTTCACTCCAGAACAAAGTTCTATTTTCTGTTTTTCAAGGTTTCTGAATGAGTCCAGTTGAATAGATTTGATTTGCACTTTGAAAAATAGTTTTAGATTCTCATGGGCATGACGACGCAGGTGTACTTTTCCTCAGAGGTTGGTCTTATCATGCAAGGAGAGAGGTCGTCTTCAAAGGAAACCAAAACTTTTTCTGTATCTATGGAAGAAAGTGCATCTAACAAGTATTTGGTATTGAATCCAATTGTTATTTTTTCATCTATCCCTTCGACTTCCAACTCCTCAACAGCCTCACCCAGGTCAGGATTTGAAGTCGAAATTTTAAGGCTGTCATCTTCCAATATTATTCTTATTCCCAGATTTTTATCGTTTGAAAGAATACTTATTCTCCTGAAAGAATCCATCAGTTTTTTTCTTTCCAATGTAATCTCTATTTTCTGTTTTGATGGAATCACATGTTTGTAGTCAGGAAACTTACCATCTATAAGACGCATCACAACACTTACATTATCCATCTTGAAAATGAGATTACTCCCGTCCAATCCCATCATACACTCATTTTTCACATCATCTAAGAGTCGCTTAATTTCCAGTAAACCTTTTCGTGGAATTATCACTCCTGCTTCAGAAGAAAATCCTTCTTGCTGTTCGCAAAGTTTAGAATCCAGCATTGAAAGCCTATGACCATCAGTGGCAACCATTCTGAATTCACCATTTCCGTGTGACTCCAAGTAAGCGCCATTGAGATTATATCTGGTCTCATCATTAGAAACGGCATAACTGGTTTTTTCTATCATGTTTTTTAGAACACCAGGTTCTACCTTGAACAATTTTGCTTTGCTTACATCGGGCAATATCTGGAAATCCTCTGGAGACATCCCCATCATTTTGTATTCTATTTTTCTACCTTCGACATTCGACTTGATTCTTGCCCAGTGGTTATCCATTCTTTCAATGTCAACTGTTCCTTTTGGCAAGGATCTGATGATATCGTAAAGATGTCTTGCACTAATGGTTATGGATCCAGGGGACGATACATCAGCTTCGTGTTCTCCGCTGACCCCAACCTCCAAATCAGTTGCAGTAACAACTACCCTTCCATCGCTACGTGCCTCAATGAGGACATTTGAAAGAATCGGCATGGCTGTCTTTTTCTCGACAATACCTTGAGCCCGGTACAATCCCTTTGTTAGTTCATCTGTATCGATACTGAATTCCATGGCGTCACCTCTATTGCACTTCGGACGACAAAACAACATACTGGTTTCTAATAATTATCTTTAAAAAGAAACCAAGTAGAAATCATAGGACCTGTTAGATACTGGTTTTATGACACAACCTCACAAAAAAAAAGAAAAAAAAGAACACAGTTTCACGTTGATAATCTGTTCTTAACTTGTTGGAAACATGAAAAATATTTTATCAACTTTTTTTCCACAGGGTTATTGCCTATCCTTTCCACTTTCTACTAACTTTTTTTACTTCAGTAAATTGTCAGAGAGAGAGTTGTCTCTTTATGGCTTCGATGATGTCTTTTACAGACTGATCTCTATCTTTGAGTTTGTCTATCTGTTGGACTGCACTTATGGCAGTGGAATGATCTTTTTTAAATTTTGAACCTATCTCCGGAAACGTGGAATTGAGATAAGTTCTGCAAAGGTACATGGCAATTTGTCTTGGCCTTGAAATGGAACGATGCCTTCTTTTTCCTTTTATATCAGACATGCTGATGTTGAAAACAGCACACACTGCCTTTTGAACGTCTTCTATGGAAACAGGAGATCCTGAGGTGATAATCTCTTTGAGTTCTTCTTTTGCAAACTCCAAAGTAATGGGAACACCAAGCATGGATGACATGGCACCTAGTCTTTTTAGAGAACCCTCTATTTCTCTGATACTTGATTTCACAGACGAGGCAACAAACAAAGCTACGTCATCCGGAATATCGAGGCCTTCACTCTCAGCCTTTTTTTGAAGGATTGCTATTCTTGTTTCTATTTCCGGTGGCTGGATATCAGCGATGAGTCCCCACTGAAATCTGGTTCTCAACCTGTCTTCCAACTCTGGAATTTCCTGTGGATTTCTGTCAGAGGTCAACACGATCTGTTTGTATGACTCGAACAAGGTGTTGAAAGTATGAAAAAATTCTTCTTGAGTCTTAGTCTTTCCAGATATGAACTGGATGTCATCGATTAGCAAAAGATCGCAATTTGACCTGTATTTATTTCTGAACTCATCTGTTCTGGCTGTCCTGATGGAATGAATTAGTTCATTTACGAACGTCTCAGTAGAAGTATAGATTATCCTGAATTTTCTGTGATCAACCAGTATCCTGTGACCAATTGCGTTTAGAAGATGAGTCTTTCCAAGACCGGCTCCGCCATAAATAAAAAGAGGATTGTATGCAGTTGCCGGGTTTTCTGCCACGTTCATGGATGCAGCGTGAGCGAGTTGATTGGAAGAACCGACCACGAATTGTTCGAAGGTGTAGCGAGGATTGAGTCCTTGTTCTTTTGAAGCCTCTATTGCGGTCATTTCTTTTGAATCATCAGGTTGGTTTGGCATATTGGCCGCATTATGCATAGCCTGTACTTCAGCAGCCCGTTCAGGCATGTCAATTATTCTCAACTGAACCACAACGTCTTTTGCAGCAACGGAAGAAAACTCTTCCTGGACTATGTCTTTCAATCCGTGGTCTTTGATCCAGTCTCTGGTAAACCTATCTGGTACACCGAGATAGACTTTGTTATCATCACTTTCTATAAATTTCAGTGGTTTGAACCAGGTTTGATAGTTTTGGTTGCTGACTCGTTTTTCTATTGCCTCAAGTACTGCTGACCAAAGTTCTTTCATAGATTTCGCCACTTTTCCACAACTGTGGAAAACTTATTTTGTATTTATAATACAACACCTTATAGATTAAAATTTTTACGATAAAAACAAACCTTCACACAGTTATGGGAATGAGTTTAACCGTGTCAGGGCGATGGTGATGTTAAGCAAAATCAGAAACTCATTGCAAGGGAAAAATAATAAAAATATTAATTCGACTTGACACGGAACATGTAATGTGGTTCATATTCCAGGCTTTTCAGTCTTGGCGCGTGACAAAATCAACGCGCTTGGAAAGGGGTAGTTAGTCGTGAAGCGGACATATCAACCTAGCCGCCGTAGGCGTACAAGAGTTCATGGTTTTCTTTCGAGGATGTCTACAAGTGGTGGAAGAAAAGTAATTCAGAGGCGCAGACGTAAAGGCCGCGCAAGGCTTTCCGTCAAGCTTTCTACCAATAAGTGAGCGAACTTCGAAAGCTCTTCCTGAAAAGAGAACCGAAAGGTTCCCTAAAAGTTCACGCCTACTGAAGCGTTGGGAATACCTGCGTGTTCAAAGAGGTGGAAAAAAGTTACAAACCCCTGTTTTTCTTGTTCTTTATAAAAAAAATAAAATTGGGATAACCAGACTGGGAATAGCGGTGAGCAAAAAGTATGGAAACAGTGTTCAAAGAAACCGCATAAAAAGACTTGTTCGAGAATCTTTCAGGAGAAACAGACAGCTATTTCCACCGTCGTTGGACATTGTTTTTATTCCAAAAAGAATTAAGAAAACACCTGGATATTCGGAAATTGTCGAACAGCTTGGAAAACTTCGTTGGAGGAGGAAAATAAGATGAAATGGGTCTTTATTTTCCTTATTAGATTGTACCAGCTGTTGATTTCTCCTCTTTTAGGACAAAGGTGCAGATTCTATCCAAGTTGTTCCCATTATTCTTTAGAGAGCCTTCAAAGATATGGTTTTTTCAAAGGAAGTTATTTGGCTGTCAAGCGGATAGTTCGTTGTCATCCATGGAATTCTGGTGGCAATGATCCCGTCCCTTGATTCATAAAGATTTTTCCAACTTCACAATGGTGCTTCGATGGATAAGAAAACTCTTCTGGCCATAGTAATCTGTGTTGGTATCTGGCTCGTGTGGTCCATGTTTTTCATGGAGACGCCAAAGGAACCTATATCAACAGACGGTGGTGTTTCCATTAACAGTGAGAAAGTCCAAGGCGCAACAGAAGAAAAATCAAAAGGTTCTGAATTGGCGCAAGATACGGAAAAACCTCCTGAGAACCGGCCGGTGGAACAAACTGTAAATTTGAAAAATAAATTCATGGTTGCCACGTTTACCACCAGGGGCGCTGCACTAAAGAAACTCCTGTTACCTGAATTCAAGGAACGAGACGAGAAAAAGAAGCCTGAAGAGCTTGGACCACAAAACTTGGTCTCCACATCAAATGAAAGCAAATTACCTTTGACCATAAGATTCAGGGATGAAAAGACCTCTTTCAAGATAAAAAAATATACAGATTGGCAATTGGTTTCAAAAAATGAGAAAGAGGTTGTTTTCAGGTACTCTAATCCATCGGATCCAACGATTCCCACCATAACGAAAAAGTTTTCCATCGAACCGAATTCCTATTCGATGAACTTAGAAGTTACTCTGGACAACAGATCTGATTCCAGCACAACAGAGCAAATGATGGTGAATCTCTACGCCTTGTATGCCCCGTCAGTACAAACTGGCTGCGCAGGAGCTCCTTCTCTGCCAAGAACTCCAATGTGTATGAATGGAGATAATGTAATACCTTCTTCTTCTGGATGCACATCATCGGCAAAGCTCAAACCAGGCGAGGCAAAGAATGCGGAACCAAATATCAACTGGACAGCCATAAACGAGCAGTATTTCGTGCTTGCGGTTATTCCTACTGGTGTAAAGCAAAGTTTCTGTCACATCGAAGCATTGCAGGACAATTCACTGGTGTCTAGTGTTATGTATCCAGAAAAAGTAATACCACCTGGGGCTTCCGAAACTCATAAATTCGAGATTTTTGCCGGACCAAAGAGAATGTCTTTGTTGAAAAAGGTAAAAAATGGAAACGGTGGTGACTCGAAGCTTTCTGCAACAGTAGACTATGGTTGGTTTTCATTTTTATGCCACCCTATGCTGTGGTTGTTGAAGATCTTTTATTCCTTTCTTGGAAACTATGGATTGGCAATAATTCTTCTTACCATAGTCATTAAAATAGTTCTTTTGCCTTTGACCAATAAGAGCATGAAGAGCATGGCAGAGATGTCGAAATTAAAACCGTTGATGGAAGAGCTGAAGCAAAAGTATGGTGATGACAAACAGAAATTAAACCAGGAAATGATGGCTCTTTATAAAACTTATGGAATCAATCCCATGGGTGGTTGCTTTCCCATGTTGCTTCAGATGCCAATTTGGATAGCTTTATATAGAATGTTGTATTCATCCGTCGAACTCTACCAGGCGCCTTTCATTCCTGGATGGCTTTCAGATCTTTCATTCAAAGACCCGTATTATATTTTACCGGTGGTATTGGGTGCAGCCATGTTTCTCCAACAGCACATGTCTCCCACTAGTGCTGATTCACAGCAGGCCAAAATGATGAAATATCTAATGCCCGCTTTTATGACGTTTATAATGATTAACCTACCCAGCGGATTGGTCCTGTACATTTTGATAAATTCAGTGTTGTCAATTTTTCACCAGATGTATTACAACAAGAAAACCCAAGATCAGGCTATTACCCCTGTTGAAGGTTGAAAAGAAAAGGTGTGAACATGATAAAGGAGTTTTTTGGGGACGATTTGCAGGATGCTCTTTCCAATGCGAGTAAAAAATTGGGAATTGACAAGGAATCTATCTCCTATTCAAGGATTGAAGGAACCTTTGGTTCTGCTCTCACAGGTGAAAAGATCGGCATACTCGTAACATATGACAAGAAAGAGAAAAAATCCAAAATTCCACAAAAGTCTTCTGATTTGATGCAGGAATTTGAGAAAATAAGGAACGAACCAAGTGTTGCAACTTCATTCGTGTTGGAAAAGATACTCTCTTCCATGGGTAGCCAAGTGAACATCTCAGTAGAAGAAAAAGAAGATTTGGTTCTTCTGTCTGTGGAATTCAAAGGAGAAAAACCTGATACAAGAAAGGGAGACATCAGGGAACTGAGGGGAGCGCTGCAATATATCATCAATCGTGTTGCAAGTGAGGGAAAAGAAAAGAGCAAAAGATACATAGTTGACTTCAATGGAGACCTGGAAGAAAGAAAGAAGAAGATGAAAGAAATAGCCGATGAGCTTGGTTCTTTCGTACAAAAACACAAGCAACCTGTTCACGTAGAACTTATGGATTCTCAAGACAGGAGATTGTTGCACTTGGCCTTGGAGAACGAAAAAGATATTAAAACATTTTCCCAGGGAGAAGGCAGGTTTAGAGTGTTGTGTATAGAGCCGGGGAAAAAGGATTGAAAAAGAAAAAAAAGATCGATCGGTTGAGATCCGCAGCACTGGTGAAAGTCAAATATCTCATGAACACCGGAAAAGCGGATGACGGTTTTCGTATCATTTTTGATGGGGTACTCAAGGATCTCAAGCTGAGTAGTAAAGAGGTAGATGATTTCATTGAAAAGAACAGGGAAAATCTGACCAGGCAATGCATGGAAGATGGATAATAATTTTCAGATAGTACTCAAACTCGTAATAGCCTGAATTTCTGTGATAAGAGCCTGAATGTTTCCACGTGGAACGTTTTATGACGTGGTAGATCAATGGATCTGGATTTTGACATAGTAGTTGTTGGTGCTGGTCATGCCGGGTGTGAAGCTGCTCTTGCAGGAGCGAGAACAGGTAAAAGGGTGGCTTTGATAACGTTCGACATCGACAGGATAGCAGAGATGTCATGTAATCCTGCAATTGGAGGCCTAGGCAAGAGTCAGATAGTAAGGGAGATAGATGCACTGGGGGGCGAGATGGGAAAGGCCGCGGATAATGCGGCGATTCATTTCAGAAGACTAAACGAAAGTAGGGGACCAGCAGTAAGAGCCAGGCGTGTTCAGTGCGACATGGGTGACTATCATTCTTATATGTTGTCCAAATTGAAAAGCTCTGAAGGAATCCATATCATCGAGGGAGAAGTCAAAGGACTGCTGGTGGAAAACAATGCAGTAAAAGGGGTTACTTTTTCATCGAAGGATTTTCCTGAAAAGAGTCTTGCATGTAAAACCGTTGTTTTGACGACAGGAACTTTTCTAAAAGCCATCATGTATACCGGATTGGTATCATCCAAGGGAGGGAGGGTAAAAGATGGTAGTGCCGATAATCTCAGCGCGAACCTTGAACAACTGGGACTTTCTCTAGGAAGGCTAAAAACCGGCACTCCTCCACGACTTGACTCATCTTCCATAGATTTCAGTGAAATGGAAGCACAATATTCTGACAATGAATTACTACCATTCTCCCATGAATCCCAAACTCTTGATTCCCGAAGAATGACTGCTGTATGCTACATGACTCGTACCAACGAGGCTGTTCATATTTCCATAAGAAAAGGACTTGACGATTCTCCTCTCTATACCGGCGTCATCAAGGGTCTTGGACCAAGGTATTGTCCATCCATAGAAGACAAGGTCGTGAGATTTCCTCAAAGATCATCCCACCAGGTAGTCCTCGAGCCAACAGATGCCACTGGAAAAATAATATACCCCAATGGGATCTCAACAAGTTTGAACCTAGATGTACAAAAAGAGATGGTCAATTCCATACCGGGTCTCGAGAAGGCAAAGATTATCGTACCTGGTTATGCCGTCGAATATGATTTCGTCTATCCCACTCAGCTATTGCATTCCCTGATGGTCAAAAAGATAAAGGGCATTTTTTTAGCCGGACAGATAAATGGAACCAGTGGATACGAAGAGGCAGCAGGACAGGGACTTTTAGCGGGAATAAACGCCTCTTTTTTCATAGATGGGGAAAAACCTCTCGTTCTTGCGAGACATGAGGCATACATAGGTGTGATGATAGATGATTTAGTTACCAGAGGGACAAAAGAGCCCTACAGGATGTTTTCCTCGAGAGCGGAGTTCAGATTATTGTTGAGAGAGGATAATGCCCTTGAGAGATTAAATCCCTATGCGAAAGCCGTCGGTCTCGTTCCCAGAGAAATAATTGAGCAACGAAGTGCCAAACTGCAACATGTTGAAAAAATAAATCAAAAACTTTTGAGCATCAAAAAAGTAGAAAAAGGTGGAAAAAGCACGATCCTTGAAAAAATCCTCCGGAGACCAGGTGTGTCGGTCGATGAAATACTAGAAGATATTTGTGAACTCGATGCACCCAGAGATGTCAGAGAAATGGTCGAGGTCAAGGTGAAGTACAAAGGTTATATTGAGCGACAAATCAGGGAAGCAAGGCAGTTGAAAAAAAGAGACGCAAAAAAGATCCCCTTGGATTTTAATTTCGAAGGCCTTTCAGGGCTTTCATCCGAATTGCTGGAAAAGTTGAAAAAAAACAGGCCTGCCACGCTGGGCGAGGCCAAGGGGATAGACGGAATCACCCCAGCAGCTTTGATGCTCATTTCATTGGAAGTGGATCGAAAAAAAAGAAGAGAAAATAAGAAGTATTGATATTTTCATGAAATGTTCCACGTGGAACAGGATAAGTGCCGTGGCGAATTTTGAAGAATTTCTCAAACGTGGTGCTGATATACTTGGCATCGAATTACAATATGATGCAATACAGCGCATCAAGATTCATAGGGAACTACTTTTGAAGTGGGCGCCAAAAGTAAACCTGACGACAGTTTTAGATCCTAAGTCCATGGCAGAAAGGTTATACCTTGATTCAGGAATTCTCCTTCCTAAAATTTCATCTCGAAAAACTTTACATGATGTTGGAACAGGAGCGGGTTTTCCAGGGCTTGTTCTTAAAGCACTAAATCCCAAGTTGGATGTGACATTGACAGAGGCAAGAAGAAAGAGGGTCTCTTTTCTAAAAACAGTTGCAAGACAGATGGGACTCCATGATGGACTGACCATTAGATGGAGCAGATTGGGATGGGAGAAGGGGGAAGAAAAAGTTAAAAACAAATTTTGGGACGAAGTAGTGTCCAGGGCCACCTTTCCCCCGGATCTCTGGATAGAGGCGGGGAAAAATTTATTGGCTCCAGGATCACGTCTTTGGGTCATGGCAGGTCAACCCCATGCACAGGGTGATGATTCTCTTAATTGGAAAAACGAGGCGGATAAGAACCATCTTGTCTTAGAGTCACAGGAAGTTTATCACTTACCTTTCTGTAAAAAAACCAGGTGGCTTGTGAGCTTTCGCAGAAGCTTGTAACTTCTGTTTTTGATTGGATCAACGTATTCAGTTGTGTTACAAAAACAATCCTGTTTTGGACTGATTATTTCGAAAAAGGATATTTTTCTAAATGGGTCGAATCATCGCCATAGCGAATCAAAAAGGTGGAGTAGGAAAGACCACTACAGCCATCAACCTGGCAGCTTCTCTGAGTGTGGCTGAGCGTCCCGTGTTGTTGGTGGATTGTGATCCACAGGCAAACGCTACAACAGGCTTGGGTTTTTCCAGGGATGAGCAGCGGAGAAATCTTTATCACGTGTTGTTGAATGAATCTACCATCGACGAAGTGACAGTATTGACGGACCTGGAAAATCTCAGACTAGTTCCTTCTGATTCAAATCTCATCGGTGCGGAAGTAGAACTTGTGGACATGCAAGGAAGGGAGAGTCTCCTGAAAAATGCCCTTGAGAAAGTCAAGGATCAGTACGAATATATTATTCTAGACTGCCCCCCGTCGTTGGGTCTTTTGACCATCAATGCGTTAGCCGGTGCGGATGGAGTGCTTGTTCCTTTACAATGTGAATATTACGCACTGGAGGGTTTGAGTTCCCTGGTTCAGACCATAGAGATGATTCGAAAAGGCTTGAATGATTCTCTTGAGATCGATGGGATTCTTTTGACTATGTTTGATGTTCGAAACGCAATTTCTCATTCCGTGGCAAATGAAGTTAAATCGTATTTTAAAGGAAAGGTGTTCAATTCGACCATACCTAGAAACGTCAGGCTTTCCGAAGCTCCTTCGTTTGGTAAGCCGGTCATGTTATATGATCCGAGATCTCGGGGATCAGAAAGCTATCTTGCTTTGGCCAAAGAAATTCTATCATCATCTAACTAGTTGTTTTATAAGGTGTTATAATGTCATCAGCTAAAAGAAAGGCTCTGGGAAAAGGACTCAAGGCTCTTATTCCTGTAAACGAAGATAAGACATCTTCAAAGCAGCCCAGCGGGTTGTTTCAATGCCCCATAGACAAGCTCGTGCCTAACGAAAATCAGCCAAGGCAGAGTTTTGATAACTCCAAGCTGGAAGACCTAACCGAAAGCGTCAGGTCAAAGGGCGTGATACAACCGCTCGTAGTAAGAGCATTGGGTGATGGAATGTTTCAGGTCGTTGCTGGTGAACGAAGATGGAGAGCGTCGAAATTGGCAGGTCTGGAAAAAGTTCCAGTCGTGGTAAAGAACCTGTCTGGAACGGAGATGTTGGAAATTGCGCTCATAGAAAATATTCAGCGCGAGGATCTGAATCCTTTGGAAGAAGCGGAGGCGTACCGCCAGCTCATCGAGGAGCATGGCTTGACCCAGGAAGGTTTGGCGAAACGGGTTGGAAAACAAAGGTCGTCTGTTGCCAACGCTCTTCGGCTTTTGAAGCTGCCGCAGGAGGTTCAAAAATTTTTACTTACGGGAGAACTATCCATGGGACACGCCAGGGCAATCCTTGGCGCTCAGGGACAGAGTAAACAAAAGGCTCTGGCAAGAAAGGTGGTTAGAGACGGACTGAGCGTTCGGGCTTGTGAGGAGATGGTTAGAAGCGCAACATCTCAAAAGAGCGGGCCCAAGCGAGGTTCTTTGAAACAATCAGTTCTCAACGTTACACAGAGGAGATTGGTGGAGGAGTTGCAGCGACGTTTTGGTACCAAGGTAGACTTGCAAAAGGGTCGAAAGGGTGGAAAATTGATAATACATTATTTTTCTGATGGAGAACTGGATAGGATTCTTCAGGTAATCCAGGGGAATTAAAATTGGCTTTATTTAAAAAAGAAAAGACCGAACCAGAACTAACGGTGGAAAAAGTCCAAATTCCGTCTGGCCAAAATAAAAACAAGGCCGTCACCAGGAGGGAGCATACCGTGAGTCTCAAGACCGACGAGATAACAACGATTCTTGGAAAAGGATCCGAGTTCGAGGGCAAATTGAATTTTGAAGGAACGTTACGGATCGAGGGAGTTTATTCCGGAGAAATCATCTCCGACTCGGTTCTGGTGGTTGGTGAGGGAGCCAAGGTAAATGCTGAAATCGATATTGGTACCATTGTGGTCAATGGTCAGGTTACTGGAAACATCCGAGCAAAGCAGGGTGTGGAAATTCGTGGTTCAGGACGCGTGGTAGGTAATATCGAAACACCGTCTCTCTATATTGAAAAGGGAGTGGTTTTCGATGGAACATGTAAAATGGGCGGTGCGGGAAAAAAGGAATCGTTCATAAAAGAAGCCAAAGCAGCACCAAAGACAGAAGAGAAGGAAAAAAAATAGTCAGTCTTCTTCATTCTTTTTTGATCGAACCCATTCCATAAAGTGCTTTCCGCACAATCCCTTTGCGTAATTCGGACGATCACAGCCCTCCTCAGAGCAGATTCCACCACCCCGCTTGGAGGTTTTTCTCGTGGGTTTGTTGAGGCGATTTGCTTTGGCTTCCGACAAGGTCTTTGGTGGAGGTTGTCCTAGTTCGGAAGCACGTTTTTCAGCATAACGTAATCTCTGGTAGTGTTTGGAGCAAAGCCCCCTGGCTCTGGCTGGAAGATTGCAGTCAGGTTCTGAACATGTTTTTGAAGGCTCGATACTGTTTTCCATAGGGAGAGATTTTTCCCCAGCGATGTTTTCAGACAACCCTTTTACTGATCCGGTTTTGAGCTTGTCGATAATTTGCAGGATGTTTGGAGAACTAAGGGATTTGGATATCACACTCTCGAGGCCGCGCGCTAATCTTTCAGCCAGATCCATGGCCATATCCTGAAGTTTCTGTTCCATATTCTCTGTCATGTCAGTTGGTTTCCAATTTCGACTATTTTGTGAATAGTGTGGTGAAAGAACAATGTCAGTATTGAGTGCCCATGAAGCTGAAATACAAGTCTCTGGCCTCTTCCATCTTTTTGTACACCTTTGCCGTCACACCTGAGCAATGTTTGTCGAACTCTTCGAATGTCTTGTAGTGTTCTTCTTGCATAGCTTGTGCCTTTGCGCCCAACTCTGTATAGGTTGAACGGGTTTTTTCAATGGCATCCATTCGTTCTTTTGTGGACATCTGGGATGTTAGATTTTTCCATTGAGCATAGAGGGTGTTCATTTGTCCTCGTCTTTGCTCGACTAGATTGGCTGTATCACGCACACACTTGTTACAGATATCATAATTGTCTTCGACGATATCGAAGAAATCTTCAAAAGTCGACATCCAAATATCCATCATGTCCTCGAGGATTTCAGCACCCTGATCCGATTTTGATTTTTTGCAGGCACCAGAGGACAGGAACAAAGCTCCAACAGAAATTATGGTAAACATTTTAACGATCTTAATCATGTGGGTTCCTCCTGCTTTTGCAATTCATCGAATCGTATATTATGCACAACAGGATTTTGGAGCCAAGATCTTATTTGAACCGCTATGGTCTGGTTTTTCTATAGTAGTCGATTTTATCCAGTGCCATTTTCGCCAATCTTGCAGTCTCGGCGTCAGGATTATAGTCAAAGACATTCAGCAGGTGCTGGTATGCTGCTGTGGGTTGTCCCTGTGAAAAGCGAAGCAATCCCAGTGCTAAAAAAGCCTTATCAAGGTCAGAGGAGTTTGGATTGTTTGCGATGCATGTGCGAAGCAGGCTAGAGGCTGCTCTCTCGTGACCAGCCTGTGCCAACCAGGAGGACAATGTAGCGCAACTTTTTGGATCGAGGGAAGACAGCTGTTGTTTATCTAATTTGCTCAATGCTTCGATGGCCCTGGTTGCGTCCCCTTTTGACAAGGCTTGTTCTACCAGTAGCTTGTTGCCTGAAGGGTTTTTCTTTTCAGCGCCAAGCCGATATCTTCCAGCTTTGCTCCAAGGCCACATCCAACCAGCTCTTTCTCCCATCCAAGCTACAAGCAAGCCTGCAAAAAATCCACCGACATGAGCTCCATGAGCAACACCGCTTTGAGCGCCGAATAACATGGGAAGGAGATTGTCGAGCACAAGAAAGAATCCAAGAACAATCCTGGAAGGCAAAAGCCAAACATCAAAGAAAAAGAATATAAATACAAAAACCTTGATTTGATTTTTTGGAAAAAGGTAGAAATAAATTCCCAAAACGCCGGAGATGGCTCCTGACGCACCTACCAAAGGAGTCATGGAGTTGCCGGCCAATAAGGCAAAGCTCAAAGTAGCAAAGACGCCAGATGCCAGGTAAACAGTGAAAAACCAGAACCGTCCGAGGCGATGCTCCACGTTGTCGCCGAAAATCCATAGAAACAACATGTTGCCTGCCAAGTGCAAGATACCGGCGTGCAGGAACATGGACTCAAAAAGGTCAATCATATCAGGAGCGGCGGGTTTGAATCCGTGCAAAAATACGAACGCGTCATAAGCACTGAGCTTCATCATGGCATGATAATCATAAAGCAGATTTGGATAATACTGTCTTAGATAGCGAAGATATTGCTCCACCATGGGGTCAGAGATATTGAGAGGCGAGTATTCCAAGGGTAACGATATCAACAAGTAGATCGCCACATTAGCAGCGATCAAGCTCCAGGTAACCCAAGGAGTGAAGTTTTTTGGGTTTGGAGAGTCACCTATGGGAAGAAACATGTTTTATTTTCCTGTAACCAATTGATGATTTTTATCAAGATTTTCCAGTTTTGACATACAGGTAGGTATTTAGCAAATTGAAACATGCCTGGCTAAAGCCATGACAGAAAAAAATCTAATCTTTCAAAACTTCATTCATGGCCCTTAGAACTGCCTTGATTTCACTTTTTGTATCTGGGTCTACATTTTGCAGATCTTTTTCTTCATCGAAATTCCAAGCACCAAGTTCCGAGCGAATCCTGTTTTTGGATTCCTCATCACCCTCTCTTGTCTCATTACGTATTTTTTCGTACATGAGAAGAACTTTCCTCGCAATACCATCAGTAGACTGAGCTTTTTCGAGAAAGTCCCTAGTGACACCCTGACGTCTGAGTATAAAATCGTCAGCCAGGTGTTGAAGTCCTTCGCTTTTGTTGGAGACGACTTCTAGTTTTTTTTTTCCGTCTCGGTTGTAGATGCTTCTTTTTTTTCAGAGGATTCAGTGGCTTTTTGCTGTTCTGCTTGTTCTTTTGCTATGGTCTGGCGAACCTCGTCCATGTCCAACTCTTTGACCTTTGTGATAATCTCCTCCAAGGCTTGTGGCGGCAAGGCGCCTGGCTGGAGAAAAATGAGGATGCCTTCGCGGAAGATGCCCAGAGTGGGAATGGACTGTATGCCAAAAGACGCAGCAACCTCTGGCTGTGCTTCAGTGTCGCATTTGGCAAAAACCATATCAGGATGCTCTTCTGAAGATTTTTGGAATGTTGGTCCAAACATTTTGCAAGGGCCACACCATTCAGCCCAAAAGTCGATGAGCAGGAATTCACTCTCGTCTATGGTTTTTTGTACATTTTCCTTTGTAAGTTCAATAGTTCCCATGTGCTTCTCCTAAAAGTTAGTAGGTCGAAAAGAATATATGAACGATTTGTCTTATTTGCAACCCCCCGGGACGTTACTATGAAAGAAAAGAAGAGCCGTTTATAAAATTCTGCGCCTTACAAGCATACTGGTAACATTACCATGTGAGAGGTGCTTTGGCAGGTTTTTCCATCAGGGCATGGGTGTTCAATATCGCAGTATGCCCTGCAGTAATATTCAAAAGGATCGGAAGTATTTGGTTCCAATACACAATCAAGACCAGGAGCACAAAATTGGGTCATATCACTACAATCATCGCCTTCCTGCAGAGAACCAGGCATCCAGCATTCGGTGGTTCCAGCCTCTGGGTCTGAGTAGTAGCATGCAGATTCTTCACCAGAGCATCCAGTCTGTAAAATTGGATCGCATCCGGGTCTGCATACACCCCATGAGGTACCCAGTTCTGGCCAGGCCCAAACACAGTGTTGATCAGGCGAGGTACATTCCGATGCATTTTCGCAGTAACTTACGCAGGTTCCATCAAGACAGATCAATCCAGCCTGGCAATCGGAAGAAGAGCAGTCTCCCCCTTCCTGTACATTCCCTGCAGGCAGACAGAAAAACACTCCGAAGTTTGACATGGTGCAGCGCTCGCCCTGTTCGCAGCCTTCAGCAGGTGGTTCACACGTGGCACAATGGGCTGTGCCGTCCTGAGGTTGCTGGCAAAACTGGTTTGATTCGGTACAATCTTGGGAGTCCCGCCAATATTTACAACTGTCAGCTCCTAGTTCACAACGTTGGATGGTAAACAAGTTACATCTTAGAGCATCCACCGTATCACATTCATCGGTGCAGCCTTGCTGGCAGACAGGAACATCGCCTGAGTCGTCACAGTGTTTGTTGTCAGCTGCACAGTCAGTGGTATCGGCCCAATCAAGACAACCCGAGTTGTCAGCGGTACATGTCTGGATAACATCACCTGAACACCTGAGGTCTCCTGCGGTATCACACTTGTTTACACATTCCTGGTTACAGACAGGAACATCGCCCGAGTCGTCACAATGTTCGTTGTCAGCAGCACAGTCAGTAGTGTCCGACCAGTCCAAACAGCCGGCGTCATCAGCGGCGCATGTCTGGATAACATCCCCCGAGCACCTGAGGTTCCCTGCGGTATCACACTTGTTTACGCATTCCTGGCTACAGACAGGAACATCGCCCGAGTCGTCACAGTGTTTGTTGTCAGCTGCACAGTCAGTGGTGGTGGCCCAAACAAGGCAACCATCCTGACCTTCTTTGCAGGTTTGCAGCTTATCTTCAGAACATCGTGTTTCACCCTGTTTGTTACACATGTCCACACAGACACATTGACCCGAAGAACAAGTACGATTTCCATCACACGAATCTGTTTGTGTCCACACCAGGCAACCGTCTGCGTTCATGGAACATGTCTTGACGGATTTCAGGTCTGAGGAACATTTCGTCTCATCTATTTTTTCGCAAGGGTTTTGTATTCCCAGACATTTGTCTTGCTCGTTGCTTGTACCACAGGAGATTTCTAAAAATGAAAAACCAACGAACAGGAGAATAGACAGTTTCATAAAAATTCCTCCAAATTGAAAAGGAGATGTTACCTTATCCACGATGGCAAACAATGATCAATCCCTCATGGAAAAAATGGTAAATACATGATCATCGACCTTAGCGCAGAAAGCCTTATGGTGTTGGTTTTCGACCAGTACTTCACAATTGTCTCCAGCAATTTGGATAACCTGGATCAAATCGAATGCTTTTGCAAGGCTTATATCCAGGGCCTTGGCTGCTGCCTCTTTTACCGTCCAAACTCGGACGGCAGCTTCAGTGGCGCCTAATACTGATTTTGAAACCAGTTCTTGTTCTTTCTTGCTAAGAAATAACCTTGAACTCCTGATCACTTTTTCCGAGAGCATTTCCACGTCGATCCCGATGGGGTATGGGCTGGAGACGGCAATTGCAAAGCGAGGATCATGAGATGCAGCACAGTACCTGGCAGAATCATCTGAAGATGATAAGATTGGATGAACAAGATCTTCGGCAAGGGTCTCGATTTTCGAACCAGGAGTGCTCCAGTCATCAGATAGCTGTCGTGTCAGAAGTTTCAAGGCTATCCTGGCACTTCCAAAATCTCTGGCCCTTTTAGGTCCCAAATTACTCCAACGTTTTTTTTCATGGCTCGTAAATATGTAATCATAAAAATCGCACATGGAATCCAGGTCCAGGACTGTCAATCCGGTACACACATCTCGCAACCTGGCGAGGGGATCTTCAAGAGAGTCTTTTCGTATCCACTCAGCGGGAGTGATCCTTCCAGACGAAACATCCCTGAACTCTGTGTCCATGCATGCTTCTGCCAGGATGCCATCTTTGCGGAAGATGAAGATGTGGAAAAAGAGAGTTTCTCCTTTTTTCCCTGCAGGAAGGATTCGGCACCAGTATTTTTCACCTGTTTTGCAGGGTGAGTTTACAAACCTCTCCCCGTATCCCACGGGAAAGGTCAGCAATCCTTCGTACCTTTGTCCCCAGGCGCAAGCTAAGTGGAATGCTCCATCGAGGACGAAAACATTGCCTAGTGGGCCCCAAGGTGTGCGATGTTCGGCCGCGAAAATTTTCGCCACGGCTCCTGCCTCAGATAGAAAAACAGGTCCGGTAACATTTTGAAAAGAAGGTCCAAATGGAACCAGATCCTTATAGAGTTTTTGTGACGAAAACCTTATTCCCACGCCCTCCAGGGCGACAGCCCTTTCTTTGAGAAGGTCAACAGGATCATGAGTACTCGCCTTAGTGCTGGAACCAAAACTTACTTCAACATGCTTCAGTGTTCTGCTAATTCCTGTTTTTCCAGCTTTTGTGTGAGAGAGCAGATTAGCCTTGATTGCATTTTTAGTTGGATGCAACTCCACAGAAGCTTTTACAATTGAGGATTCGGGAGGCAGGGGTAGAAACCGGTTGAATCTGGCATTGTGTGAAAACAAGACATTCGGTGGATTTGCGATATCTGACGCACAGGTGGCCAAGTATTGAATTGATTCAACCGCTGGAAGAATGGATTTCCCCTCGAATTTATGATCCCTCAAATAAGGGGAGTTGGGGATGTCCAAAGGAATTTTTTTTTGGTTCATTGTTTAGCGGATTTTTCAGTTATGGGATTTGGGAATGTCTCCCAGGTTTTTACCGTAATGGGATCCACCGCCGTTGGCTTTCCCTTTTCGTTCAGAGCGCAATGAAGAGTATGTCCAATACAAACCAATTGGTTAGTCTCTGCGTGGATGATGACATATTCGAACTTGACCCGAACTCTCTCCAGATCGGCTGGCCTGGTGTGAATGAGCATGGGGCTGTCATATTTCAGTGGAAGGAAGTATTTCAATCCCAGGTCAACGATGGGATAGATGTAACCTGAGTCTTCTACCTGAGAGTATGGAAATCCTATGTCCCTCATCAACGAAGCGCGTCCCAACTCGAAGTACCTGAGATAATTTGCATGATATACGATTCCAGACCTGTCCGTGTCAGCGTATAGCACGCGATTGAAAACTTGATGGTATACCAAGCCAGTGGTTTTATCTTTAACAAACCTCTTGTCGCCGTTATGGGTCACAGGTACAAAAGGAGGAGGTCGCATTTTTATACACCTTTGAATATTACGCAGCAGTTGGTGCCGCCGAATCCAAACGAATTGGACAAGGCAATCTCAACATTCGCTTTCCGTGGTTTGTTGGGCACCACATCAATGTCGGAAAGAGAAGGATCTTGCAAGTGATTGACCGTGGGTAGAATTATACCTTTTCTCATTCCCTCGATGGTCAAAGCGGCTTCAATGGCGGCCGAGGCACCTAGGGTATGGCCAAGCATGGACTTATTGGACGAGACAGGAAGGTTTTCCAGGTGTGGACCAAAAACCTCCCTGAGGCAATTGGCTTCTGTGGAGTCACCTCTTGGTGTGGATGTTCCATGGGCGTTTACGTAGTTCACATCTGAAGGAGAGATATTCGCGTCATCCATAGCGTCTCTCATGGCCTTTATGATGGTAGGAGCGTTGGGTTTGGTGAAATGATATGCGTCCGATGTCCACCCGATGCCCAAAACTTCGGCCTTCGGTTCTAATCCATGAGCCTTTAGGGCATCTTCAGAAGCCAGGAGCACCACACCTGCGCCTTCGCTGAGCACGAATCCCTTTCTGTCAGAGGAAAAGGGGCGCGATGCCTTCGTTGGATCATCTACTGCCCTGTCACCTTCCTTTATTTTTATGGTAGCGCCCATGTTTGCAAAACCGTGGATTATCTCGGGGAGAATGGGTGTGTCCACGCCTCCTGCCAACACGAAGTCCTGGTCTCCGTCCCGAATCAATCTGGCTCCTACTCCAATGGCATGATTGCCGGACGCGCAGGCTCCTTGAGGAGAAAAATTGAGTCCCTGGAATCCCAGGAGCATTCCCGCTTTTCCAGCTGGTAAATTCCCACAGAGGTTCGGCAGAAGGTATGGGCTGACCCGGTTGGGGCCCTGGTGTTCGAGAGCTTCCACGGCCGCCCGGTATGCATCGTGACCATTGAGGGCGGAGCCGATGAGGGAGGCTGTTCTTGGTGCTATGTCCGGGGTGATTTCCAACTTGGCGTCAGCAAGGGCATCCTTACAAACAGCCACGGTCAACAGGACAAAAGAAGCGTTCCAATTATAGACTTCTTTTTGTGAGGTGAACTCTTCGTCCAAAGGATCCCAATCAGGGATTTCCCCCACAACGTCGCACGGGCTTTTCACCTTGCACCTTGTAACTTTTCTGAAACCGGCCTTTGCTTTCATGGCATTTTGCCAGGTTGTCTGAAAATGCCGCCCAAGTGGAGTGGCGACAGCATATCCGACTACGAAAACTCTTCTGTTCAAAGGCGCCCTCATTGGGCTTCTCCTGCAAGCGTTATGGAGGATGAATTATGCCACCGGGCCAAGAACCACACAAGCATTGCATCCACCGAATCCAAAAGCATTTTTTAGAACCCAGCGTGGTTCATACTCCACCGCATGGTCAAAAACATTAACTAACCCAAGTTCCTTGTCTGGACTAAGATTGATGGTGGGGGGCAGTGTTTTTCTTTCCATGGATTTTTGCGCCATCACTAATTCTATGGCGCTCGAAGCGCCCATGCAGTGACCAATGAGCGATTTATTTGCCGTAATGATTGGATGATTTGAACCAAAGAGCTCTAATATGCTTTTTGCTTCAACCGAATCTCCTACCTTCGTGGATGCGGCATGGGCGTTTATGGCACTGATGTCAGATGGGCCTATGCCGGCATGTTCAATTGCTTGAGCCATGCATCTTGTGACAGTGACTTGGTTTGGCGCCACGAAATGATGGGCATCAGAAGTCATGGCCCATCCTGCAACGGTTGCTAGTGGTGTCAGGGAGTGTTCTTTTGCAAAGTTTTTGCTACAGATTATTATGGCTGCCGCTCCTTCGGATATTACAAAACCTCTGCGATTGGAAGAAAAGGGGCGACTGGCTGAAACCGGCGGCTCAGGTTGGTCTTTTTTTGTCCTGTACGCTCCGTTCATGGTGGCAAATCCTGCCACGATGGGTTCCACCAACGGGAAATCCACTGCCCCGCAAATTGCCACGTCTGCCATGCCTGCCTGGATGAACATGGCTCCGGTTATTAGAGATGTGCTTCCAGTGGCACATGCGGTAATGGATGTGGTGATGGGTCCGGTGGCTCCGGAAAGAATGGAGACTTTTCCCGCAACCATGTTAATGCATGAATTTGGATTGACGAATGGATGTGGAAGTTTTCCCTTTTCTCTCAGTTGTCTGTCTGCGAAAAGAACAGCGTCGAGACCACCGATAGCGGTAGAAAAGGTGGTGGCCACTCTAGGTGAAATCTCTGGGCTGATTTCCAGCTTGGCTTGTTTCAAAGCTCGATGAACCACGAGAAGGGAGTGTTTGAATACTGGAGAAAACCAGTGAGCCATCTTGCGTGGCTTGAGGAATTCGTATGAACTGGTATCAATATCCGGCACCTGTCCTGCAATGGTCACAGGAAAAGTTTCAGGGAGCGTAAACCGGGTCAATGGCCCAATACCACTTTTACCTTCCTCGGCATTGTTTATCTGCTCTTCGATCTGTGTTCCCAATGGGGTGAGCATATCCATGCCCACTATGACAGGACGATTATCCATAAGAAAAAGTAGCCTACCAGGGGAGGAACCTGTATAGCTTGGCAAACATTTCGTAAACGGTGATCCAGTTTTGGAGATCTTTTGTCGATTGCATGTGGGCGCGTTTGTTTACCATCACCCAACTCATATGTGCCGCACCGTCCATGCAGGTCGAGCAGTCTCTTGTTTGAGAGGTACAACAGCGGTGAGTGGTTTGAAGGTCAGATGCCCATCTGATGAATCGTATGAGGCGTTTGGGCTGCGGATCCCTCGTATCCCAGTTAATGGATACGGAGGGACACTCTTTCCATCCGAACTTTCTGCCCAGCATGGTCTGGGTGGTGAGTACTTCATGATAGTAGTGCGAAGAAATGACGGTCCGGGGATACTTGATCAACATCTCGTCCATTTCTTCCCTTGCCTGTTTGAGTTGGTCTTGTGTCCAACTAAAGCCATCCACTCCTTCGTCGTTGGAAAGAAGCTGCATGTGCACTTTCAAACCGCAGTCGTCGATCCGTTTTACTATGGGTTCGATGGAACCGAGTTGTCTGGGAGAAATGGTAAACAGGTAGTAAGTGTAGTCATCACCCTCGTAATTTTTGGAAGATATGGCAAACGTGTCTTTTCCCCTGAGCTTTTTTTCCACTTCGGGATCTCCCCAAAGAGAGATACCCACCATCATGTCGGGAAACTTTTCCCTGTCTACTTTGATGAGCCCGTTGGTGGCACAATATGTTGGCAACCTATCGTAAAAAGCCGCCACACGATCCAGATACAGGGTTGGCTCTCCTCCGATCAGAATTGCCAGGTTGACACCGCGTTGGACTTCTTTATCTATGAATTCTTTCCATTTTTCCACGTCGTCCTGTTCTTGTGCAGCCTTGTGTTCACCAGAAGAGAAGAAAAAGCAACCCTTGCAGCGAAGGTTGCACTTGTTGGTCACATCGTAGATGGATGAACGAATATTCAGTTTGGAAATTCGCTTGTATCTTTCATACCACTCTTTGTCCAAAAGAGAGCTAACAGTTTTCATCTGGTCACCTGTTTGTATCTTGTTTCCTTCGAGTTTAATTTTATCATCGGCTACACGGGTACGAGGTCGAATCCGGGAGGAGGTACCAATTGCGATTGGAGATTCTCATCCTTTTCGTATCCCATCACCCATACGGCCAAGTAAGTATCTACATAGTCGAGCCACGCTTTGAAATGTTGCGGGTCTTTTGCATGTCCATGGAGCCTGGCGGTCACAACTGCTGAACCAGCAGCATAATGCCTGCAATCGGCACAATCCGTATCAGGAACACAGCAGGCTACACCTCGATCCCAGTTCAGATCGGTCCTGTATTGTCTGAAAGATCTCCCCAACCCTATGTGGGTGGATGGATTCATGCGGGGATAAGGACATTTATACAGAGCATGCAAGCCCTTTCGATGTGTATGAACCACGGCGGAATATGGAGAAAAGAGCACGTTTTCTGGGTAGCGTTTCATGAGTTCCATCATGGAGTTTCTGGTCGCAACCAGTGATTGTTCATCGTGCCTAAGTGGTCCATCATATCCCACAGTAGAAGAGAACATGTTGAATGTCACTTTGAAATCATGTTGTGCCAACAGTCGCACTACCTCATCAGCTTCTGCAATGTTTTCCCTCGTATAGGTAAAGACGAAAACTGCCCTGTCATCTCCCTCGTAGTTTTCCATCTGCCTGACGAGGAGATCCTTCGCTCGTCTGATCTTCTGGCTGGTCTCGTCGTTTCCCCACACGGAGATGTGAATCTTGTATCCTACGGACCGGGGGATGTGCTTTACTCCATTTGTCGCAATACTTCCCAGAGGCATTTCTTCATAACACACATCGAGCAGGTCCGGCACCAGGGCTGGTTCGGCTCCAGCCAGTACCACATACGTGATACCTCTGGCTTTTTCCTGTCTCATGAGAGCGCGCCAGGATTCAGTCTCCCTGTTCTCCTTGGCGAACTGCTTTTCTCCTTCGAAATAATAACAGCCGTCACAACGAATGTTACACCGGTTGGACATGTCGTATGTAGATTCTCTCAGAAAAAAGTATTTTCGGACTTTTTCCCATCTTCGGCGGACAGGGTCTTGCTCGAGCAACTGGGAGAATTTCCACTTTTGTCCAGCTTTGCCCGGGGGCCTAAAGTCCAACAATTCGCCTGTAGCTTGAGAGGATCCAGACATTTGGTTTTTACCTGGATAACGCTGTTTGTGACATATTTGGATTGACTGAAACGTCAGTCCATACAATCTTTGATGTACTTGGCGATGAGACGGACGTTCTTGAGTTTCGGATAATCATCTTCGTCGATGGTTATGGAGTATTCGTCCTGCAGCACAAGCACCACCGCAGTCAGATCCATGGAGTCGATTCCCAATTCATCGACCAGGTCCAGGTTCTTGTCAAAAGATTCTGGAGTGACATCTTCCAGTTTGAGTTCTTCAATGATAATTTGCGCTACCCGGTTTTCCATGGTGTCTGATTCTAGCTTCATCGCAGTTGCTTCCATTGCTATACCTCTCCGTGTATCAGTTACCAATTCGTTGATTTCCCCGTAACGTTCTCGCCTAACATCAATCTAGTCACCCTGTCAAGCTATTCACGTTTTGTACATTTGACGGCAATAGCATGTTTTTATTTCAAAGGAGACATCTGGTCCCTTCTCAGCCTACTTCCATCCTGCCGTCACCAACCCTTTCTCCTTGTCTGTTGATCTCGAACTTCACTGAATATAGCGAGTTTTTTTCCGATTCGTGGGTGATTTCACACCGGACTTCAATGTGTTGACCGGGCAGGACAAGACTCCTGATCCTGCTTTTGGGTATGGTCTTCAGATGCAGGTTGGGCTTCTTTGTCGAAAGTCTGACCAGGTTCAGTACGATATAGATGATGGCCAGCGCGGGAAGAATGGGTTTTTGGGGAAAATGCCCGTCAAACCAGGGAGAATCAGAAGAAAGGCTCAAGTCGGTCGAAAACGAGTTTTTCCCAACTTCTTTGATTTTCATGTCAGGTTGCCAGGAAGATGTCATGGCTTGATTCTCAAGAACCGTGTTCTACCAGGTAGTTGACCACGTCAGCAATGGTACGAAGACTCTTGAGAGCATCATCTTTCACTTCGGTTCCCAGATGAGCCTCTATCTGGCCCACCATGTCCAGAGCATCGATGGAATCCAACTCGAGGTCGTCGAAAAGGTCTGCCTCCATGGTGATTTTTTCTTCCGGTACTTCGAAATCGGCTACAAGGTACGATTTAACGACTTCTAATGCTTCAGGGGCATTCACGGATCGACTCCATGTTTTTTTATCTGAAATAGCTTCAAGTCATTTTCAAAAAAGCGTCCTCAAGGGATGTTCCCTTTTGGATTCCCACGAAAGATGTGCCTTTTTCGGAAAGAACCTTGATGAATTGAGCCACTGCCTCATCCAAATTTTTTTGAGAGATATCCACCGAAATTTGTAACTTCTTTTCCACCTGTCGAACTTCCACTCCTGTTACAAAACTCATGGCTTCGAATGGTTTTGACAGGACTTTTTCCGGTGTGTCGCTAAGAGTGAAAACCACCATCGCTTCACGCTTGGTCAAGTCCGCCAGGGAAGGTTGGGCAACGATTTTTCCAGCCTTTATGATTGCAACATGGGAACAAAGGGTCTCTATGTCCGCCATGATATGAGAGGAAATCACAAAAGTTCTTTTGCCGGATTGTTCCTGGATCAAAGTTCTTATGCGATGAGCCTGTGCCGGGTCCAGTCCGGCAAGGGGTTCATCCAGCATTACCAGTTCAGGATCTCCTATGAGGGCTTGAGATATGGCGATTCTCTTGGCCATTCCATGGGAGAGTTTTTCAGGAAGTGTTCTTGCATAATCCTGCATACCAGTAAGGTGCAGAACTCGAGATACTTCTTCTGATGCTCTGGTTTTGTCCATATCCTGAAGTCTTGCGCATAGCGTCAGTTGTGATTTTACGTCCAGGCCTTTACGCCATAAGGCATCCTGTGGCAATACACCAACACGTCCCCGGAGTTTTTCTCCCCTCACCTCTCCACCCAGGACCACCACACTTCCGGAGGTTTTCTGAAGATATCCCGCGATGATTGAAAATAGAGTGGTCTTGCCTGCTCCATTGGGACCCACAAGACCGAAGGTGGAGCCGGTGGGTATATTCAGGTCGAGACCGTTGAGTGCATGCACGGACCCGAACTTTTTATGCAATTGCTTTACTTCGACCGCGTAGCTCATAGGTCCCTCTTGCGCAGGAATAGACCTGCGAGAATAAGAAAAGCTAAACTGTAGGCGATCATGGCGATCATGGCCACCGAGGTTTTGGTCATATCACCAAGCATGAGGTCGTATCTTAAAGGCGCAGGAAACAGGAAACGAAACAGCTTGAGACTAGAATGAATCCATCCGCCGAGTCCACCGAGAAGAAAAACTCCCAGGTACGAACCGATACCCATAGTGATGGAAAGAAGTGGGTTTCCCGTTACTACGGAACAAAGCGCCATGAATGCTGCAAATGGAGTAGCAACCAGGATGATGCTAACCGTAAACCAGATGCCATCCGATATCACCACAGATGCGCCATGTACGTCATCGAGTATCAGGGCTGTTATGGTGACAGCGATTCCTGAGAGTATGAGCATGGCTGACCAAGAGGTCATGGTTCCGAGGAATCTGCCCACCAGCAGATTGTCCCGGCTTGTTCTTGGCAGTAGGAAACGGATTCCCTTAGAGCCTATGTCAGAGGCGTTTTGATCCAGTGCCGCTATCATTGTAAGAAACGGCACGGCAAAAACGGTCATGACAAACATTAAAGTCACAAAAGGCGAGTGATCCATGAACAATCGGTCCACGAATCCTTTATCCATTCCGGCCATCCATTTTGCGGCACCGAGGAGAAAGGTTTGCTCCTGTGATATGTTTCCTGAGGCGAAGTCATTGATGAGACTCGCGTGATTGTACAGCTTGGATAAAAACCAAGCCAACGGCAGAAACAGAAACAGTGCAGCAAGTACACTGGGAGCGCTCTTGAACGATTGCTTGAGTTCAAAGCTCAAAAGGATTTTTATGTGTTTAGGGTTCATGGCCATAGTGGACGGATAATATATCCAAGATTTTTCAAAAACAATCAAATTAGAAAAACGAGTCCAAATTTTCCATCCCGTCTTTCCTTGATTTTTTAAAAAGCAGATGTGAGAAAGAAATAGCGTCTATATTGATGAAATTGATTTCCGATCCATGATAGTTTTTTCCTTGTCCTCGAAAGAGCAAGGAACCAACATGAAAAGAACGTCCATTTTGTTATATTTCTTCCCGGCATTTTGTTTTTTGGGATGCTGCCATGTGAATAATTTTCAAAAAAGGCACAACCCAGTGGCTGGAGTTGAAGTTTTGCTTGGTGAAGATCCTCAGCTTTCACTCCAGTTTACCAGGAGAACCGGCCAGCAGAGCAGGAGGTTCGTGGGAGTACTGGCAAGGTCGAACAAGTTGGTTTTGCAATATAAACAACTTTTGCAGGATCTCGGTGGAGGCAGACTCAGACGCCACTTGTCCGAGCGTATTCCACAAGTGCTTTCTCACAGGTTTGGATGGGTGCGTGCAGATGACGATACGGTGTTGAGAGTGGAGATAGTCGATGTGATTTTTGAGGCCGAAGATTACCTGTCTGCCGTCACTGTCACTTGGAAATTGGAAACCAGCCTGTCCGAGGTTGCAGACAATAGCATATTATGGCGTCGTTGCGTTGACTGGAGACAAGACCTGGGAGGGTTGAACATGCAGAGAATGCTGGTCATGGGAGCTGAGCACAGGGAACGATTAGTGGACGAAATGGCGTCTGCCCTGGCTGATCACCTGGCCAATCTTCTGGCGCAAGACATGGAAAGGCAAGTGTCGCCCTGATGACATCTTTTATGTGGAATCAGGGGACGACCAGATACCAATAGAGATGAAAACCAGGGGGAGATTTGGGTTGACATGTTGTACATGCCTGTGTAGGAATTGGGGCCGTTTAACATTCAAGGACTCTATCTTTCTTTCCTTTGCCGGAAAGCAAGACAGAAGATCGAAACCGCCTGGAGGTGGTGATGAAGGAAAAGCATGGCCGAGAATGAAAGCTTCGAAGTTGAAGGGACCGTAAAAGAAGTCTTACCTGGTGGTATGTACAGGGTGGAACTGGATGGCGGGCCCACTATTTTGGCATATGTTTGCGGCAAGATGCGAAAGCATTACATAAGGATCGTGCTTGGCGACCGAGTGAGGGTCGCCTTTTCTCCGTACGGTCCACAGCGAGGTAGAATCATTTATCGTACTCGCTGATACCTTTTCTGATTTCTAGTGCTTTATAGTATTATCGACCGCGGGCTTTTCGACCAAGCGTTTGGTGAACCAGGCGTTCGTTGAATAACCACTTTCCGTCCACCTTTACGCCCTTGATTTTACCACTCCTGAACATTTGCCTTATCCTCACGAGGGGTAAATTCAAAGACTGAGCCAACTGTTCAATGGTTATCAGTGTGGCCTGGACAACATCCTTTTTTTTGGTCGCCTTGGCGTCGGTGTTTTTCTTTTCCCGGCTCTTTATTGGTTTTTTCTTGGACTCAGGAGTTTTCTTCACGGATTTCGAAGGTTTTTTCACCGTGGCTTTCTTGGCAGGTTTTTTCGCTGTTTTTTTAGCTGGTTTTTTTGTTGCCGTTTTCTTGGTTGTTTTTTTTGCCGCCTTTTAGTGGTTTTTTTAGCAACGGTTTTCTTGGTAGTTTTTGGGCTCATAGTGAT
>CAYSLH010000001.1:90550-103367 GCA_964431605.1 uncultured Myxococcales bacterium
TTTTAGTGGTTTTTTTAGCAACGGTTTTCTTGGTAGTTTTTGGGCTCATAGTGATCTCCGGTTTGTCAAAATCTACAGCAACCCCTGTAATAAGCTTTGAGCATCTCGTATGTCGTCAGGGCCGCCCAAGTTCAGAAGTTCGTCCAATCTATTTATATTTTCTTGCACTCTTTGAAGAATTGCAGATTCTTCCACATGTGGCGATTCCAAGGAGGGTTTGGCTGATGCAATCCAGTGCAACTGTGCCAAAGCTTCGGCATAGTCTCCATTTGTAATTAGTGCGATGGCGAGATGAAACCTGGGAATCACTGTGGGATCTTTTGAAACCGCTTCCCTCAGGTTTCTCGTTGCCTTATCCATCTGGCCGAGCTTGATGTAAATAACACCGATGGTGTCCCTGATGAATCCATTCGCATCTTCTTCCGGAAAGAAAGCCAGGGCCTTTCTCGCAAGGGCAAGCGCTCTGTTTAGCCTGGTCGTTCTTTTTGCGAGTACGTACGCCAGCTCGTTTTGTAGCATGGAATGGACGTAGGGATCCTTGTCTTCCTGATCCAGTCCCCTCTCCAGCCAACTGACCGCTTCGTCATAAAGCCCCAAAACATTATCGATGGAACCCATTGCCAGGTACAGATATGGTTCGTTCTGTACTTCCTGGAGAAGAAGCATCAGCTCCCTTCTGACCCGCTCCGGATTTACCCCTGCTCCTATGGTCCAGACATCCAGCAGGTGATGGCCCTTGTCCGTGTCGATGCGATATACGAGCTTGGCGAGCGAGTATGCTCTATCGAATTCACCCAGTTTGAATGCTCCCATGGCGCGCTCGATTAGCATGTCCGACGACAAGGTTCCTGCTGCGAGCCCGGATTCCAACGATGGTGGTGCTCCGGGTACTCTCGGTAAAGTTTTGGCACCGGCTTCATATATGGACTCGGAGATGATCAATATCTCAGGGTTCCATGGATCGAGTAGTTCCGCTTCATTGATGTATTTTCTCGTTGCCTCCAGGTCACCGAGACCGTAGGTGACTTCAGCCAGAAGCCTCAACGCAGGAATAGATTTCGGATGAGCTGCACAGAAAGTCTCTAACGAAGCTCTGGCCTCGGACAGAGATTTGGTCATTGACTCGGTAAGGCCTTCGTCCTTTAGCTTTCTGAGGATCGTCACCACCTTTGTGAACAAGGACGCTTGGTCTTCTTTCGAGATGTACTTTGTTTTTTCCGAACCAGACATGTTAATTCGATTATCACAACAGACGCCTGATGGTAAAGAAATGCTCGAAGCGTTGAAATTGTTGCCGATCTTGGTAATCAAAGCTCGTTGCGTGCAACCCAGCGTATGACAGCTTGCAAATCCAGGTCTCCTTCTTCGGGCATGCTCGATGTGGTTGCGCCGCCGGCGGGAAGGTATGCCTGTTGAGTGTAGTCGACCACCATGCGATCAGCGTTGTATCTCCAACCAAGGCTCATAAGGGCATGCTTCATTCTCGCGATCCATTGGGAAGGAAAACCTTGATCGTCCCTGGAGTAGAACATTGGTACGACTTCATTCAGTAGAGTCTGCTGGAGTTCTTTTGCTTCTCTTGCATCCTGTATGTTCGAATCTGTGTGGACCTTGCCCAGTCCTATGGCAAAACCGTTATAGCCATCATAGGCCTCGGCCCACCAGCCATCGAGAGTGGAGCAGTTGAGCCCGCCGTTGAGCACAACCTTCTGACCACTTGTGCCACAAGCCTCTAGTGGTCTTCGAGGGTTGTTCAACCACAGATCCACCCCCTGTACCAGGTGTCTTCCCACGTTGATATCGTAATCTTCTACAATGTGTATATGGCCTTCAAACCGTCTGTCCCTTGCAAGGTTGAAGATACGCTTTATCAGCTCTTTGCCTTGCTGATCCTGCGGGTGGGCTTTGCCGGCGTATATCACTTGTACGGGGCGGGAAGGATCGCAAAGAAGTTTTTCCAGAAATTCTTCATCATCGAGTAAGAGCCACGCGCGTTTGTAAAGAGCAAACCGTCTGGCAAAGCCTATGATGAGGCTGTCAGGATCAAGGCCTTCGGTGCGTCGCGAAATATCCTGTTCGGCTTCGCCCCTTCTTTTCGCTTGGCGACCAAGGCGTCGTTTGATGAAATCCACCATGGCTCCCTTGAGGTGCCTGTGGGTCTCCCACAGTTCTCCGTCGTCTATGCCATGAATACCACTCCAGACTTCACGCCTTCGTATTCTCGAGATCCAGTCACGGCCCAGATTCCTCTCGTAAAGTCTTCTCATCTGGGGAGCAAGCCAAGTGCTGGTGTGGACACCATTGGTTATATGTCCTATGGGAACTTCGTGCTGCGATCTGTCCGGCCATAGTAAATTCCACATTTTTCTGCTAACGCTGCCGTGGATATTGGACACGCCGTTGGATCGTCTGCTGGACTTGAGTGCAAGAACCGTCATGCAAAACGCTTCATCATCGTTTTCAGGATTCACCCGGCCCAAACCCAACAGTTCATTGTCGGAAATGCCAAGCTGACTTTGCAACGGTCCGAGGTGCTCCAAAAGCAACCTAGGAGGAAACCTGTCATGACCTGCTTCCACCGGGGTGTGTGTGGTAAATACCGTGGTATCAGCTACATATCTGAGTGAATCTTTAAAAGACATTCCCTGTTCTTTCATGGTGACCCTGGCTGCCTCCAGGGTGGCAAAAGCGCAGTGACCCTCATTGAGGTGCAACACTCCTGGTTGTAGGCCAAGAGCCTTCATCGCCCTGAATCCACCTATGCCCAACAGCAGTTCCTGTCTGATACGGACTCTCTGTCCTCCTCCGTATAGCCTGTGCAGATGTTCGGTCAGTCTTTGGTCATCCGGAACGTTTTGTTCTACACTGGGATCCAGCAGGATGAGCAGAGATCTTCCCACCTGAACTTTGAGTACGGATGCATGTAGGGTTTTATCTGATGTCTCTACCTTGATTGTAAGGGGATTTCCTTCGGAATCAAAGGCTCTTTGCAAAGGAAGGGTGTCTAGGTTAGCCCTACCGTAAGTCTCCTGCTGCATACCTTCCGAATCGATGTGTTGCCTGAAATATCCCTGGTCATAAAAAAGCCCGACCCCGACCAGGGGTATTCCAAGGTCAGAAGCGCTTTTTAGGTGGTCTCCAGCCAGAACACCTAATCCGCCCGAATAAATGGGCAGCGATTCGTGAATGCCAAACTCGGCGGAAAAATATCCCACCGGTCTAACCAGCAAGGGGCCTGCGTGAGAGTTGCCCCAGCTCTGTCGGCATCTCATGTATTCATGAAGCCTATGGTATGCGTATATTACACGACTTTCAATGGCAGCCTTGCCGGCTCTATGTGCTATCTCGTCCGGGCCGAGTCTATCGAGTAATGCCACTGGATTGTGATTTGTCTCGCGCCATATTTCTATATCCAGGTCTCTGAAAATATCTCCAACATCAGGCTGCCATGACCACCACAGATTGCCTGATATCTCTTTGAGCTGTTCGTATAGACGATTGTTTTTAGCCATAGCTAATCCTCCATCAAAAGTCCGCGCATTTTCCCCTTATGGGGAGCAGGCGTCAAGCGGTACCTCGTTTTCAATCCGTTATTGCGTGTGTAGGCTGAATGCTTATTTCGGCAAGAGTACTATGTCCCTGGACTCCAAAGATGTTATTTTCGTGCAAGACGTTCTGAATTCCGGGTAATCAGACTTTTTCAACCTTCGTCCATGCCAGGTAATATTGCGATGACAAACGATTTGGTCTTCTTCTTCCCGGCAACCGGTGGAATATGAAAAAATCGGGGTGTCTACTTTTTCCACGGCTGGGACGCTCGCTACCCGGAATCCTTCAGGAATAGCCATGGTGATTTTAGCGTCTTGGTTCATGGCATAGTTCAAAAACAGATCATAGTGCCTCCATGGCCTTTGAGAATAGAACTGCAAGGCTTTCGATGACCACATAGGTTTTATTCTCAACGATGATTCTTCGACTCTCACCAAGCCAGGCACGTGAGCGATAAACTCGGCCTTCGCTGTTTTTCCAAGATCCTCCAGTCCAAAAAAGTCAACTCGTTCAACGACCGACCCAGGGTATAGATACGCCAACTCGTTTGAAAAACGTTCCAGCCGTTTGCCCTCGGCACGAAACACCTGCCTGTGATTGGCTGCGGCCCAACCTCTCCAGGTGCTTACACCCCGTAACTCACAGGAAGATTCCGGATGTTTCCCATCTATTGTCAGGAAAAAATCGTATTTGAACAGGCTGGATTTTTCAGTTTTCACTGGTGTTCGGACGATTTTATAACCATCATTCATTATCACGAGGGCATCTACTCCCTGGTCCTGTTCCGGTAGGGTGTACATGTTGAAAAAGGTTGCCGTGGGGTCCAGGAACATCTCTTTTTCTATCCCAGGTTGAGCCGGGATGTAAGTGATGGCATGATTGGTCTGGGCGCAGGGAACCTCCCAAAACACAGGGCCTTTGTTACGGGTTCTAATCGCCGAGTAATAAGCTTCAATCCCGGCATACCTGAGCATGGCAATGAGCAAAGTGGATTTGTCCTTACAGTCGCCGTACTTATTGGCAAATACGTTTGGAGCTTGGTTGGGCTTTTTTCCAAAGATACCAACATCGTGATAAAGATACCTGACCTTCTGGACTGCGAATTCATATAGAGCTTCCATCTGCTCCATCTTGGTTTTTTTGCCTTTGATCAGTTCCGTTGTTTTTTTTCTTATGGCGTCATCTGTCTGGAATTGATCCTGTATGAGGCTGGATTCCCATCTTGCTACCGTTTCCCAGTCAGGAATTGTGGATACGTACACGGCTGCGGCAAGTTCTCTAAACGGGGGGCTTGCCTGGTCCGAGTGAATCAAGGCAACATCACGAGCGCTCCAAATATGAACCTTTTCTTCTCCAAACTGATGTTCTTGGTGAGATACGATCTGACCTATGGTTTTCACCCGCAATTTGCGCGATGAAGGAATCGCCAGTACCCAACGGGAATATGCCACCGGGTTTTTACCCTGGAAATAAAACGAGTCGGCGTAATGATCTTCCATCCAGGTCCTGGATTGGCTCGTGTAACCATAAGCTACGTCTATGAGCGCACCTGGCTGAATTGACGGAAGGTGTATGACGCCTCTTCTGATGGACGTGGCATCCTGCCTGGTTCCGTCCGGCAGAATGGTCTGAGCCACCTCGAGACGAAAAGAAGATGTTGAAGGAACACGGAACTTGCTGAGACGTTGCTGTGCACGCTGGGTCCTTATCCAATATATTTGATGAACCTTGTGTCTGGCAAAGCCGTCTTTGAACACATGGGTTATCTGGTCGTCGAGCAACAAAACGGAATCAGCCTCCGGGTATTGGGAATGATCAGGTGGTGAAGAAAGGATGGAATCGATCAATGCCTGGTCCAGCGCGTATTTTTCGAAAACCGGATCTTTCCTGTTATCCAGGTGATCCATGTATTCTTGCAGTGATGGGTTGTCAGGGTAGCAAAACAGGGATTTTTTATAGGATGATATGGCTCTTTTGCGTTGACCCTGGAGCATGAAAACATCTCCCCGAATCTTGTGGATCAGCCAATAGTCAGGGGCGATTTTTTCAATTCCATCGCATACGGCAAGCGCTTCGGAAAGCCTGCCCGAGGCTATGTTTATGCGTGCTTCTTGCAAGGCAGACGAAATAAGCTGAGGAAATACTCTGGTTCTTTTTTTTACCAGGGACAAGGCTGATGCAGTATCACCCTTGTTCAGAGCCCAGGCAACGAGCCGGTCATAGATTTTCTTTTCATCGGCTTTGAGAGAGAGGGCCTTTTGATATGCGATTTGCGCCATCGAGTATCTGTTGAGCTGAGCCTGTTCAGAGCCGACCATCATCCATGCCCAGGGATTAGTCGGATTATCATTAGCAAATTTTTTAGCTTCGATCAGAGCTTCCGGGTGCCAATTTTTTGCTGCAAGAAGATATATGTAGGATGCGCGAACATCGATATTATCAGGCATTTTCTCCAGTAGGGGTTTTAGATATCCCATGGCCCTGGTGTATCTCTTTCGGCCTTGTTCGTACTGTGCCCTGGTCAATGTAACCCAAGGCTGATGCGGTTCGAGCTTGTTGGATCGAACGAGGGCTTTTATGGCCATGGTGTCTCTTGCTTCCAGGAAATAGATTCTGGCCAGGAAGTTCAGGGCCATGGCCGAGTTGGGATTGTGAGATGACCAGGATTCTGCCTCTTGTATGGCCCTGGGATAAAAACCCAGTTTCGTAAGCCATAAAATCCTCAACGCCTCGGCCCATGGTCCATCGATGGACTCGAGTTGGGATAACAAGGTGACAGGTGCAGGCAGAGAGGTTGTGTCCGTGGGTTTTTTTTGAACAGGTGTCGGATGAAAATCAGAGTCGAATCTGAGATTGCGAGCTACTTCTCCGTCCAGGTCCGTGACCCTGAGACCTAGTTGCCAAGGACCTTTTCTTTGGCAGACCTTTACCAGTAAATGATTCCAACCTTTTTTGAGCCTTGCCCCGACTGCGTACTGGTCGAGTGCAGCTATGCGCGCCTTATCGTCTGCCAGCAGAAGTCTTTTATTCAGCCACAGCTTTACTCCCCTGAACGCTGCTAGCCTGAAGGCGACAGATCGATCTTTATCGCTGTGTATCCAGGTAGTCAGGTATGCGGTGGTCCATCGGGACGGATCCATCAAGGCGCTCAGGGATACTCTGCCATCGAAACTAAAATATTTTACTTTTTTCCATGAGACTTCCTTCTGTTTTCCTTTGTACTTCATGTGGAGGTCGAAAGGGTCGGTCTCAGGGCCGTAAGGCGTGTCGAAGCCTGAGTTCTGATCATTATCAAAAGGCCCGATCACCATCCATTTGCGCACATAACCAAGCCTTGAAAACACCTTGGATGATTCATCGAATTTTCCAAGGTACCTAAGGACATGACCAAGGAAGTGATTTGCTCTTGTACGCACCAGGGGGTCGGTCTTTCTATTGTTTACCACCTTGCTCAGAACAGACTCGAGCCTCTTGGCCATGTCTCTGTCGTCTATCGAGTCGTATGCGTTCCAGATGGCCAGTTGCGATGCAGGTGTGTTCAAGACGGACGCTGATAATAGATGTTCGAAAGCGGCTTGGTTCTCGAGCAAGGAAATGTCCGTCCAGACTGCCCAAAGAAGCGTTTCAATATTAAAAGGATCTGTCGAAAGGGCCAGCTCCAGCTCGGTTTTTGCTTTGATGTGATCCGGATTGTTCAGGAGGTACTCCATTGCTTTGTGTAAGTGTGATTCAGCCCTTGCCAAGTCCAGTTTCGATGGGGCCTTTGGTGTTGTTTGCCAGGGGCCTGTACAACTTACAAAAGATAGAATTATCAGCGATAGCAAAAAGAGTCGTCCAGCACTCTCCCCGGCTTTTTTCAAATGACGGAAAATTTGGCGGGATCCGTGTACTTGTTTATGTGAGGTCATTGTATTCCTACCGAACCGGGCCGGTATGGTTACTTGGCTGTGCCGGATTGATCTTTGTTCTTGGGTGACTCCTTGGATTCGTCTTTGGCAGGAGCTTTTTTAGGCTGATCCTTGTTGGAAGAAACAGGTTCCACCGCAGGCATTGGAATGGGTCTTTTTGCATATGCTTCGGCGCCAATGGTCAGGACTTTTTCGATGATAGGCTTCAAGTCTCCCTGAAAAGATATGGTTACGCCGGATTCCTTTTTGGCTGTTTTGACCTTACCAAGAAAGTTCGTGAAAACGTTTTTTGCTTCCTCGTCGAGTTTCACGGGAATGTCTTTTGAGCCTCCCATCATGAGACCAGCCTGTGCAGCCATCAGCCCCATTCCGACCACTTGTGCGATTTTGTCTGAGCCGGCTTTGTCTGTCAGGACCGTGATTGCCGCGCCTTTGTCCAAATCCACGAACAAGCCTCCTCCGTCTATCTTCATGGACATGCCCATGGGCATCTTAGGTAACTTGCCTGTCAGCACATACAACCGCACCAGGTCCATGTCTTTGTGAACTTTCAACATGTTCTTCAGCATCTTGCCTTTTTCCGTATCTGCAAGGCGTTTTGAGTCCCCGTTGAAGGTGTCGATGACTTTTTTGAGCAAAGTATCGTTGGCTGCCAGAGCAAGACCAAGACCCTTGAGTTCGGTATATACCGGGCCACCGAACGCAGAGTAAATATCGGAGCCCTTGTACTTGCCAGAGACTTTGCCTTTCAGTCCTTGTGCGGAGAGGCCTTGCGCTACCACGGTCCAGGTATTGGCACTGATATCACCGAAGAAGTGTATGACAGTGAGTTTTTCGATGTCCACACCCGCGATTGTCATGGCCTGTTTCGCCAATTCGGTGACGTTTGGAATTTTGTCTTTGAGTTCGGCAGGAACGATTTTTGGTAAGGTCTTTTTTATGTACCCGAGGGAAGCTTTCGCGTCTATGGATCCTATGACGTCGGTACCGTCCGGTACGGCTTTCATGACAGGAGGAAGCTTCGGATTGCAGGCAAAAGACACAAAGGCAAGGGTTGCAAAAAGGACTGAAGTGCGAATGATTCTGATACTCATGTGTTTCTCCTTTTGAAAGTTGCCGCACGGGATGCTGCGATGATAACAAAGGTTATCTTTGATGTGGTCCATGGTCAAGGAGTCGAGAATGAAGGGACTGAAGATCGTATCCACCGAGGAGTTGATAATTGATCTCGACGGGCAACATTGCATCGAGACTACGGCCAGCAGGATTCACCGGGTCTTGATGGGAAGATACCTGGAAGGCGCAATCGAAGGGCACACGGCGGAAAGAGCGTTGGATACTCTAGCGCGATTTTTGGCTGAGATGGATTTTCGGCTAATACGAGCCAACCATCCGGAGCTTGCCGGTGGATATAGTGCGAGGGTCAGGATATTTCGCAACGACTCAGGAGATGTTTTGTGGGAAAAGGTTTCATGATTTTTTATTAGGTACCTCGATGCCAAGTTTTTTCATCTTACGCCACAAAGTGGTCTTGTGAATTCCCAGTTGTTTGGCTGTCTCTGTCCTGTTGTAGTTGTTATTTCTCAGCACGTCTTTGAGCAATAGAGATTCCATTTCTTCCAAGGATACTACTTCTTCTGGTCTGGTGGAGCGAGCACCTGGTAGACCGGAGGATTGCGTCTGGAGGTATTCAGGAAGATGCTCTGCCAAAAGTACTGTGCCCTGGCATAGCACAAAGGCGTGTTCGATGATGTTTTGCAATTGCCTTACATTGCCAGGATAAGAATATCTCAGCATGAGGGCCATGGCCGTGGAGTCCATGTGGCTTATTTGTCGGGCGTGGAGGAGATTGAACTTCTGGATGAAATGCTCCACGAGCAGGGGAACGTCTTCTGTTCGTTCGGACAATGGTGGAATGAAGATCTCCATCACGTTGAGGCGATAGAACAAATCCTCTCTGAATGTGCCTTTTTTTACCAGGTCTTTCAGGTGCTTGTTCGTGGCAGCGATAACACGGGTGTCGACCTCTATGGTCTTTTCCGAGCCCAATGGCTCAAAAGATTTTTCCTGAAGCACTCTCAGGAGACGTACTTGAAGCGCAGGGGAGATATCACCGATTTCATCCAGGAAAATTGTGCCTCCATCAGCCTGTTGAAATCGTCCCAATCGATCTTTTTTTGCATCCGTAAAAGCTCCTGCAACGTGACCGAACAGTTCCGACTCCAGAAGATTGTCGGGCAATGCGGCACAATTCACAGTGACAAGAGGAGAGCCGGACCTGTGGCTGAGGTTATGCAGAGCACGGGCAAAAAGCTCCTTGCCCGTTCCAGATGCTCCTTCTATGAGCACGGTGGCGTCAGACATGGCCAATCGAGGCATTACGTCTAAAAGACGCAGCATCTTTTCGTTTTTCGTTACTATGTCCTCAAAGGTATACCTGTTGGTCAGTTCCTTTCGAAGGGTCTCTATTTCCGCCAGGGACCGAAAAGTCTCCACCCCTCCCAATTGTGTACCATCCTGATCTTTTATGGGAGCGGTGGAAATGCTTATGGGGACGGTGTTTCCGTCTTTGTCCACGATATATGCGGAGTTATGGACACCGGGCTCGCCGCTTTCCAGGCTCGAGCGCAGGTAGCATTGTCCTTCACAGACGTTTGCACGGAATACTTCCCAACAATGCCTGCCCACCGCTTCGTGCCTGGATACGCCTGTTATTTTTTCCGCAGCCTTGTTGAAATAGGTAATTTTGAAATTGTTGTCTACGGTAAACACACCGTCAGCTATGGAGTCCAATATGGTCTGTTGCCATGCGCCGCACGGTTGCCTGAGAAGGATATTTTTTTCCCCTTCGTCCATAGACTAGATTATGCGTACGATCTTCACATGGTCAAGTGTGATACGTTGACCATGGTTGCCCTGAGGGCTAGAGTAAGCAGAAGTTTTCATAGTGGCTTTCGGGAGGAAAGAAATGATTTACAAAGCTGTCTCCTTTGTCTTGGTCGTGTTTATGTCGGCCGGTTGTGGGAGGGATTTCGAAAAACCCGGGACTCCTCAGGTTACGCTCTTGAAAGGGCGCGTGGTTGCGGATGATTCCCAACCTGTCAATGGTGCCAGGGTAAGGTTGCTGGAGTGTGGCCTGTCGGCTCTTACAGGTCAGGACGGCAGATTTTTCATAGAAGACGTTCCAAACGGCGATTACACCATATCGGCCGAGGCACAGCTGAAGGTAAATGATGAACTTCTTGACCTGGTCGTAATAGGCAGTGAACCGGAACCCTTACGGGGCGCGGTGAGAGATCTTCCGCAGGACCTGGTATTACAAAAAACCGGTGAGATTAGAGGAACGCTGAGTGTGTCTGATTCCACAAGCCCTCTTGGTGCGGTGGTATACCTGGAGGGGGGATCTGTCCTGGCTCCTGTCTCGGATGACGGGACTTTCGTCCTAAGAGGGGTACCTGCAGGAAAATGGTATGTTGGCGCGTCCAAGGCCGGCTACCAGTTGGTCATAAACGCCGAGAAGGAGTCGGTGAAAATGCAACCTGGTGGATCCCTCTTGGTCAGTTTGCAGCTCGAGCCAATGGAACAAAATACCAGCGCGGCCATATCCGGCTTGGTTTATTTGAGCAACCCAGGGCCGGAAAAGGGGGTGGAAGTGGTGCTTTCAGACTTGTTTGCATCCACCGAGTACAGGACTTTTACTGATCGAAACGGAGCCTTTTCCCTTTCCATGATTCCAGCCGGTCTTTATGAACTTCGTGCAAGGCATGATGGGTACCGCCAGGTGGGACTTGCTTTGATACCTCTGAGGGATGGTGATGACATAAGCCTGGAGCGACCTCTGATATTGCCCAAGGACCAAAGGAGCGGCCCGTCGTATCCCTGGGACGGTGATCCTTCCGGCAACCTGGACGACGATGGTGATGGGATCGACGATACACAGGACAACTGTCCGTTGGTTTTCAATCCTGCGCAGGTAGATTGGGATGGTGATGGCGCCGGCAACGCTTGCGATCCTGAACCTGGCTTCAGTGAGACGGATCCAGATGGAGACGGGGTGGAGCAAGGGGTTGATAACTGCCCGAATGTTGCGAATTCGGACCAGGCCAATCTGGATAAGGATCCCCTCGGAGACGCGTGCGACCCGGACATAGATAACGACGGGTGGATGAACTCGGAGGACAAATGTCCATACATGGCGGATGCCCTGAACGATGATACGATTTGCAATTGGTCGTCATACCTCATCTACTCTGCCCAGGAAGAAAACTCCGGTGATATTTATCTCTACAGGGGAAGAATGCAATCTAATCATCTGGTGACGGAACGTTTCAATACCGGTCCCGGCCAGTCCTGGGGAGCGGTGGTTACGGATGACGGGTGGGTTTTTTACCACCACAGGGCGCAAGCAGGTGACAAGTTCAGGTTGTACGCGATTCGGGTTGATGACCTGGATGCTGAACCCATATCCTTCGCTGACTGGGATTGGGGGGATGCCCAGGAAGGTGATGTCATGAATCCCAGCGTTTGTACGGATCCCGGCAACTCCACTACCTGGATGTTTTATGAACGACACATGTCGGATGGAGAGAACCAGGGATGGCGAATTTTCGCAACAGTTGTCTCTCCTGATGTTGCTCAAACCCCCCCTGGACAGGAACTCGTCCTGGATGGGGTGGGCCTGCATCAAGCTCCTCCTCGCGAGTTGTTGAACTATCGCTATCCGTCCTGCCACTGGGACACGCAGACCATGCTCCTGGCTCATGCTGTGGATTTTGTAGAAGACTCAGGTACAGGGATTTTCGACTTGACCCAGACATGGAGCGCATGGTTGACAAACTTTGAAAACGGCATCGCTAGAAGCATTACTCCCCTGGATCCATACGATAGCAGCGGATCCCAACAACTCGCTGTCATCTGGTCTTCTGATGGATGGATATTTGAACGGAAAGAAGGCGGTCGTGTGGACCTATACAGGAAATACGGGGAGTATACACAACCGCTGGTGGCCAACGGGGCCAGGAACCTGCACCCTGCTTTTTTGCCCATGGGGGACGGAACACGGGGAATCGTCGCCTTTCAGAGCGATGTGGATGGGTCTTTTGACGTGTACTTGATGAAGTACCCTGATGGCGCGCCTGCAAAGGTTACGCACGTCGACGGGTGGGCGGGAAGCCCGAACTGGTATCATATAAAGTAAAGTTTAGCCCTTTTTATTCGCATTGTCCGCCATTGCAAGCTGGAGTACCATCTCCACAGTCCTCGTTGGAATTACATCCGCAAACATAGATGTTGGACAAAAAGACACATGCCTTGTTGGAGACACTGGAGGAGCAGTCGTTACCGCACGAGCCGCAGTTGGG
>CAYSLH010000002.1:0-3308 GCA_964431605.1 uncultured Myxococcales bacterium
AACTGGCTAATCAGGGCGCAGGGTTGTGGCGAGGGACCATGGTTGGAACTTTCAGACCATTCCGAAAGCCTGCCCGTTCTTCCTGCCGGCGGCTCCTTGACCTCCAGTGCCACGTTGAATAACCGCGGTTTCGACGACGCCGTTTCGGTAAACGGTGTGCTGAGTTCCGATGCTTCCGAAATAGTATTGTCCAGCGATACGGCAAGCTTTGGCAATATCGCAACAGGGGCTACTTCCACCGGTTCACCGGCTTATGGAATATCTGCTGACGCCACCGCTTATGGTATCTATGGTATGGTCCTCAACTCCTCCGATGGACCAAATTCCTGGGTCACCGCATATGGCGTGTATGTACAAGGTGACGGTTGTTCTACCGAAAACCATGTACTGAGCACTGATAACGACACGATAGATAAATTTGTTCCACCGGCTGCTGGTGACGAATTTGGTAACTACTTCGTGGTGGATTCCACCTCTTTTGCCATGACCTCGGCCCAGGTGAGTTTTATATACAACAATTCCAGTGGCAGCGGGAGTGGCAACTTCCGATTGAAGGTATACACCTACAGAGCTGGTTATCCTGACAAGGTGATCTACCAGTCGAACTGGCAGTCTGTAACTGCTGCTGGTGGAGGTACGCCAACTGTAGAGACTTTCACTCTTCCCACTGCCCTGACCTTCAAGAACGGTGATACGTTCTTCGTGGTTGTGGAATCCCAGACAGATCTCAGCAGCACTGACTTGGGTCTGTTGGCGGATGATGGAGACACGCAGAACAATTCATGGATGAACGGTTATTTTTGGGATGAAAGCGCCGGTACATGGTCGCCTATTTATTCTTCTTTCATCATCAAGGTAAATGGATGCCAGTCTACGGAGCTTTCCTATGATTCTTTGACTTCCAATCCGGACCCCATACAAAAGGGTCAGAGTGCGACCTTGAATATTACTATCAAAAACGACGGGGCTCAGAATGCAACCGGCGTAACTGGTACCCTTTCTTCATCGGATCCTGACGTTACGGTTACAACCGCTACCAGGTCGTTTGGCACTGTGAGCGCAGGAGGCACTGCCACGGCAAACGGGTTTGTGATCGATGTATCGGCCTCCGCGGATGCTTTCCAGTATGTCCTGGATTTGGAGATGACTGATGGTACAACTACCTGTACGGACCAAGTGCCCATACAGCTAGCAGGTGGAACCAAGAATATCACCATACAAAATTTCACCGTCACTCTGGTGGGAAATGACTTACAGTATCACTGGGAGGTGGTAAACACTGGAAACGTCGATATTCTGGACCCCTTCCAAGTGGATCTCTATACGGATCGTGCGAGCGCTCCTGGTGTTGGAGATGCCGGTGACTGGTCGGATACTCCCACAGGATTGGCCGTAGGCGAGTCCATGCCATATGACCTCGTTTGGCAGGATGCCCCCACTGGTTCGTACAACGCATGGGTGCAGGCTGACACCAATGACGACATCACAGAGTCCGACGAGACGGATAATGTAGATGGTCCCCAGTCCACAACTGTGGGAGATGCTACCACGTTCGAGCTTTTGAACCCACCCAGGAAGTGGTTTGCAGCCGATATGCCTGTTGGCTTCAGGTTCGTTGCAAACAACTATGAGGGTGACTTGGGACTCAACTCCACGAGGGATGCCATTCGTAATGGCTTCGACCAGTGGCAGAATGTGGCGACAGCTACTATTAGTTTCCAGGAGCTTTCTCAGGCTTCTTCCGGTTCAGGTGGATTTATCGATGACGGTTACAACACCATGTCCTTCGAAGATCCGGATGGTGAGTTGGCTACAGGTGTGCTGGGCGCCACTCTTCCTCTCTATAATGGTCAGACCACGACGACCAATGGAGTTACCTTCTACAGGATTTACGATGCGGATATCGTGTTCAACGACGGAGTACCGTTCGTGCGAAATGGCGACCCATGCTCTAGTCAGATGGACTTGGATGGTGTGGCCACTCACGAAGAAGGCCACCTGGTGGGGCTGGACCACCCGGACGTGTTCAACGCAACCATGTATTACGCGATAGATTATTGCGATATGAGCAAGGTCTCTCTGGCCGAGTCGGATATCAATGGTGTAACCTTCATATATCCCCAATAGAAAATCGTCTGAGGATAACTGGCCCAACAGCCGATCTCCCCATGGGGATCGGCTGTTTTTTCTTGTGGTTATAAGTGCTTTCTAAACGAAGAATTTTCAGGCTGCAACCACCCTGTCACCTCCGGTTTTCAGGGCTTGGTCCATGGCAAAGGTGACCGCATTCAGCAGAGACTTGTCATCAGAAGCATCTTCCGGAAAAGTCGCCACACCCATGGAAATACTTTGTCGAGAGCCTGTAATTGGTAATTCCTTGACTGCTTTCCTGAATCGTTCAGCTTTTGTAAGGGCTCCCCACTTGGGGGTCTCCGGCAACATGATCATGAATTGGTTCTTGCCGGTTCGTAACGGGATATCCGAGTTTCTGAAAGAAAAAAGAACACTGACAGGTTCCTTGTTGACCTTTAGGAGTTTTGCAATTTCGCGGGTGAACTCATCAGCCGTGGCCGGGTGATCTGGTTGAAAACAAACCAGACTGAAAGTGTGTCCATACCGGGAAGCCCTGGCTAGCTCGGTTCGAAGACCAGGTTCGAGATATCTTCTGTTGAAAAATCCAGTGGCTGGATCGATATTGGAGTTTTTCAGTGAATGGTTCATCTGTTTGGCTGCAATCAACGCCAGGCGTAGGGATGAGGCCACCTGTTGCAGGTTATCCGTGGCTGCATGAGCAACCTCTTCATTATCAGAGATATAAAGCAGGAGTGCAAAAACCCCGTCCGAATCTATCAAGGCCTCGGCGAATACATCGAGCCCTGGCGCCATGGAGTCTATGATGTCTTTTGCCGCCTTTTCCATCATCTCGGCCTTGGCTTCCAATGGTAATGTGCCGCTTGGGTCCACCATGCCGGGGTCGAGCTTGAGTCGTTCTCCGTCGAAAGGTAGGGCGTCAGAAGCTACGTCTATCCTGAAGACTCCTGACTCATCCGGTTCCAGCAGCAGTGCAACTCCTCCTTTACCTACCTCCGACAAAGAAGAAAGGCAGTTTGCTTTTATTTCATTCATGGGTAGCTCTTCCATGCGAATCCTTGCTCTGTCCGTAAGACGAATGAGTTCTCCCAGTAGATGCTGCGTAATCTCTTGTGGGCTTCGATTGTGGCTATACATGTTTTTTTCCGCATGTATCGTAAAAAAAGATTTATTGACAATGTACATGAAACCATACAGTGAGGTTGTATTCAAGAACC
>CAYSLH010000002.1:3408-22527 GCA_964431605.1 uncultured Myxococcales bacterium
ACCTTGAAAAAAGCGAGGAAATGTTTCGTTCCCTGTCCGAGACAGCCCAGGACGGGATAATCGTACTGGATAGCCAGGAGAGGATACAGGTATGGAATCCGGCAGCCGAGAGAATTTTCGGCTGGAGCAGGGACGAGGTTCTGGGAAAAAAGCTATCCGATTTCGTTATTCCCACTGAAATGCAGGATGTGCACCAGAAGTGGTTCGGGAAGTTTGTGCAAACAGGCAGCACGGATAACATGTTGGAGTTGCCGTGGTTGCGAAAGGATGGGAATCGTATTCCCGTGGAAGTGAGCCTTTCTTCTTTTGAATCAGGGCAGGTGCGTTACCTTGTGGGCATGGTAAGGGATATTTCTGAAAGAAAGAAAACGGAGCGCGCGCTCAGGAAGGCCAAGAAGGAGGCAGAGGCTGCGGCCGAGGCAAAGGGGCGATTTTTGGCAAATATGAGTCATGAAATTCGAACTCCCATGAACGGCGTGATTGGAATGACCAGCTTGCTCTTGGACCTGGATTTGACAGATGAGCAGAGAGAGTACGCAAAGACCATCGAGTCGAGCGCCAAGCACTTGATGAGCATCATAAACGACATATTGGATTTTTCCAAAATCGAAGCTGGTAAACTGGACATGGAGAAATTCGATTTCGATCTTCGCCATGCCTTGGAGGAGATGGACGAAATACTCGCATACAAGGCTCAGCAAAAAGGACTGGAATACGCCTGTCTCGTTCGTCCGGAGGTTCCGTCGTTACTAAAAGGAGATCCCGGCAGACTTCGTCAGGTGCTAATAAACCTGGCTGGAAACTCCATAAAGTTTACGGAACGAGGAAGCGTGGACATTATCGTGGACTTGATCGAACGTAATGAAAGCTCAGTCAAGTTGCGTTTTTCTGTTCGCGATACTGGTATTGGCATCGAGGCCGACAAGTTGGACAAGATTTTCAGTCCATTCGAGCAAGCTGATGGTTCCACTACGAGAAGATTTGGTGGAACTGGCCTGGGGCTTTCCATATCCAGCGACCTGGTGGAAATGATGGGGGGAAGCCTCGATGTGAAAAGTGAGCCTGGCAAAGGATCCGTGTTTTGGTTCGAGGTATGGTTCGAATTACAGCAAGACAAGGAACAGCCACCAGAGGATAGGGAAGTTGAGAAGTTGGTTGGATTGAAGGTGCTCGTGGTGGATGATAACCCCATAAATTTGGAAGTAATAAGGCCCATGTTGAGTAGATGGCGTTGCGAAACTGTCACGGTCCAGGAGCCGGGAAAAGTTCTGGGGTTGATGCACGAAGCGGTTGCGAAAAACCATCCCTTTGACGTGGTCTTGTTGGACAAGTGCATGCCTGGCATGGATGGGGAGGAGTTGGGTAGGCTCATCAAAAAGGACGGGGATTTAAACAGGGTGCACTTGGTGATGCTTTCATCCATCGCGAATAGAGGTGATGCATCGAGGTTGGAAAAAGCGGGTTTTTCAGCCTACCTGGTAAAGCCTGTCAAGTATGATCTTTTGCGGGCATGCTTACTGAAACTCGTAGGCGCTGAAATACATCCACCCGAAAATGCAAAAGGTAATCTCGTAACCAAACACAGCATAATGGAAGGAAGGAAGAGAAACGCCAAAATACTTCTCGTAGAGGACAATCCCACTAACCAAAGGGTCGCCTCAGCCATACTTGCCAAGGTTGGCCTGAAGGTTGATATGGCATCTTCTGGCGAAGATGCCTTGGAGATTCTTGCAGAACATAAGTTCGATATTATCCTCATGGATGTACAGATGCCTGGTATCGACGGGTACGAGACGACCTCGGTCATAAGGAATACTGGTTCGAAAGTGATTTTTCATGATGTGCCCATAATCGCCATGACCGGACATGCCATGAAAGGAGACCGAGAAAAATGCCTGAAGGCGGGGATGGATGATTACATCACCAAGCCAGTCAATCCAATGGAGCTTATAGAAAAAGTAACCCACTGGCTTGGGAAGAAATCCGGAGGATGAGCATGAAGGTATTGGTCGCTGATGATGATCTTACATCCCGTAATATTCTACAGGCCTTGTTGAAGCAGTGGAACATGGATCCGATTCCTGCAAAAGATGGCCTGGAGGCATGGGATGTTTTGCAAAAGCCGGATTCGCCCAAGCTGGTATTGCTCGATTGGCAAATGCCGGGCTTGGACGGAATAGACGTGCTTCGTAAGCTCAAGGCGGTTGATTCATCTGGTTTGTCCTATGTTATCTTCCTTACTTCGAGGCAGGAAAAAGCCGATTTGGTATCGGCACTGGACGCTGGTGCTGATGATTATCTGTCCAAGCCCTTCGACGCCAATGAACTTCGTGCAAGGATTGATGTAGGAAGGAGGTTCCTGGAGCTACGCATGGAGTTGATGGAGAGGATGAACGATCTGCAAGAGGCCCTCGACCACGTAAAAACTCTACAAGGGATTTTGCCTGTTTGTATGCATTGCCACAAGATTAGAAACGATGCGGAAAGCTGGGAAGCAATCGAGACTTATCTCGAATCTCACTCGAGTGCACAGATAAGCCATGGCCTTTGCCCGGAGTGCCTGGAAAAGTATTATCCTAAAGAATAGCAACAGTCATCAATCCAGCGACTTTTTTTTCAGGATGGCACTAAAATACTTGGGGACAAGTATCGTCAGGAGTTTGCCTTTCAACCATGCGCGGCGATTTCCGTCTGACATCAACGGGCCACCTGATTGAATACTTTCTAAAGCTACAATGGTATCAACCTGGAGAAGGATTTTTTGAGTTTTAAGATCCAAAAGTATCAGTTGAGAAGAATTGTCCTTTTGCTGTCCTGACTTTGTTCCCAGTAATGCGTCTGCACGTACCACTGCGAGCACTTCCCCTTGATGGTGAATTATTCCCTGAATCCAGGTTGGCGCGCCGGGAACAGGTACCGGTGCGGCTGAAGGCTGGAAAACCTCCAATACGTTTTTCAGCGAGATTCCAAAAAGTTCTTCACCTGCCCTAAACACCAGGGTTTGCTCCAGCATTGAGTCGCCGCCGGTTTTTGCCTGATCATTGCTGTTGTGGGTCACTGTCGTTTTCCTGAAGATGAAATCTTCCTACCTCTTCGTCCATGGTCTTAGAGACCTCTACTAGTTCAGTAGCCAGCCTGGTTACCTGCAGTATGGATTCGCTTTGTACGGTGGATGTGGTTCTGACTCCCATGGTGGCGGAAGCGTTTTTTTGGGCGACCGAGGAAATGTTTTCGATAGCAGCGACTGATTGTTGCGCACCGGCAATTTGTTCTTTGGCCAGTCTGCTGATTATCTGCACCCTGTCCGACCCGGATGTGACCGTAGCAGCGATATTCTTCAAGGCATCCACTATGGACTCTAGTTGTTCCCTGCCCTCGCTGAGTTGCTTGGTGCTGGCCCAAACCTCCTGAACGGTCTCGTACGAGTTGACACCCACCTCGTCGACGATTTTCGAAATCTTGTCGGTGGAACGGGATGTGTTTTCAGCGAGCTGTCGTATTTCCTCTGCAACCACCGCGAAACCCCTTCCTGCTTCTCCAGCGCGCGCAGCTTCTATTGTTGCATTGATGGCCAGCAGGTGTGTTTGTTGTGCTACTTCGGTTATCACCCGTACGATAGCGCCTATTTCTTTTGTGCGTTGACTGAATTGGAAAACCCGTTCGGCTGTGCGTTCGATTTGTTTGAATACGCCCCTTAGCTTGTCAGCGGCCTGACTTGCCATCCTGCTTCCGGATTGTGCCACCGCACTCGCCTCTGCCGATGACCTGGCTGCATCTTCGGCGGAACGGGCCGTTCGTTGTATGGAGCGGGCTACTTCCTGGATCAAGGCTGAGGTCTGGTCGACCAGTTCTGTTTGTAGGCCTGCGCCACTTGCAATTTTTTCCATGGATGATGAGATTTCGCCAGCCGATACGTTTATTTGTTTTGCAAGTTGTGTCAATGAGGCTGATGCGTCGTTTGCTCTTTGGGATGTTTTTTGCAAAATCCGCAGAGTCTGAACCAGGTCCAAGCGCATTTGTTCTATGTATGAACCAAGCTCAGAGATTTCGTCAGCTTGGGTCCTGTCATTACCTTTTTCGATTCCGGATGACAGGTCACCACCGCTGACTTTTCTTGCCAGGTCAGACAACGATTGTAGACGTCTGTTTAGCCTTGTGCCCCACAGGACTGCACCTACAAGAGCAAGGGCAGTAAGCCCAAGAACCGTTACAGGGCGTACCCAGGCCGGTTGCATATCGTATGGAATCACAAAGGCAGCAATTATGGGTAGCGAAACCACCACCAGGTGTGAAAGAAGTATTTTACTCAGGAGCTTCATGGGCCGCCTATCTTCTTTGGTCGCTCAAGAGATGTTTTTCCATCTCGTCATTGGCCGATCATGGCTTTTACAAGACGAATCAGTTGGTTCGAAGTGAATGGTTTCGATAGGAAGACGGTTCCTCCCGATCGGAATCCTTCTCGCATGGACTCAGAATCATCCCTGGCAGTAACGAATACGATGGGGATGGATTTTTTTCCCACTTCCCTTTGAATTGCCCTACTTACCTCGAAACCATCTATGCCTGGCATCATTATGTCTAGCAGTATGAGGTCGAATTGAACAAGCTCGAGTTTTTTCATGGCCTCGGTTCCATCATTGGCACACGACACTATGTAGCCTTCTCGTTCCAAGATTTTTCGTTCCAGCGTAAGGATGTCCTGGTCGTCATCTACTACGAGAATACGTTTTTTTTCATTGTCGTGGTTCATGGAACTTTCTCCATGGGAATGAAAATGGTGAAAGAAGAACCTTTGCCCTGTTCGCTTTTTAGGTCTATATGTCCACCGTGAGCCGTTATGTAACTGTTGGATATGGCAAGGCCTAGACCGGTGCCGCCATACTCCCTGGTGGATGATCCATCCACTTGGTAGAATGAGTCAAAAACTCTCGAGAGTTGATTGTCCGGAATTCCTATTCCCGTGTCTGTGATGCTGATCTTCATGAAGAGTTCATCCGGGGGACTTAGGGCGGCAGGAACCATGTCATCCCTCGATACTTTTCTGGGAAGTTTTACCGTGGTGGCCTCCAGCTTGACCTGACCACCTGGTTTGTTGAATTTCACAGCATTGCCAAGGATGTTGATCAGGGCTTGTCTGATTTTTTCTCCATCCATGTAGATTTTCGGCAGGTTGGGGGAGACCTCTGAACTCAAGTGGATTTGGCCTTTTTTGGCAATGGGTATAACTGTCGTGATTGCTGCCTTTATCACAGAGTTTACATCAGTAAGATTTTTGCTGAGGCGTAGGCTGCCTGATTCCACCTTGGAAAAGTCAAGAATGCTGGCGATTAGGGAAAGGAGGTTTTCGCCTTTTTCCATGATGGTTTGTACGTATTCCATCTGCTCCTGATTGAGTTCGCCGGCCAATCCCTCTGTGAGCATTTCACTGTAACCTATGACAGACGTCAGAGGTGTACGCAATTCGTGGGAGACTGTGGCTAAAAAGCTGCTTTTGAGCTTGTCCAGGTCCTTGAGGCGTTCGAAGGAATCACGTAGTTGCTTGTTCTTTCTTTGAAGTTCCTCGTAGCTGGATGTCACAGCTTCAAAGTGAAGCCTCGATGTCAGAATTTGTTTGTAGCCAGTATACAGAATTACTTCGATTACCTGAACCAGGTGCTTTACCACCTTGCTTGCAACTTCTTTACTGGCAGCAGGGGTCCTGGTTTGCAGTCGTTTTACCGTCTCCTGTTTTACCTTTTCATCCAGGTCTGTCATGTCCGGAAGATTTTCACCTTGGGGTCTGTAAGGACCATAGACCACCGAACCGAGAGGATCTCCTTCATGCTTGATTGGCGCTATGAGATAACGCAGCCCGGTAAAACATCTAAAGTCAGAAAGATCAACGGCTGCCATGGCTGCTTGCCTTATGGCTGTGATCTCCCTGGTGCAGTTGGTCTTTCCTTTTGTGAATTGTCTTGCGTAAGCACACAGGTCTCCGTTGTTTCCCTTTGCGTCCACGAGCAATTCGCCTGAAGAATCGAACACTTTGAAGCTTATATGAAACAGTTCGGCATAGCTTGTACACAAATCTCGAAACGAGGAGATGTCGATGAGTTCACCAAGGGAAAAGGTTCGTTGCAAAACGGATGTCTCGGTGCTTGCCAGTGGGTCCATTCCCGTCATCTGTGACCCTCCGTGTCCAGTCTGGGATTGGAAATCGGACGAATTTTATCTTTTCGAAGAAGGTTCTTGATGAATTCTTCTTCCTTTACCCGAAGCTTTTCTTCCAGGTCGTAAAGATCGTCCAGGGATCTCCAGCTAAGTCGCAGTATTCCCTCAAAGGTCTCCATAACTCCTTTACCCGATATGGCCGAAGCTTTGAAGACAGGTTCCCTGCCCTTTTTCGCAACTTCATCTATTTCATTATCCGGCCTGATTTGGGGCAAGTCGCGCTTGTTGAACTGGATCACTATTGGAATCATGGTCGGATCGATTCCGTTTATTTTGAGATTGCACATCATATCGCGCCACGAATCATTGTTTGCCTTGGTCATTTCTATTTGGGAATCAGCGATGAATGCGATTCCGTCTGCACCCTGGAGGACTATTCTCCTGGTGGAGTTGTGCATGACCTGTCCAGGAACGGTAAATAGTTTAACTTTGACAGTAAACCCTGATTCGCTCTTGAAGAAAACAGGCATGAGGTCGAAAAAAAGGGTTCTGTCATCCGATGTGTCGAGAACCATCAACCGGCCCTTTGCGTCTTCGGACATGAGTCGATGTATGGCTTGAAGGTTTGTGGTCTTGCCTGATAACGCAGGTCCATAGAATACGATCTTCAGAGTTATCTCTCTTTGTTGCATGTTGATTTGAACCATGGTCGATCAGGCTCCCCCCCCGAGTATAGCGCTCGGGCTTTGTTTCTTATGTTCAGCTGTGTTGTGCCTGGCCCATCCTTGGTGGTCCGGGGCAAAGGGACTTGATACAAGAGCCCAATCCAGGGCTTGTTCTACTGATTCAGCCAGGAGAAATTCTATTCGGCTTTGTAAATCCCTTGGAAGTTCCTGAACCTGGTCGCTATTCCGAGCTGGCACGATAACATGGCTAAGACCAGCCCGCAGGGCCGCAAGAACCTTTTCTCTTAGACCACCGATGGGCAGCAGGCGGCCCCGAAGAGATATTTCTCCTGTCATGGCGAGGTTGCTCCTGACTGGAATCCGGGTGAGCAGGGACACGAGGATGACTGCCATGGCGAGTCCGGCGGAAGGTCCATCTTTGGGTATGGCACCAGCTGGAATATGAATGTGAATATCCTGACCCGCAAAGGGACCGTCATCTACAGCCTTTCGGGCATCTAGAGACTTGGTGTAACTGAGGGCTGTCTGGGCTGATTCCTGCATTACATCGCCCAGCTGACCAGTGAGTATGAGCCTTCCTCTTCCTCGCATGGTCGTGGCCTCCAGTTGGAGGACCTCACCTCCAGCCGGTGTCCAAGCCAGACCATTTGCGATTCCCACCGAGTCCGACTCTACGGCTTGCAATGGTTGAAACAAGGGAGCACCCAACATTCTCCTGATACGTTGAGAGGTTAGTTTGCCCGGAACATCACCACCCTGTGCAACTTGCCTGGCTATTTTTCTGGCCAGCCGTCCTATGGTTTGTTCCAGTTGTCTTACCCCTGATTCCCTCGTGTAGTTTTCCACCAGTTGTTGCAAAACAACCTCTTCCATTACAAGTTGTCCGGATTTCAACCCGCAACGGGATATCTGCCTAGGAACAAGATATTGCGCCGCTATGGAAGCCTTTTCTTCCAGGTCGTAGCCTGGTACGTGTATCAGTTCCATTCGATCCAAAAGTGCCGGAGGTATGGTGTCTGTGCGGTTTCCTGTTGCAAAGAACAATACCGAACTGAGATCAAAACCAACATTGAGGTAATGATCCATGAAGGCGTTGTTCTGTTCGGGATCCAGCACTTCCAGCAACGCAGCGGTCGGATCGCCCCTCATGTCTCGTCCAACCTTGTCTATTTCGTCCAGTGCAATTACTGGATTGACAGTACCTGCCTGAGCGATGGCCTGCATGATTCTTCCAGGCATGGCTCCTACATAGGTTCTGCGATGGCCGCGTATTTCCGCCTCATCCCTTACTCCACCTAAAGACACCCTTACGAATTTTCGTCCCATCGCTCGTGCAACGCTTTTTCCGAGGGAGGTTTTTCCTACGCCGGGAGGGCCTATGAGACAGAGGATAGGAGAGGGGCTTTGCGGGTTGAGCTTGCGTACGGCCAGATGCTCTAAGAGCCTGTCCTTGATCTCGGCCATGCCGAGGTGGTCTTCATCCAGTATTTTTTTGGCTCTCGACAGGTCCAACTGGTCTTCGCTTCGTTTTTCCCACGGCATGTCCAGCAGGTGTTCAATGTATGTCCTGAGAGTGGACGCCTCGGCGCTCTCCATGTGCATTCTGGATAGGCGTTTGAGTTGCTTTGTCGCCTCCTTGCGGGCTTGTTCGTGCATGGCGCTTTCGGAGAGGCGTTGTTCCAGCTCTTCAAGATCATCTTCTGCGTTTTCACCAAGTTCACTTCTGATTTGTTTCAGTTGTTGGCGCAGATAGTATTCTCTCTGAGATTTATCCAGTCCTTGGCGAACCTGTTGTTCGATATGTTCTTGGGCGCTGAGAAGTTCCAACTCTTTGGCTTGGTGTTCCACCACGGTCCTGAGACGCCGTATGGGATCCGGGGTCTCTAAGACCGACTGGGCATCCGAAGGAGCAAGGGGCAGGTGAGACACTATCAAGTCGGCCAGTCGTCCGGGATCCGTGGTGTTTTCCAAGGTGGATATGACGGCGGCGGACGGATTGCCCTGGATGCGGCTATATCGTCGTATCTGCTCGACGGCCGAGCGCATCAATGCCTCTGTCTCCGTCGAGATTTCATCCATGGGTAAATCGAGTATTGGTCTTATGCTGGCCATCATGTGTGGATGGTCCTGGGTAATGGAGCCCACCCTGGCTTTGCGTAGCCCCTGAACCATGAGCTTTAGCCGACCGTCTTCTTCATTCTTTACCCTCACCACTATTCCAACTGTGCCGACTTCGAAAATGTCATCCGGTCCTGGCTCATCTATATCGGTGTTTCTTTGGGTAACCAGCATGACCATTCTGGAGTCATCTAACGCTGCTTGCACCGCAGATTGGGAAGTGGCGCGAGTGGCTATCAACGGCGCGATCATGTCAGGAAAGACCACCAAGTCCCTGATTGGAAGAACAGGGAGTTCTTCGGGGATTTGAAGCTGATCGTTTTGTGTATACTGACTCATGTGCACCACCCCACCCAGCTAGAGGATATTATGAGATCGGTATGATCCTGTGTCGTCCCCTTCGATCTTCAATCTTCGGCATGCTGATTTTCAGCAACCCTTTATCGAGTTTTGCCTTGATGTTGGTCGTGTCGCCGGCGCTAGGCAATTCGATGATTCTTCTGAAGTGTCCCGATGTGCGTTCCATGCAGATGTGATGAATTCCCTTAGCCTGCATGGGCCTGGGCTTTTTACCCTCAATGATTACCACATCCCTGAGTACACTGATTTTCAGATCCTGCTTTTTTACACCTGGGAGTTCTATTTCCAACACGATTTCTTCGTCGGTCTCGAATATATCGGTGGTGGTATCTACCTGCCCGCCCTCTTCCAGGGCCTCGGGTCGTCCCGGATCGAAAAAATTCCTGAATATGCGATCCAGGTCACGTCTCAGAGATAGAAGACGCTCAATGGATTCTTCTGTAATACCCATATTTGCCTCGCTGTCAAAGCATGCCGACAGTGGTGATCAAACACAAATCGTACCACTTGGCAGGGCGGTAATGCAAACTCAAAGCATCTACCGGATCTGTGACTTTGCAGCGTAAGCACGGAAAGCCGCTAAGGTAAGAAACATAACTATGCGCCGTATTTTCTAAGCCGTCCTGCGTGGGCCAGCAGCAGGGGCATGACATCTGTGGAGTGGATGCGTCCCAAGCCCCCTTGCATGAAGTCACGCTCACCGAATTTCTTTACATTGTCGATCCTGTTATTGGTGGAATTGATGCATATGGGCACAGGATGCCACGAATGGCTCTTCATGGTACACGGGGTGGAGTGATCTCCGGTGATACACAGCACGTCAGGCTTTAGTGCCAGTAATCTTGGCAGGACCCTGTCGAAATGTTCTATTACCTCGATCTTCTTTGGCATGTTTCCATCTTCACCGGCAGAGTCGGTTTTTTTTATGTGCAGGAAAAGGAAGTCTGTATCATTCCAGATTTCTTCCACTATCTGGATTTCTTCTTCAATGGTACTCTGTCCCCTTTCAATTACATTCATTCCGGCCAGCTTGGATACGCCTTTGTACATTGGATATGCGGCGACCGCGGTTGCTCGCCACTTGTACATGCTGCTGAAATTGGGGAGGGGATCATAGACGTCGAATCCCCGCATCATGAGGAAATTCGCTTTCGGTTCATCGGCCAGGACTTCTTTTGCCTGCCTGATGAATTCGTTTGCCAGTTTGGCGCCTAGCTGAGCCTTGGGGTCTGGAGTGTCCGATGTAGGTTTGACTTCCAGCGGTTTGAGGCCGACTTTTTGAGGATCTGAATCACAAAGGTTCCCATCCAGTTCTGCTCCTCGGAATATGGCTGCGGCCCTGTATTCTTTTACGTGTTGCAAAAGCAGCCTGACTCCGTTTATCTCTGTTATTCTTTCCGCAAGTTTTGCGACCACCCTTTTTCCCTCTTCGTCAGGGATGCGGCCGGCTCTCCTGTCGGATATGGTTCCATCGGGAGCAAGGGTGGCGAAGTTCAACCGCGCGGCCAGATCTCCTGGTTCAAACTCGAAAGGCGTTCCAGCCGTATCAAGTACGCCCCTGCCGATGTTGTACTCGAACGGATGGTAGCCGAAAAGTCCAATGTGGGCAGGTCCTGATCCGGGCGTGATACCTGGGCTGACTGGATCATGAAAGCCGCATTCGCCCTGTTCGGCAACCTTGTTCATGTTCGGGGTCTCGGCAGCCTCGAGAGCGGTGAGACCATGTTCACCCGGCAGCCCGCCAAGGCCGTCTAAAACCACGAGCAGCACCTTGGTTTTGGCCTCTGTGGTTAGGGAAGATAACGTTTTGAAATCCATGACAACCCTCCGGTGTTTTTTCAGGCTCGGGGCTTTAGCCTCAAAACGCCTGTAGCGAGGCCTGGGCGTTGTAGCTCAGGCCAAACGTGAGATCAGACGCCATGCCATAGTCCCAGGTAGAAAATCTGTAAATGAACAGTTCATGGGTAACATTGAAATATATGGGCCCTATGATGGAAAAGTACAAGCGATTTGTCCAGGTGGCTTTCAAGGTGTTGGATCTGCCCACGTCTCCGAAGAACGCTGTGAATTCCGATTCCATTTGAATGGGGCTGCCCAGTATGGTCGCAAGGTTGGTTTTTTTCATCAGGTAGCCAAGGTCGAAACCGTAGACAGGGTCGGCGTTCGGGTCCAGGGTCTCGTCCCTCACGCCGAATCCTGCTTTTGCTTCCAACGTGGCAAGAAGCTTGAACCTGGCTCCCAGGGTGGCTGTGATTTCCAGGTGGTGATAGGATCGGCCTTCATCCACATCCTGGGTGGAGGGATCGTCCTGGGGTTTGGTTAACTCTGTCTCCAGCTTTGATTCCAGATAGGGCATGGGAACATACCATCCCGAATTTGTGTCCCTGAACGCTTTGAGCTTATATACCGCATTGACGGTAGTCAGATCTTCGCTTTCTATCCAGGGACCATCGTCAGTGGACGATTTGGCATATTTCAATCTGGCGTCTATAGCGAGCCCGTGTGTCTTGGAGCTAGCCTCTATTCTTGCCCGGACCTCGCCCTTGAGTGCGATGAACTCATCACGTGCGAGCTGCGTCTGGTCGTACCCCCGATCGTTGGATATGGAAGTGTCCGAAAGGTTCAGGTTCATACCCCCGGCAAATGTCCACCTGAGCTTTCGCGATAGGTCCGAGAAGTTGAGTTCAAGGTCTATGGGTTCTGGGTGTTGCCCCTGGAATCTGGGTGCGGACAGGAATTTCCTGGCGACCTGACCGAGTATGGGCTGGCGACTGTCTTGTATGTATGGATGCATGGGGATCTTTTTGGGATCGAAGTAGCCAAGAATCCCTCCTGCCAAGTATTCGATGGTCACCGCCGTATAAGTGTCGTTTGGATCGATTAGCCTTTCGTTTATCTTGTTTTTCTTACCACAGGTAAGGCCCAGGTGCAGCAGCCTGGTTTTGCCGGTGGCCTGTTTTTCTTTGAGGAGTTTTTTACACAGGGTGTTTACTTGCTTTCCCGTGAGCTTGAACGTGTAGAGCTTGTTTCTGTGTGGAAGACCTGCAAAAAAATCATGCCTGGTGATAGAGCCGTTAAGGGGGAAGACCACGGATTCGTCCACAAGACCGCGATTTATGAATGCAAGTTCGCTCTTGCTCGAAGAGCGCATGATCTCCATGATGTAACGACGGAACTCGTCCGGTGACATTTCTTTGGATAACTTTGCACGACCCACCGGTTTGTCCCACTCGGCGCAATAATCTTTTAGATAGTGACGTAATTCGTCCCGGACCGCTTCGTCCGGTTTTGTCGAAGAAGGGTTTAGCTCACGGTTGGATAGGTTTGAAATACGCCATCTTCCATCATGTTTTTTTAGCTGTAGTTCGGCAAGGCAAAGATGTCCACCCATCAGGTCACATCCTATAATGGGTGATGCGCCGTCCGAGAACCTGATGATTCCAATACCCCGGTCGTCTTTTTTGACGGTGAAAGCGTTGGCAATCACCAAGTCTGCGTCAGGAATGGAGCGGGCCAGAGCCAAGGTGGTACGTGGGGATGTCTCTGCGTGTTCTATGTGTGATACCACGATCACCAGATCTGCACCGGCCTGGCGAGCAGACTCTATGACCTGCCTGGCACGTTGCATTGGGCTTGCAACCTGGATTCCGTCGAGTCTGCCCGGACCTGCAATCTTTGCAAGATCTCCGTGAATCACGCTCAATACTGCGATATTCAGCCCATCCCGTCTAAACATCTTGAAACGTCCGGGACCTGCACCGATGTAACGGCAGATTCCTTTTTTTGTTTTACAGTCCAGGTTGGCCGCGGAAAAATCCAGGTCGAGAGCCTTGCCGGCCTTCAGGTAGGCCTCCAGCCTTTTGTGAACGGCGTAAAAGTCCTGGTTGCCCAAGGCTATTAGCTCGTACCCGGCTGCCTTGAGCCAACCGGCCATGGCATCGCCTCCCGATTGCCCCTGGGAGAGGACGAACCTGGCAAAGGCCCTGGGGCCGATGTTGTCTCCACCATTTAGAACCAAGGGAGCGATTTGTCCGTTTTGCTTTTTTTCCGCGCGAATTTTTTTAATGGCCCCTACGATATTGGCAAAGTCAGCCGGGGGTGGTGAATCACATTTCACCTGACTGAACAGCCCGTAAAGGTCTGTTGTAAAAAGTATGGATAGATTCTTCGAATCATTCGCATCCTGTGCAAAAAGGTGCGTGGAAAAAAAAATGAGGGGCAGGATGAACCCCGGGTAATACCGTGGAGATTTCATGATGTTTTCTTTTGTAACTCCTGTTCTTTTAGTTCCCTGCGGAGTATTTTACCCGCTGTGCCTTTGGGGATCTCGTCTCTGAACTCAACGAGGCGTGGGTACTTATAAGCTGCCATGTTATCCTTGGCCCACTGTATGATGTCCTGTTCGCTGACTTTGCCAACCGACTCGGGTTTCAGAGTGATGAATGCCTTTATCTCCTCACCTGATTTTTCATCGGCAATGCCTATCACCGCGCATTCGAGTACGTGTTCGTTCTGGTAGAGATATTCCTCAACCTCGGCTGGAAACACAGAGTAACCACTTCGTTTTATCATGTCCTTCTTGCGGTCGACGATCTTGAAGTATCCCTCTTCATCCACGGTACCCAAGTCGCCGGTATATAGCCAACCGTCACGCAGCACATCAGAGTTTTCTTCCGTGTTGTAGTAACCCTTCATGACCTGCGGTCCACGTACCACCAACTCTCCTATCCTTCCTGGCTCCAGCTCCTTGTCTCCTGTGTCCTTGTCCATTATCTTTGCTTCCGTATCCGGAAAAGGAAGTCCGATGCTGCCGATTTTCCTGCGACCGTAAAGGGGGTTTGCATGGGTGACAGGAGACGCTTCGGTCAATCCGTATCCTTCTATGAGCCTTGCCCCGGATAGTTCCTCGAACCTTGTCTGAATCTGCTCCGGCAGGGGGCCTGCGCCCGACAAGCACGCCCTGATGGAAGACAAATCGTATTCTTTTACCTTTGGGTGATTGTTGATGGCATTGTACAAAGCGGCAACGCCTGGAAAAAGGTTGACCTTGTATTTTTCGATTGCTGCCAGGAGCACTTCCCAGTCTTCTGGCGGCTTCGGAAAGAGCAACATGGAACTTGCTGTAATCACTGCAAGGTTCATTACGGTGGTCATGGCGTAGATGTGAAATAGGGGTAGCACGCCACATATCACGTCTTCGCCGGGACGGTTTTTCCATTCCCAGGCCTTGGTTTGGAATGCGTTGGAGACCAGGTTGTAGTGGGTAAGCATGGCGCCCTTGGGCCTGCCTGTGGTTCCTCCAGTGTATTGCAACACGGCAAGATCCTGGCGGGGAGCGATTTGCACATTGGGTAAGGAAGGTCTCGTTCGAATAAGATCCGTAAATCTAAGGGTGTTGGCCGGCATGGGAGCCTGTGGGATTTTGCCCAGTAGCTTTCCTAAGAATTTTTTCATGCCAGGCATGAAGTCTGCAATATTACATCCGATGACTTTTTCTATATTCGTTTTGGGCACAGCCCTTGCGGCTTCTTCGTACACTATATCCATGACCACCAGGACCTTGGCCCCTGAGTCGCTGAATTGGTGTTCGACCTCCGCAGCCTTGTAAAGAGGATTGTTGGCTGTGACTATGGCTCCGAGTTTCATGGCTGCGAAGTAGGCTATGACGTAGTGAATGGAATTGGGCAGTCGAATCCCCACCACATCACCCTTTGTGACTCCCAAATCCGCCAGGGACGTTGCAAACGAGTCCACCCATCTTTTTAGCTGGGAGTATGTAATGGTGGAGTCCATTTTTTGATTATATGGAAAGATGACAGCTGGCTTGTCAGGGTACTGGGAACATGTCTCGTCCAGGATCTCGCCCAAAGGTTTTTCCGGGTAGTCTAGGTGCTTGGGTACGTTTTCCGGCCAGTTGTCGAGCCACGGTCTTTGTTCTGAGATACTCATTTGGGCCCTCCCTTTTCGTGATTCCAATTCAAGGTCACAGATGATACAGACGGTCTGTGTGTCATGTCAATTGCTGCACGGATTCAGCCCAACTGGGTGGAGATTTGGGCGAATGACGTTTAAATTCCAACGCTTTTGTGGTACCTGTATTTTTTGATTACCAATATACCTTTATTACGGAGGGAGTCTTTGATGATACGCGCTGCGAGTTGGGTTCTTGGCATTTTTTTGTTGCTGTATGGTTGCTCTGGCCCCAATGCAACCAAGGGTCCTTATGTGCCCTTGGTGTCGCGCTTGGATGCTGAATCGAATCTGGTCGTTTTTGTGGATCTTGCGAGCCTGAGCAAGAGCCTGGATGATTTTCGCACCATGGCCGCCAACCTTCCCCTGGTCGAGTCTCATCCAGAGATTAAGACATTGCTGGACCAGCAGTGGGCTGTATTGGATTCCAGCCTGGCCATGGCCAAGGGAATGCTGGGTGTAGATATTCTGAAGGACTTCAAGCGCATGGTCATAGGGGTTCAACTGAAAAAAAACGGTGGAGATGTGGTCGCAGTCCTGGATGGCAAAATACCGCCCGGCATTTTTCAGAGAGTCATACCCGGGGCCAAGCCGGAGAAGAAGTTTGGTGAGGATATTTGGACTATCCCGGAGTCTGGATTTCATGTGGCAGTGGTAAATGGCAAGACCCTTGTCATATGCAGTGGTGATATGAGTGAGAGGAGACTGAAGGGAGATAAGGTCTCAAAGCGCCTACTCGAACACCATCCTGAACTTTTCCGTGACGGTGTTACCGGATCTTATGTGCGCATGTCCTTTTTTATGCCGCCATGGCTGGTCTTGGGGGCCAAAAAGCTAATGGAACAAAAACCAGGGCTAAAGATGGTAGAGAGCTTGCTTTCTGTGCGTCAGGTCTATGTGGATGTGGCAGAGCAGCTTGAAGTGAGCATTGTGTGTGGAGACGAGCAGGGAGCAGAGCATGTCAAGAGTATACTGGATGCTGAGGCCGAGATGATGATGGGTGGACAGCACATGGTACGCGCAGTCGCGTATATGCTCATGGCCATGGACCTGGAGTTTCTGGACGATTTACCCCCTGCTTTCATAGAAGCCTTGGCCGACAGGAAAGCCCAGGAGCAGACCTTGGATTTTCTGTTTCCCGAACCAAGGGAAGCTCCAAAGGTTGAGATGGACGGCAAGAATGTGTCCCTCAAATCCAGACTGGGAATGCTCAAGGGTTCGTTTACCCTGGTGGGCTTGATGGCTTCGGTGGCGGTGCCTGCGTTTATAAAATACCAGCGAGAGGTTCGGCTGGCTGAGGAGGAGATGGGCTCAATAAATAAAATGTCACAGGACTCAGACCTGAGACTGAATCCTGACGGGACCATTCAGCAGGACAAGGGTTCTGCAGTGCGAAAGGGGGCAAGACAATGATCGTACGACTAGTAAGCGCAATACTGTTTACGCTCCTTTTTTGCTCTCCTGTCCAGGCCGGCTCGAATGATGGTGGGCGTTTTGCAAAGCTACTCTCTATGCTGATTCCAGACAGCCACATGGTCGTGTTGATGGATTTGAGCAAACTGGAACAAGTTTATCATGCCGGAAGAGAGTGGATGCTTCACACACCTGCGGTGGAGTCTTGTCCATCTGCCAAGGCTGAGCTGCAAGAGCAATTGAAGAAGCTAGATGATGAGCTTGTAAAGATCAAGGAGCAGTATTCGGTGGATATTACCAGGGACCTTCATCTTTTGGCCGTTGGGATAAAGTTTGTAGAACAGGGAGAGCCAGGTTTGGTCATGGTGCTGCAGGGCAAGTTTCCAGAAAAGATGCCCGTGAAGATAGCTGAGCTTGCTTCCGCTCATACAATCGAAGGTCACAAGGTCTATCTGGAAAATGATGATCATCTGATGTTTACTCTCATGGGGGATCTGCTGATTATGGCAGACCCTGCATCCATGTCCATGGTGCTGAAAAACACAGATGCAGCATCGGCAGTCCTCGAGCTTCACCCCGCTCTGAAAGCTGGTCTTTCAGGTGGACAGATCATGATGATGGACGTTGACTTTGCGAATTTCGCGAAGAAACTGGCTAATGAGAGTGACATGCGGGTCATGTCGACGATCCTTGGATCCCTTTCAAAAATCAGAATGAAAGCAGGCAAGGGCTTTACCCTCTTTGTGGATTTCGATGACGCCAAGGGTGCACAGAGGGGCGAATATCTGCTGAAGGGATTGGGGGAGATGATGCTCAGCGGCTCTCATCTGTTCAGAGCGTATGGCAAGCTGTTGCTGGGCTTCGATATGGAAAAAGCACTTGTTATGCCGCCGGCTGTCAAAGATGCTCTGAAAAACAGGGATGCGGTATTGCAAACACTGGACGAAATTTTTCCCTTGGTCAAGGACAAGCCGTTGGTTTTCAGGAAGGGAAACTCGGTGGAACTGAGCGCGTCGCGTCATCTTGCCCAGGGGAGTGTGTTCGTGTTGGGAATAATGTCCGCCGTGGCCATTCCGGCTTTTATCGATTACATCAGAAGATCCAAGCAGACAGCCACCGGGCTGGCTGTCGCAGACGTAAAAACGGCCCTCGATATGTTCCGGATAGATTTCAGACGATATCCGACAACCAGCGAGGGGCTTGGGATACTCGTAGAGAAGGGCTTACTCGAGGAGATCCCAAAGGATGTCTATGGAAATGCTTTTCAGTATGAATCTAAGGACAAGGACACTTATGTGTTGAGAATGCTTGGTGCAGATGGAATGCCTGGCGGTACTGGTGAAAACAAAGATACCTTGATCCACTCTGATTAGGTTAGTCATACATGGAGGATCCCATATGCGTTTGGGTTCACTGCAGGTTCATCCCCTGAGCTTCATGGCGGTATTTTTCCCTGTGGCGTTGGTGTTGAAGTTTGTCGCACCACAGCAGGCCGTGTGGATTTTTATCACCTCGGCCCTGGCCATAATACCCATGGCTGGCTGGATGGGTGAAGCTACTGAACACCTGGCTGCAAGGATCGGACCGGGAGCAGGGGGATTGCTAAACGCAACCTTTGGAAACGCCGCCGAGTTGATAATAGGCATCCTGGCGTTGCAAAAAGGTCTTCACGACATGGTGGTGGCCTCTATTACCGGATCCATCGTGGGCAATAGTCTCTTGGTGTTGGGAGTGGCCATCCTTGCAGGTGGATTGAGACAATCAACTCAAAAGTTCAATCGTATGGCGGCGGGCCTTGGTGCTAGCCTCATGCTGCTATCCATGGCTGGCCTGGTGGTGCCTGCGGTCTTTCATATGCTTCAAAAGGGGACGAGCGGGGGAGTGGAGACAGAGCATGAACTCAGTCTCGCCATATCCATAGTTCTTTTTGCATCCTATGGTTTGAGTCTCGTGTTTTCCCTCATAACCCACAAACATTTGTATGGGGTTGTGGACGAACAAGATGTGGATCATGCAGACCACTGGTCGGTAAGAAAATCATTGATCTGGCTCATATCAGCCACCATCGGTGTCGGAGTCATGGCGGAACTTTTGGTGGGTGCGGTGGAAGCGGCTGCGGTGGAAATGGGAATGACCCACTTGTTCGTGGGAGTGGTTTTAGTGGCCATCGTGGGAAACGCGGCCGAGCATTCCACCGCCGTTATGATGGCTATCAGGGACAAGATGGATCTCGCATACAATATCGCAGTGGGTTCCTCCATACAAATCGCCCTGTTCGTGGCTCCCATGCTGGTTTTCATATCCCATTTCATGGGCCGACCCATGGATCTTTTGTTCCATCCTTTCGAGATAGTGTCGGTGGCTCTAAGTGCCTTGATTACTTCTCAGGTAGTAGCTGACGGAGAGTGCCATTGGATGGAGG
>CAYSLH010000002.1:22537-25133 GCA_964431605.1 uncultured Myxococcales bacterium
GGAGGGGGTGCTGCTGTTGGCGGTATATGGCATTTTGGGGCTTGCATTTTTTTTCCTGCCGGAGATTTCCATCGTAGCTCACTAGTTGAGATTTGCATCTATTCGCTTCTATGCGGTGTATGCCTTTATCTTGAAGATCCAGTTGTTGGTTTTGGTTGTGCTATGCGGGAATGCCAGGTTAGGTTTGGAGTTTACGGAGGGTTGTTTTGATAGATAGTGAAAAGACAAAATCGCGGAGCAGGTTCCCACCATTGTATTGGCTGGTGGTGATGTTCGAATTTTTCGAACGTGGTTCTTACTACGGTATGATGAGCGTGTTGTCCGTGTACCTGGTGGACGAACTTCAGTTTGCCAAACAGGATGTGGGGCTCATCAAGGGAACGATCCAGCCACTTTTGTACTTTCTTCCGATTTTATCCGGTGCGTTGGCTGACAGGTTCGGTTACAGGCGCATGTTGATGATCGCCTTTTCTTTACTGGGTGGAGGGTATTTCTTAACGAGCCAGGCCACAGGATATGCGCCGGTATTTCTCTCTCTCGTTGTCATGGGGATAGGGGCTGGTACTTTCAAGCCCATTGTCTCCGGCACAATCGCACGATGCACTGACGAGTCCAACTCGACCCTCGGCTTTGGTATATTTTATTGGTCCATCAACCTGGGCGCGTTTTTGTTCCCGCTCATACTCGTACCCATGCTCAGGGATAATATAGGTTATGAGTGGGTGATCATTGCTTCCGCCATAGGCACTGGTATCATGCTCTTGCCGACAATTTTTGCTTTTCGAGAGCCTCCCAAGGCAAAGCAAGATCAAAACGAAAAAGAACCTGAAAAAACTGGCTTGTTGCAAACAGTGGCAGACGCTTTCGAGATCATTTACAGCCCAGTGATATTGCTCTCTTTGTGGATGAGAAGATCTACCATGGGTTTTTGGGTTACTTTGACCATGGCCTGTACGGTTCTCGCTGGTGGACTCTGGGATTTTTCAATGCCGTCCGGTTTTACGAAGGTTTACTCCGCAAGGCTTTACCTTGTTGGAGACAAACAGTTGGAGCTGCGAGTAGAGCGAAATCTGTGTTCCGAAGATGCTTACAAGTTAGAGTTTGGCAAGGAAGGGAAAAGAGCCATACTTTCCATTATTAGACCGGACGACTTCCAGGTTCACGTCACGGATGTTTTGGCAAGTTTGGCCCATGCCGGGTTTTATCCTGTCCCCTCTCGAACCGAGCTCACCGATTGGGTAAAGCAAGCCCAAGAGAAGGTCATTTTGGATTTGAGCATGGCCGAGGGAACCAGGGCGGACGTGGTATTGAAGAAAAACGGGTCAAGGTTGACGCTGATCGTGGGTACTCCGGAAGGAGAGTCACTTTTGGGGGCCGTATCAAGGGTGTTGAGCGAAGACTCCAGGACTGCTGTGCTGGACGAGGCACAGGTAAAGGATTTACTGAGCAGAGGACGGAAGAGGCCGTTTTTGTTCTTGTTCCTCGGTATGTTGTTTACCGCAGCCCTTGCTGCGCGGCGTATGGGTTCGTTTTTCAAGGCTGGAGCAGGCTGGACCAAATTTCTTCTCGTCTCTGGGGTAATGGCTGGTTTGTATCTTCCCATCTGGTTCCTTCCTGATCTTTCGCTTTTTGCGCGAGTTCTAACGAGCGTCTTGAGCCTTACGGTGATCTCTCTTTTCGCCATAGACTATGATGATATCACCAGGTTTTCCGATCACGTAAAATTCCTGGTGATGATCGCCATATATTCCGGCTTCTGGATAATGTACTTCCAGATGTTCGATTCTGTGCTCTGGTACGTTCAGGCATATGTGGATCCCACTGGGCTGAACCATGCAATAAACAGCGTCTTGGCTGCGTTTGGCATAGAGTCGAGCTGGAGATTTGACGTTGAGGGCGTGACCTATATCAATGCGGGAACCATCATTGTCCTGCAGCTTCTCATCTCGGCAATCGTAAAAAAGACCAAGGCTCTGCCAACCATGATCGTGGGGATTATGTTTGCAACCGTTGGAATGGCCATACTGTCCATATCCACAGGCATCTGGGTGTTCATGGCAGGTATCGTGATCTTTTCTGTCGGGGAGATGACAGCTCATCCCAAGTTCATCTCATACGTGGGCCAGACCGCGCCCAAGGCCAGGGTGGCCATGTACATGGGCTACTTGTTTTTGTACGGAGTGTTTGGCTCGAGCATTGGAGGAGTGTTAGGCGCTAACTTGTATGTGAAGTTTGTGGATGAGATGAACCAGCCACAAACCTTGTGGCTGATATTTGCGGGCATAGGCGTGATGACGGTTGTGGGTTTGCTCGTGTATAACGCAGTGGTCACACGGAAGAACTCTCGTTCCATTGATTGATTTTTGTCCCGATTAATACTACACAAAAACAAACCCAACGAAAGGCAGGGCTCAAATGGCCATAAAGAAAACAGCGAAAAAGAAGCCGGCGAAGAAGAAGGTAGCGAAGAAGAAGCCTGCGAAGAAGAAGGTAGCAAAGAAGAAGCCTGCGAAGAAGAAGGTAGCAAAGAAAAAGCCTGCGAAGAAGAAGGTAGCAAAGAAAAAGCCTGCGAAGAAGAAGGTAGCAAAGAAGAAGC
>CAYSLH010000002.1:25233-45496 GCA_964431605.1 uncultured Myxococcales bacterium
AGAAGCCTGCGAAGAAGAAGGTAGCAAAGAAAAAGCCTGCAAAGAAGAAGGTAGCAAAGAAGAAGCCTGCGAAGAAGAAGGTAGCAAAGAAGAAGCCTGCGAAGAAGAAGGTAGCAAAGAAAAAGCCTGCAAAGAAGAAGGTAGCCAAGAAAAAGCCTGCAAATTTATCTCCAAAGTTAGCCAAGCTATTCGATCGTGCAGTTGCAGGAGATGTGGATTCTCAGTATGAGCTTGCCATGGAGTTCATGGACGAAAAAAATACCGAGTTCGATCTCAAAACCGGCATCTCCTGGCTCAAGAATGCCGCAAAAGCTGGTTCTGCCCATGCTCAATTGGATCTTTCCTTTTGTTATTTTGAAGGTATTGGTGTGCCAAAAAACATGAACAAGGCCTTTCAGTGGTCATTGGCTGCCGCCGAGCAGGGAGACCCCACGGCACAGTTTAACGTATGGCTTGCATACACCAACGGAATCGGCGTTGATCTGGACGAGGAGAAAGGAGTCCCATGGCTCAAACGCTCCGCTGATGCCGGGAATCTTGAAGCCATGACAGCCTTGGGGCAGCACATGATAGATAAAGAAGAAAAGGCACAAGATCGCAAAAAGGGATTAGACTGGATAAGGCGTGCTGCCGACTTGGGAGATCTGGATGCCCAGTGGTCACTAGGGATGATGTATGAAAACTCCTTGTCTGTGGAAAAGGACACAAAAGAGGCCATGATCTGGTATAAAAAAGCGGCAGAGCAAGGACACGCTCTTTCGCAGGCCATATTGGGGCAAGCATACTACGATGGAGAAGGGGTGGAGCAGGACTATGCAGAAGCGTTGCGTTGGATCACCAGTGCCATAGAGCAGGGCGAACCCATGGCTCTTACGAGCCTTGGTCTTGCTTATCTGGATGGCCATGCAGTAGAGAGAAATCCCGACGAGGCGCTGAGGTGGTTCGAAATGGCCGCAGCCAAGGACTATCCCGAAGCCCTGTTTTCCTTGGGCGGTATGTACCTTACTGGCGAAGGTGTGGATGTGGACATGAAAAAGGCAATAGCCTATCTTCGTCGAGCCGCTGATCTCGGAGACGATGAAGCCGCCGAGATACTTGACAGCATCGAGGGTGACTAAGCTAGGGACTTGCCTATATCATGACAAAGCACTTACCCGAGAATGTTCGGCGTCAGCAAATATTGGATGCAGCCCGTCGTTGTTTTGTGAACAAGGGATACTTTCCAACTCGCATTGACGATATCGCAGCTATTGCAGGTTTGAGTAAGGGTGGAATATATTTTCACTTTGGTAGCAAAAAGGAAATCTTCGAGGCTTTGGTCAAACAAGAATACGAAGAATCCGCGGCTTTTCTCGAAGAGATTTCCACTTCAGAAAAAAAATTCGACCAGATTTTTTTGGATATGGCTCAGCATTACCTGGAATCATTTGGAAAGAAGTCGGACCATACCAGGTTCTTTATGGTCATGGGCGAGATGGCGGGTAGGGACGAGTCTGTTCGTAAGCTTTTGGCTGCATTGCAGGACCAGTATGCCCAGGTGGTGGCAAAGATTATCCAGGCCGGAATCGATTCGGGTTCTTTGAAACCAGTGGACACAAAGGCTGCGGCAACCATACTCAAGGGCATCATCGATGCGGTGGAGGGTTATACGGCTTTGGGTGTGGACATGGACATGGAAAAACTCTTATCCACGGGCCTCGAGATGATCGTCAATGGGTTGGTTAAAAAAGATAGCGGCGGGTAAGGAACCTGACGTTCTGTCTTTTGGGTATTTATACTGCTTGAGATACTTTCGTCGAAGCTTGAGGGAGGTTCCTTGCTGAAGGATAAAGAAGGTTTCTTTCTTGTTACCGTACGCAAGGAAGAAGACGGAGACCGTATGGATGTTTTGCTGTCCAGACGGTTTAGTTGCAGCAGAACATCCCTTAGAAACAAGCTCAAGAGTGTTGTGTTAGGTGAGAATGGCTCGGTGCTGAAGTGGTCGAGGCGATTACGTTCCGGTCAGGTGGTTCGCATTCGTGCTATACGACGTCCTGAACCTGATGTTCCTGTTACCTATCGAATTATATACATGGATAAGTGGATCGTTGTTGTGGATAAGGGAACGGGAGCTCCGGTTCATCCCAGCAGATCGTACAGGACAAAGACGATCCTAACGGCGCTTCGTGCCGAACTGGGCGATATGGAACTTAGCCCTGCACACAGGCTGGACAGGGAGACCTCAGGCGTTTTGGTGTTTAGCCGCACGTCCGGGATAGCAGCCAAGTTACAAACTCAGTTTGCTACACACTCCATCCAAAAAACCTACCTGGCCATAGTGAAAGGAATTCCAAGTCCTCCGGAACAATTGCTGGCCCAACCCTTGGAGCGAGATCCGGAGTTTCCCATAGACTGCAAAATGAGGCTGGCTATTGATGGAGCATCTGCTGGAAAACCGGCGCAAACATTAATCAAGGTTCTGGATGATTGCGGGGATAAGGCTCTGGTTGAGGCCAGGCCTCGTACGGGGCGGATGCACCAGATTAGACTGCATCTGGCTGAAAATTCTCATCCCATATTGGGAGACAAGTTATACCAGTTCGGGGGCGAGGCTTATCTCGCCATGATAGGAGATGAACTCGATGCATCTTGGTATGAACGATTGGGTCATCATCGGTTGGCATTGCATGCTTCGCGCCTTGTGATTACCCATCCAGAAACTGCTCAACGGATGGAATTCAAAGCCGAGTTACCTGCTGACATGTTACAACTGTTGGGTAAGGAAATGTCTTCGAGGCATATCGGTTGACTAACACTCCTGCTCATGGGAAAACCCGCCCATGGATGAAAATTCGCAGACAACCAAAACCTCATGGTATAGGCGTTACAGGTTGGAGATAATCCTGTTTTTGGCAGCTCTGGCTGTGTTTGCCGCTACTAGCGCGGACAGAATGTTTACCCAATCCAGGGCTCCACATTTTGTCTACCTTGCTGATTCCTTTCTTCACGGACAGGTTCATCTCAGGGTTGCGCCTCCGAACAACAACGACTGGGTGAGGTTCGAAGGCAAGACTTGGGTTACCTTCCCACCTGTACCGGCTGTTTTCATGATGCCATTTGTGGCGGTTTTTGGTCTAGGATTCAACGATGTTCTGTTTACCCTGCCGTGGGCAGCGCTGAACGTACTGCTTATGTTTCTGGTTCTCCAGATGCTTTCGGCCGATGGACAAAGCTCCATGTCCAAAAAAGATAATCTTTGGCTTACGGTGTTATTTGGAGTGGGGACGGTTCACTATTCCTGTGCCGTATTGGGGGAGGTGTGGTTTACGGCCCAGATCATGGGTGTGACTTTCACCCTTGCATATATCCTTGCCGCCTATAGGACAAGACATCCATTGTTGGCAGGAATTTTTTTGGCCCTGGCGTTCGACACCAGAGTGAATCTGGCTTTTACCGTAGGTTTTTTTCTCTTGCAGTTGTATTTCCCCCGTAGACAAGATGGTCGGGCAGCGGCAGGTTCTTTAAGGGACATACTCATAAAACTCTCATGGTTTGCCCTTCCCATTGTGTTGCTGGGAGCGGCTCAGATGGTTTTTAACCATGTTCGTTTTCATAATGTGTTCGAGTTTGGTCACTCATACTTGTCCGGACCGGCCGGCAGCAGGATGAAAGAGCATGGAATGTTCGCCTATCATTATCTGGAGTGGAATCTTCGCGCTCTGCTTTTACGCCTGCCAATCCTTCTGCCCCACTTTCCATGGATCGGCTTCAATCCTGATGGCCTGAGTATCTTCATTACAACGCCGATTTTCATGAGACTGTTTTGGCCCAGATCCAAACCATGGCTATATCCTGTCCTTTGGGCAACAGCCATACCTGCGATTTTACCTCCCTTGTTTTACCAAAATTCCGGTTACGTCCAGTTCGGCTACAGGTTCAGCCTGGATGTCACTCCGTATCTCGTTATGTTGCTTGCCGTAGGAAAGCTACCCATGGGGAAGTGGACCAAGGTCTGGATATTGGTGGGTGTTGCAATTAATCTTGCCGGCGCCATAGCCCTGAAAAGAAGCGGTGCGATCTGAACCATCCATCTGTTCCAGCTGCTTTGAGAAATGTCAATAAAATCAACTGAGTTATATTTTTTGTTGACTTTCGAGGCATACTGACTAGACTGACATGTCAGTTTTGTGGGTTACTTCCTTACATTTCAATATGATGGAGAAATATCATGAGCAGCACAGAGGGTCGTATCGGTATTGACATTGGTGCCTTGTATGTAAAGGCCATACGTTTGGATGGAAATGGTAACATTACAAAGACATTTTATGAGCCCCATAAAGGGGATGCGGGCAAGTCTCTCGAAAGGGCGTTTCGTGTTTTGATGGTGACGGATGAAGTACCCATGGGCATTACAGGTTCCGGGGGTGAGGGATGGGCCCAGACCCTGGGAGTGGATTCTCTCGATGTGACATCGTGTCAGATCGAGGCGGTCAGACGTCACTTGCCAAACTCTCGCCATATAATCGACATAGGTGGGGCATCTGCTACCTTGATACGTCTGGACGAAAAAGGAAAGTTTTTGGGGTATTCCACAAATTCTCTGTGCGCCGCAGGAACTGGTTCTTTTTTAGATGAGCAAGCAGTTCGGTTGGGAATTTCCTACGATGACATACAGGCTTTCGAGCACATCGAGCAACCACCTTCCATCGCCACCCGCTGTACTGTTTTCGCTAAAAGCGATCTAATTCATCGGCAGCAGGAAGGATATTCCAGGGTGGAGATGTGGTCAGGTCTGTGTAGGTCCATGACAAAAACCCTCCTGGGGACCTTGCTCAATGGAAGACCCTTGGACGGCAAGGCTGCCGTCATTGGTGGTGTTGCTCAAAATCGCGAGGTACTCAGGTGGCTCAAAGCAACATATCCCGAGTACATCCAGGTTCCACCCCATCCTCATCTCATGGCAGCATGTGGCGCAGCCCATTTGGCCGCAAGGTCGGTAGTGTCCGTACCCAAGAGCATCAAGGCCAAGCTGGACACGGATTCCGAAGGTGGCGCCTATAACTGGACGTTGGCCTTGAAAAAGTCCATCTATCCCTCCTTCGAAACACAGGAGAGCTATACGGACGAATTTCAAAATGAGGTACGTATCAATCACTGGCCCGACTCCGATGTGGTAAGGGGATCTTTAGGGATCGACCTTGGCTCCACTTCAACGAAACTTGCCCTGGTGGACGAGCAGGACAGGGTTGTTCTGGACATTTATAGAAAGACCTCTGGTGATCCCATTGATGCCACCAAGTTGCTTTTTAGGGCTCTCAAAACACTCGCTTCTAACAAGGGAGCAACCTTGGAGGTTACCTGTGTCGGGACAACCGGTTCCGGACGAAAGCTGGTGGGGACGATCATCGGTGCTGACGCCATCATAAATGAAATATCCGCTCACGTGGCTGGAGCCGTGGCAACCGATCCCAGCATTGACACAATTTTCGAAATCGGTGGTCAGGACGCAAAATATATGCACGTGGTCAACGGGCACATAAGAGAATCGAACATGAACTATGTTTGCGCAGCCGGTACCGGTTCTTTTGTGGAAGAGCAGGCCCACAAGCTGGGCTATCCCGTGTCCGAGATCGGCCAGGCGGTTTTGGGGCTCAATCCACCACGAACTTCAGACAGGTGTACGGTGTTCATGGGTCAGGACGTAGCAGCCTTGATCCAGTCGGGCACCAAACCCGAACATGCCATGGCCGGGGTGATGGTGTCTATAGTCAAGAACTATTTGAATAGGGTTGTTGGCACTCGCTATCGCTCCAATGACAAGATTTTCTTCCAGGGAGCCACGGCCAGGAACCCGGCATTGGTGGCTGCCTTCGAGAGAGTGCTTGGGGTACAGATGGTGGTTTCTCCATATTGTCATGTGATGGGCGCTTATGGTGTGGCCATGCTCACCAGACAAATGATGAAGGAAAAAGGTAAGGAAAAAAGTTCGTTCTTGGGTCTGGACCTGGACCAGAGAGAGGTGAGTATCAGGTACGAGACATGCGATTTGTGCCAAAATAATTGTAAGATCACTTTTGCCAAAGTGCAGGGGCTGGACCAGGAGCCGTCCTTTGGCTACATGTGTGGCAGAGATCCTGACGAGCACAAGGTTCGGCAGAATCCTCACGAGAAGGCATTGAAGCTCAGACAAAAGCTATGGCGTCAGGCAGGTAGGGGAAAGGATGTGGCAAAAAACGCTCAGGTGATCGGTATCCCCCAGGCACTGACGACATACTCCCATCTGCCGTTGTGGAGAAGGTTTTTCAATGAGCTTGGCTACAGGATAAAGCTTTCTGGAACAACGGACGATGCTGCCAGAGAAGCTGGCACGAGGATGACGGGAGCGGACTTCTGTTTTCCGTCCAAGTTGGTACTGGGGCATGCGGCTAAGCTTGTCCAGGACGATGGTGTAGATTATGTTTTTTTACCTCATTTCGTCTCAGAGGAGCCGAACGATCACACCACCGCCTCTAAGTTCTGTCCGTATGTGCAGGCGGCACCTTCCTTTACCAAGTCGTCTCTGGAGGTAAATGGAATTGCTACCTCTCAGGTGCTGTCGCCCGTAGTGGATATGCGCTTGGGAACAAGGGAGATCGTCAAGCATCTTTTTACCTCCATGGGAGCGGTGCTCGGAGCGAGTAAAAGCAAAATCAGTGCAGCTTGGAAGAGCGGTATCAAGGCCCAGAGAGAGTTCGAACGTCAATGCAAGATCGAGGGAAAAAAGATCATAGAGCAAGCAAGACGAAGAGGCGAAAAGATTATTGTCCTGTTGGGAAGGCCTTACAATAATTTCGATACCGGTCAGAACCTGGGATTGCCGGGAAAGATTGCAGAGCACGGACGCACAGTGTTGCCGTTGGATTTTATGGATGTGGATCTTTCGGTCCTCGGTGGCAGGTATCGAAACATCTATTGGAGTTACGGTCAGAAGATCCTGGCAGCTTGCGAGATGGTTGCAAAGGATCCCAGCATGGATGCAGTGTACCTGAGCAGCTTTTCATGTGGACCGGATTCGTTCCTGCTGTCTTTTGCCGAAGAGATCATGGGTGACAGGCCGTTTTTGGCCCTCGAGTTGGATGAACATGGCGCTGATGCCGGCTATATGACACGCATCGAGGCGTTTTTCGATGTTCTCAGACGTGCTGATAAAAAAGCGATGAAGTCAAACAGGTATCCGTGGAGACCAGAACCAAAGGACCTCAAAAAACGAATTTTGTGGATACCATCCATGCATCCCCTTGGATCGCCGTTCGTGGCTGCTGCATTTCGGTCTCAAGGCTACGATTGCAGGCCGTTACCTCCTGAAGACAAGGAGGTCTTCGAGCTGGGCCGTTCCGGTACCAGGGGAAGCGAGTGTCTGCCTACTGCTTTGACCGTGGGGGCGCTCATCAAGGCAGTCAGGCAAAGCGGTGAGCCATCCAGGCGCCACGCTTTCTTCATGCCCACGGCGGAGGGGCCTTGCCGTTTTGGATTATATTCGACTTTGCACAGGCAGGTCCTGGACATGGCGGACATGCAGGATTTGTCCATCGTATCACCGTCGTCTTATAATTCTTACCAGGGTCTTAGTGAGGCAACCAGGAAACGTCTGTGGTTGGGCATTTTAGCTGCTGACCAGCTTTTCAAAGCCATTTGCAAGGTCAGGCCCTACGAGGTTCATCCGGGCGAGACCAACGAGGTGGCGGCCGGATGGCAGAGAAAGATCGAGCAGGTACTCGAGACAGGGGGAGATGTTTTTGTTGCCTTACACCAGGCAGTGGAGGCCCTGGCAGCAGTTCCTCGTCATAATATTACCAAACCCCTGGTTGGAGTGGTGGGGGAGATATATGTGCGTTGTAATGCGTTTGCCAACGAGGATGTCATTGGAGCAATTGAGAAATTCGGCGGAGAAGCATGGCTTGCACCCATGAGCGAATGGATACTGTACACTGTTGCGCTTCAGGATATATCCAGTATTGACGGAAATCGCAATCCGTTAATAAGATGGGTCTCTGGACTGAAAAACTATTACATGGCCCACCAGGAGCGGTTGATGGTTAAGGCTGCCGGCGAGTTTCTGGCTGATAGGCAGGAGACGGATGTACAGGAGGTGATTGAAGAGGGCGAGAAATTCATGCCCAGGCAGTTCGAAGGAGAGGCAATTTTGACCGTGGGCAGGGCCGTAAAGTTTGCCGAGCAGGGTGCGTCCATGGTGGTAAATTGTGCTCCTTTTGGTTGCATGCCTGGGACCCTCACCACAGCTTTGTTCAGAAAGCTTGCTCCGGAACTGGGAATTCCTGTGGTGGGCATGTTTTATGATGGAGGAGGCAACTTGAATGCACAACTCGAGGTGTTTTTGAGAAACGCAGTGGGAAAGTATGGGCACAAGGACACCACGTCGGTGGAAATACCTTCAAAAATCGTGGATCAGACGGGAGATCATGCAAGATACGAAACAAGGACTTAGCAGGTCTAGATCTATTACTGCCCTAGCCATGTTGCTGGTAGTGGATTCCTTGAGTTTTGTCTCGGTGGGTCAGGGAACTTCCGGTATTGAGTTTGGTTTTGTCACAAGCACGGAATCATGGATTGGACTTGGTGTGGACTTGGCACTGGCCATTGGATTGCTCAAGGCCTCAGATTGGGCGTTGGAACTTGCCAGGTACAGGTGCGTGATTGGGTTGTGTTATTTCGCATTCATCTGGAGTTCCTATTTCATAGTGATGAGCACCAGCGTTGGGGTCGTTGGACATACCACAGTTTTATACGGCGTGGTCAGAGACGGCTTGCTTGGGTTCATTCTGCTTGTGGCATTGTTTGTCCTGCGCGAGAAAAAACTACCAGTGGTTCCGAACACGAATACTGACCAGACAACCTTAGATAATAAATAGTATTATGCCCTTGTGGCCATATCATAGATGACTTCCATATCCTGAGCTATCCTTTGTGCTCGGAATCTTTTCATCTCAAACCTGGGTCGTTTGCCGGACAGTTCTCTGATCTTTTTTGAAAGTCCTTCAACGTCCCCCCATGAAGGTATGTTTTCGTCCTGATACCATTCCTCTATGGCGCCGCTTTTCCAGGCAGCCACGCTCGTACCCAAACTAAGAGCTTCTATGCCTGCAATCCCAAAAGGTTCTTGCCAGCGTGGACTGAAAACCAAGACCGAAGCATGGGTCAATAACTTGTGTACCTGTTTTCTATTCTGCCAACCGAGCACTCGATACCCTTGGCGCTCCAACTCCTGCCTTTCTGGACCTGTTCCTGCGAATACCAGTGGAAGCCTGATTCCGGAACGCATCCAAGCACGTGCCGTGTCCCAGACTCCTTTTGCTTTTACGAGTCTGCCCAGAAACAAGACACAGTCATCGGATGAACTGCGAATATGGTTCTGAGTGTCAAGTAAGGAGAATCTTCTCACAAAGGCCGGAAGCACGTGTATTTGCGATGAGGGTATTCCAACGGCAACTAATTCACCACGCATGAATTCGGAAAGCACGTGTATGGGAATTTGTTTTGCTGCCATAAGCCGCTGCTTAGTCAACTCCATGATGGATTTGAAGTAGCCGCTATCTTCGAAGCACCTGGCACAGCGTTTCTCATCCATAGGCTCAGTGCATTGTGTATTATCAATGGTCCACTTTCCTCTACCCGGGCAGAAAAACCTGTGATCCTGTATGGTGAGAATACTCGCACGTTGGCTTGCCCATTGGATCACTTGCGGGTTTACAGGGTTATGAAGATGAAGGAGATCTGCTCTAAACTTTTGTGCCATGGTGTCTAAGGCATGTAAATCGATGTGCTCATGATTCAACCCAGATGACTCTAAGTTTTCGATCACTTGCGTGGGGCACGGGCGTGGGACGCCACGGTCCTTTCTACCCACTACCAGGAGTTGCTCGTGGTGCCTTGAAAGCTCCTCTATGAGACCCAGCATGAACTGGTCAGCGCCACCTCTTTCGCTGAGCCTTGGGGCTATGTGAAGTATTCGGTATGAGATGGAATTTCCCCAACGTATCTGTGTAACATGGAAAAATCAGCGAATGCCCAAAGCGCGCTTGAGCTTAGTTGTTATCTCAAAATATTCGTTTCGTTCGTAAGGCTCATTCAGAATATGAAAGTCCTTTTTACCCAATCCAACGCATCCGAAACAATAAGTACAATCCACGCAGCTTTCGCACATGATTAAGTAAGAGCTTCCACTGCAGGCATTGGAGTCTATGCAGTATGCGCAACCGTGACAGTGGGTACAGCGTACGGAATGACTCGAATGAGAACATTGTTCGCACTGGTTGCAGTGGGTGCATTTATAACAACCCTTGCAATCGGTACAAAACATGCAGCTTGTGCACTGGCTGCAATCCCGGCATTCGAAGGAGCCTGGATTGGTTTCCAAAGATGCATAGCTCTGTTTTAGCTGCTTCAGTGCTCTTATGAATTCCTGCTTGTCCATTGCACACCTCGTTGTGGATGGATCTTAGTTTGACACAGGAAGCCTTGCATTTCCAGATATTGACCAATGGACCGTAAGGTGTACAGAATAACAAATGAGATTTTGTTCAATAATCAAACCTGGGAAAGGAACAACATGAAAAACGTACTAAAATCGTTTGCACTCATCGTAGTAACCCTATCGTTTTTTTGTGCTCCACCTTCAGCGTACGCAAAAAAGTTCAAGCTTACCGGATTGCAGAAGGCAGGAAACATCGCGCACGGGCCTACAGTGGTCAGCCCGCCTGTAGTGCTTACCGCACCAACTACAATTGTGAAGATCGACAGACATGCTGATAGGTTTTCGTTGTGGCAAAACGGAAAGGTTTTTGTCACGTTAGAAAAAGGACAGGAATTGTCAGGTATGCTTCCTGCCGGTCGTTACACCCTGGTCCCTTCCGTCGGTGGTAATGTGACCATATACCTCGATACGGCGATCAAGCCTCAACCGCTTACCTTGTGGGCTAAGCAGAAAAGGGGTCCCAATCATTGGTTCAAGGGAAATGTCGTGGTTTTGTCCAGAGGTTATAAAATTGTAGAGTTCAAGTATGATGGAAGAGAGGCTGTCGGAATTTTTATAAAAGATGAACACCATTACACATACCGGTTTATCTCTCGTTACAACATCAAGGAAAAAGGACCTGCAGTACTTACCAAGAATAAAAGAATACCGGCCAAGACCCTAGTGGGGTTTACATTGGGGCCTGGTGTGTTCGTCGCTGTTCCGGGCATTGGTACGGCGGACGGGATTGTATATACTGAAATCAAGTTGAAACCCATTTGATTAGGTGCTTTGGCGGATCGGTATTTCCATGGAGTGTCTTTGTGCCAGGGTGATTGTGATGACAACGATTCTTTGGTGAATCCTGACGCGCCAGAAGCTTGCAATCAAAAAGACGACAACTGCGATGGTTCCACCGACGAAGGATGTGATTGTATCGATGGGGAGCATCGTCCTTGTGGTAGTGATACGGGCGAGTGCGAACCGGGAGTTCAGGATTGCCAGGGTGGTAGATGGAGTGAGTGCAAGGGAGGTGTGGAGGCACAGGCAGAAAGCTGCAACGGTAAGGACGATGACTGCGACGGCAATTTGTCTGACGATGAGCAGGATACGGATGGTGATGGCCAGATGCCGTGCTCAGGTGACTGTGATGATGATGACCTGAGTGTTTTTACCGGGGCTCCCGAGGTCTGTGATGGCAAGGATAACGATTGCGATGGCAAGACTGACGAGGATTGCGTCCAACCTGGAATTGATGCTGGTGTTGTTGATGATGGCGAGATCGTTCTTACCGGCGGATGCTCTTGCGGTGGAGTAAGCCCGGGTTACCATGGAGCGTGGTGGTTTTTGGTCATGGGGCTTTTTTTGGTACAATTGAAGTTGCGTCGGTGAGACCGATTTTGGTATTCGCTCCGCAAGGTTTTATTCTATCTAGAGTATTGACTTTTTGTCTCCTTAGACCTTAGCATCCGGCCATGATGATCAAATCTATATCCATTGTAGCTTTCTCTGCGCTCATGTTCGGCTCTGGCCTGTTCCTCGGAGGATGCGGAAGCGCGTGTGAAGATCTGGCAGATAAGATTTGCAAGTGTCAGCCCACGAGGATCAAAGAGGACACCTGTCGCATTTCCATTGACGCTGCAAAAAAGAACCTGGACCTGACTTCTGAACAGGAAGACACGTGTCAGGAAATACTCGATTCCGGCGATTGCACTTGCGAAGCTCTGGCAGCGGGAGATTACCAAGCATGTGGGTTGTCCAATGATGCCGAGATTGCATACCAGTAAGTAAACTTTACGGGAGCCTCACGTTCAGAACATGGCGCCAACAAAAGATCTAGTCTCGCCTTTGGACCCCGACCTGTTGGGGCGCCTGCGGGGACTGAAAGTTCAAATGCAGCAGGTGGTGGAAGGGGTCTTGGCGGGACTGCATAGATCCGCCAGGACGGGTGTGAGTATCGAGTTTGCCGAACACAAGGAGTATAGCCCTGGTGACGATCCAAGGCATCTGGATTGGCGGGTTTTGGGACGATTGGACCGATACGTGGTCAAGAAGTTCGAGGATGAGACCAACCTCCAGGCGTTGCTTGCTGTGGATATTTCTGGTTCCATGGACTATGGCTCAGGGAGATATACAAAGGCGGCATATAGTTCCTTGATGGCCGTGTCTTTAGCTGCATTGCTGCTGCGGCAAGGGGATGAGGCAGGATTGATGCTGTCTTCTGCGGTTGGCGAGGGGTTCCTCCCACCTCAGGGTCGGGCTGACCAACTACATGAAATGGTCAACATGTTGGAAAACGTCTCGCCAAAGGGGTCCACTGTGCTTGGAAAGGTGGCAGAGAGGTTTATGGAGTTTTCGAAACGAAAGAGCATGTTGGTTTTGTTTTCCGATCTCTTCGATTCGGACCACAGGGTCCTTCCCGGTCTAAAGATGCTCGCCGCCCGTGGGCACGAGGTTGTGGTTTTTCATGTGTTGGATCCGGACGAACTGGAATTTCCATTTCAGGATCCAACCATGTTTGAGTCCATGGAGGACAATAGGTCTTTACTTGTTTTTCCAAGAGAGGTTCGAAGGGCGTATCTTGAAGAAATGAAAAAGTTTCTGAAAAACACCAGCCGGGAGCTGTCCGATTCCGGCTTGTCCTACGAACTGGTACGAACAGATGAGCCACCGCATCAGCCGCTTTTACGGTTTTTGCTGAGTAGATCCTGACGGAGTCTGAAAACATTGGACCAACTCATGTTCACACGGTCGGTGTTTTTGTGGGGGCTTTTTGGAGCCATCCTGCCGTTGGTGATCCATCTGATCAATCGGCATCGTGCGCGTCAAAGAAAATTCGCGGCCATGGATTTTTTGTTTCGTGTGCAAAAGATGTCTGCAAAAAAGATCCTACTCAAGCAGATATTGCTGTTGATCATAAGAACTCTTCTTCTGGTCTTTATCGTGTTTGCTGCGGCCGGTCCGGTACTGCAAGATAGTAAAAATGTCGAGATGAAGGGACCCACGTCTTTGGTTTTGATTGTTGACTGTTCGTTCAGCATGCAAGCTAAACGAAATGACGGCAGGACCATGTTCGATTCGGCCCTAGATGAAGCCAGGTCTACCATCTTGCGTATGGGACCCTCTGATTCGGCATGCCTGGTCGCTGCGGGGTCCGAGAACAAGGAGTTGGTTAGTCCGTGTACTGGTTCTAACTCGGAACTGCTGTCCGCATTGAAAAAATTGAAAGCTGGTTGGTCGGGCTGTGATCTGAATGGAGCGATATCCAAGGCTGCTGATCTTTTAAAAAAGGCGCCCGGTCCAAACAGGAAAATATTGGTATTCAGCGATGTGGCGCAGAGTGCGTTTTCCACCGGGTCCATTGAAACAAAAATCGATGTTCCTGTGAACGTGGAAATTTTCGATGTTGCAAGGGGACAAGACAGATCGAACCGGGCAGTGGTTGACGTGGATTCCAGTATGGATGCTGGATCATTGAGAGTAGCCGCTCACCTCGTTCAATTTGGGCAGGACGCAGATGTGGCTGTAAAGGTCAGGATGGATGGAGATTTTGCAGCTAGAGGATTCGCTCATTTGGCCCACGATCAGGTGGCTGTGAAGATTTTCAGCCTTCAGCCAAAAGCAAGGAGAATCCACAAAGGCGTAGTTGCATTGAATCATGACAATCTTCCAGGTGACGATGAACAGGGCTTCTTCGTCGCGGAGAAGGGCAAGATCAGGGCACTGCTGGTGGATGGAGATATGAGAACCATTGTGTATCGAGACGAGCTTTATTACCTCGAACACGCATTGGGAACGACCGACAGTCTGAACTCGGGAGTGACATTTACCACCATTACCCCTGATCGACTCAACTCCACCGTGCTGCAGGGAGCGGACGTGGTGTTTCTGGCAAATGTCAGGCACCTGGAATCCAAAGCAACTACTTCCCTCGAAGAGTTTGTTGCAGGTGGTGGTGGTCTGTTTGTTGCCATGGGCGATAGGGTCGATGTGGACCAGTTCAATCAGGAGTTTGAAAAGATTTTCCCATGGACGCTTAGGGATACGGTATCTTTGGCTGACAACACAGAAGGAAGTAGCACGACACATGGAATTGCTTTTGGAAGGGTAAATGAAAAACATCCAGTGATCGTTCCCCTTGGACCACAATACAAGGCATCTTTGGGGGCTGTTAGAACAAGGATGGCTGTAGTAATAGAACCTGGTGCTGGATCAAGTGAAGAAAATGTTCTCATAAGCTATTCCAATGGGGCTCCAGCACTATTGGATGGTCGATATGGAATGGGCAGGATATTGATGTTTACCTCAAGCATCGATAGGGATTGGACCAATTGGCCTGCAAGAGCCAGCTTTTTGCCGTTTTTGTTGAGTGCTACGAGATATCTCGCTGGTCAACTGGACATGTCTCCTCCCAAAAGGGTGGATGTGGGCAGCCAGGTGAGTATTTTTCCAGGAGAGGGTGTTGAGAAGATCGCAATCCGGAAACCGGATGGCATGGTCGTATCTTTGACTAGTGTGGCCGGGCACAATGGTAAGATAGTTTTTTCACAAACGGATATTCCAGGTTGGTACGAAATCATTCGTTCGGGCACAAAAACTACACATGATTCCGGTATGCCGGGCTTTTTTGTGAGGATTCCTCCTGCTGAATCGAATCTTGCACCCATTGCTGCAGGCCGACTCGATTCTTTACTCGGCGATGGGGCAAGGGTCGTATTGAGAGTATCGGATGGATCGGACATTCATCGTGTCGCTTGGATTTTTCTTATTTTGTGCCTGGCGTTGCTTGTGTGTGAAGGTGTGTTGATACGACATTGACGTCGAGGATAGTTGTTGGCACACTGCCATAATCAGTTATTGAGCAACTTGCCGTGCGAAAAGCTTCACTGAAAGGAGTAGGCATGAACTCGGTTGATAGTGTTTTGGACTGCATTGGAAGCACACCGATGATAAATCTCGGCAGGTTCGGAACACCGAACATCTATGCCAAGGCAGAGCATTTGAATCCCGGTGGAAGCATAAAAGATCGAGTGGCTCGTTACCTCATAGAGAAAGCCGAAGAAAATGGAGATCTGCGTCCGGGCATGATGATCGTGGAGGCTTCCAGTGGCAATACGGGCATAGGGATCTCACTGGTAGGAGTGATGAAAGGTTACCATGTTGTAATTGTCATGCCTGAGAATATGAGCGAGGAGCGGAGAAAGATAATCCGGGCCTTTGGTGGAGAGTTGGTGTTTACTTCTGCCGAGGGAAGCCTTAGCGAGGCCGTGAGTAAGGTTCAGGAGATCAAGGATAAAAATCCAGATAAAGTCTGGGTACCCCAACAGTTTGAAAATCCTCTGAATCCAGAGGTCCATTACATGCAGACAGCCCACGAAATTTGGGAGCAGGTAAAGGGTGAAGTGGATGCGTTTGTCGCAGGTGTTGGCTCTGGTGGAACCCTCGCTGGTATCGGAAGATTTCTTAAAGAAAAAAACCCGGCCATTCGTGTAGTGGCGGTTGAGCCAAAAAATTCTGCTGCATTGCTTGGACAGGAGCCTGGCCTTCATCAGATTCAGGGCATAGGCGATGGCTTTATTCCCCCGGTGTTGGATGTGGATATAATCGATGATGTCGAGGTGGTCTCAGATGAGGATGCCATATCCACTGCCAGATCTCTTGCTCGCAGGGCTGGATTGCTAGTGGGGACTTCGGCCGGGGCCAATGTTTGGGCTTCGACCAGGGTGTCTGCAAAACCTGGAGGAGAGAGGAAAGTCGTTACTATTTTGCCGGATAGGGCGGAAAGGTATTTTTCCACGGCATTGATTTAGGGATCGATGAAACGTTGATTGAAGAACCAAAGCCACAAAGGAGCATAAAGTGCAAAAACGGCAACTTCAGAGAGCCAGGCCGGTGCGGCTTTGTTTTTACAGGATGGATAGTGAAGATGAGCAGTTGAGCTCTGCTTGCGAAAGATTGGTTCTTTGGAATGTGACTGGTGAATGTAAAGATGCTTTTTTAGCTGATGTGGCTCCTATTCTTTCGGTGGAACTAAGACAAGACATGATCGACCAGATTGCTAAAATCGAAAACAAGGTGGTCTTTGAAGGAAAAGCCAGGGATGATTTAGATACTCTCGTGCAGTGGATTGTGGATTCGAACAAACCGGTCATAGGATACCAGGAAGAAAGGGTGGAGCCGGGTTCTCCCAATATAACAAAACCAGAGGCCATCAAAGACAGAGACGATGTTTTGATCTTTTACCTCATGGATTCTTTTGATGGTTCTGTTTCTATCGATAACGAAAGGTTCGTCTTGGATTCTATGATGGGAGCATTTGAAGCTGATATTGCTCCATACCTGACTGTGGAAAAAAAGCGAGATCTCCTGGAACGGATTCCAGGATTGCTTGTTGATTTCGGCGCGGACGAAAAAGCCAAGCAGACAGTGACAAGATTAGTCTCGTGGTTGAGAAGTTCTCCTGCCGAATATGTGGGATTTCAATACGAACCTGTTGAGAAGTGAGCTGAACAAAGGTTTTCAACCGAGGATTTCTCCTGGTTCTATTTTCTGCCCGGACAAAAAAGCCCGGACGGGCATTTTTTTCTTACCAGCAGCCTGCACTTCCACCAGGGCGAGTATTCCGTCTCCTGTCTGTACCAATAGCGAGTCACCTTTGGCTTCGATGATCTTGCCTGCAACATCTGATGCCGTAGGTACATGACCGATGATTTTAGACCGATGAATTTTTAATAGCTTTGTCCTGAACTTTGTCTTGGCTCCGGGCCATGGTTGGACGCCTCGTACGAGGTTGTGGATTTTGTGTGCCGGTTGGGTCCAGTCAATGTTGCCATGAGATTTGTCCAGTTGAGGAGCCCAACTGACGAGAGTCTCGTTCTGAACGGTGCCGTCTACCGGACCCTTGTTTACTTCAAACCCGGTAATGACCCTGGAGCACAGGTGGCCTCCGATTTCAGCCAGGCGTTGGGCTAGTTCCGGTGCTGTTTCGTCCGGCTCTATCATGACACTTTGTTGTTGAAGTATGTCTCCATCGTCCAGGCCAGGGGTCACCTGCAGAATGCTCACGCCAGTCTGCTCATCTCCGTTGATCAAGGTCCATTGTATGGGGGCAGCGCCTCTGTATTTTGGTATCAAAGAGGGATGAACATTGATAAATCCCATGGGGGGTATGTTCAATAAAGAAGCCGGAAGGATTTGTCCATAGGCTGCTACCACTGCAAGGTCTGCATCGAGAGACGAAAGGCTTAGGATATAGTCCGGATCTTTTTGGTTTCGTGGTTGCAAGACCGGGATGGAGCGTTTCTGTGCCCACAACTTTGCGGGTGGCGAAACGGTTTTTCTTCCTCTGCCTTTTGGACGATCCGGCTGACACACTACAGCTAGAGGAGTTCGATCCCGTTGCTCGAGAGCCCGTAGAACACCTACTGCAAATTCAGGGGTTCCAAAGAATACGAATTTGATACAGTCGTCCATTTTCCAATTTTCCCATACTCTGGCGTTAGGCGCTTTTTGTTCTTTTTGCCGCCAGCTTTTTCATACGTCGCTGGATCAAAGAACGTCTCAGCCGTGAGATGTGGTCTATGAATAATACTCCGTTGAGGTGATCTATCTCATGTTGGAGAGCACGACCGAAAAGACCGTCAGCAGTAATCTGGAACTCTTTCCCTGTCCTGTCCATGGCGCTGACCGTGACCACGGACGGGCGGATTACCACTTCAGATTCACCAGGGAAAGAGAGGCATCCTTCCTCTTGTTCCTCCTGGTCTTGTGACAACTCTTCGATTCTTGGGTTGACGAGCTCGATGAGTTTTGGTGAGCCCTCTTTCTGGTCGACGTCTATTACCGTGACCCTCAGAGAGATTCCAACCTGGGGTGCTGCCAGACCGAGGCCCTTGTTGAAGTACATGCTTTGGGCCATGTCATCTAAAAGCTGATGAAGTTGCTCGTCGAAAATTTCCACCTCGGAAGTCTCTTGCCTGAGAACTGGATCCGGAAAGATGCTCAGGTCTCTTATCGCCATTATTTCAATCCTTTTTTCTGTAGGGAGAGTTATTCTTTTAGTGCTTGTTTGTACCCCTCTCTGAGAAGTTCATCGCTAAGAACTTCGAGTGCTTCTGAGAGGGTTCTTTGAACTACTTCGAGTTTAGTAGCGAGATCAGCCAGGGATGGATGGCTATAGTGAAGAGAATGAAATTCCCTTGTAAGCCTCTCGTGGGCTTGTGCGATTTCGTACTGGTTGGCATTCCGATCCAATCCAAGTATTTCGAAATACGAGGCGCTATTGATTTGTTCGAATTTGGCCTCCAGTCGCCGGCGTCTTATTTCCAAATCCCTGGACAGGATTTCTTGTTGTTTTTCTCCGTGAACAATGATGCCGCGAACTACCACTTTGACAATGCCCAAAATGGATGCAGCCAATAGAACGCGATAAACTGTAGTGACCTCCTGTCCGGAGATAAAGACGATTTCTTCGATAGGCCTCATTCCGTCAACCAGACGCAATACCTCTTGCTCTTTTGGGGAAAGAGCCAACTCTCCAGGCGCTGGTGCTGCCGGGTCCCTGTCTTCCCTGGGAACAGGGGCAAGGAGACTGGAGGGTCCACCAAGCTCGTTCATCATTCTGGAAAGGAGGAACTTGCGACGGATTCCTTCCATTATCAAAGAGGCCAGCGGTTTGGCGAGACGAACTTTTTCAGAGTCGTCTATCAGCTCTGGTTTGAATTCAGCAGATCCTGTTTGCCATTCGAATAATCCCAGAATGCAATATTCCAGGTGACGTCTTACCAATGGAAATAATTCCTCAGGGCGGAGCATTTCTCTTTCCACCAGATGGGCAGCCAAAGCGCGTGGTTGCATGATGCCTTTCACCCTGGCTTCAGCATAAGCCTGCCTGTCTATCAGGCCCTCTCTGAAAAGGAGTTCTTCCAGGTGGTCCGCTGTCTGGCTCGAACGGATACCAACTGGTATGCCCTGTTCGAGGAAAAGCTGCTTTGTGTCACCTGAGCTGCTGAACTCCATGGAACCTGACACGCGTTGGGTATACAGGCGCCAAAGTATTTGCGGACAGAGTTCTTCAGAGAGATCAGAGTGATCGGGCGTTGGTGGCATCAAAGCCGGAGGTTCTTGAAATCCGAAAAAATCAGGACCTCCCGGCTCAGCAGGTGGGTGGGAGAAAACATCCTGCTCCGTATTTTCAAAATTTTGATTTTCAAGATCGTCGATGACCTTGAGTCCTGTTTTCACAGGAACTCTTCTTGGACTTGGTGCAGGACTTTGCTCTACCTCATGGGGGGAGAATCCTGGATCGTATGGAGTGGCAGATGTAGTTAGAGGTTCTGTTTTAGGGATAATACTTGGTTTTATATCCTCTGTGGCTTCCCTGTCGAATTCATCACCCCGTGAACGGATTCGGCTGATCACGGAGGTTCTATCTTCGGAGACTTTCCTGTCCGGCTTGTCTTCGGGTCGAGGTGGAAGATCAGGAATGGTGCCTAAGTGGTCCGTAGAATCATCCGGTTCTGGAGAAATCGAGGCGATCTCCCTGGCTAAGCTTGCCTCTCTTTCCAATAAGTGGACTAGATCGTCTCCTCCATGCATTGTCAAAGAGATAGTGGCACGATCGTCTCCTTCTTCTGTGTCTTCAATGACTTCTTGCCAAATTTCATCCGCGACGATTGAATCCTGGAGTTCTTGCTCTTCGATGCGTTTACGTTCTTCTTCCTTGCGTTTACGTTCCTCTTCTTCGATGCGCTTACGTTCTTCTTCTTCCTTACG
>CAYSLH010000002.1:45596-56520 GCA_964431605.1 uncultured Myxococcales bacterium
CCTTGCGTTTACGTTCCTCTTCTTCGATGCGCTTACGTTCTTCTTCTTCCTTACGTTTGCGTTCTTCTTCCTTGCGTTTGCGTTCCTCTTCTTCCTTACGCTTACGTTCCTCTTCTTCCTTACGCTTACGTTCCTCTTCTTCCTTATGCTTGCGTTCTTTCTTTTCTTTTTCAGCTCGCATTCGTTGCTCTAGAGCCTTTAGCTCCGCTGCTGCAAGATCTGATTCGCTTGCCGCCTCGTCCATGAGCTTTTCTTCCCACTCCCGAAGATCTTTTTCCTTGTCTCCACCTTTATCTGTTTGGCTATTTTCTGATTCAAAAAGTTCTTCGTCTTCGGGCGGAGTACTGTCTGGTGCCTCAAGGAAAGGCTTGGTTGCGTTTTCCTGATCAGGCGTAACCTCAGAAGGACTCGGCCCAATGGTTATGACGGAAGGGGGCGGGAGTGGCTCTTGCTTTTCTGAAAGTTCCGATGGAGGAAGAAGTCCACCTGGTGCTGTGGTTTCTTCCTCTATGGGGTTGTCGACTAAGGGCGATTGCGGTTCTTGGTCGTTTGGGACATCATCGTCAAAAAGTTCTTCAGAACTCAGGCTCGAATCATCCTTGTCTTCCTCAGCAGGAGGAGAGAGGACAGATGGAGACATGCTTTTTCCAATACCCATGATTTTGTCTACCCTGCCAAGAAGATTTGAACTTGGAGAAGAGTCTTTGGCGGAAGATTCATCTTTAGATGGATGTGTGTCTTTGCCAGGGGGTGTCGTGATAAGGGTAGGAGTGTCTCTGTCCACTCCAACGTATGTTTGAATCTTGGAAATAAGCTGTTTGAGGTCCACCGGCTTTTCGAAATAATAGTCTCCTCCTTCTGCCAATGCTTCTCCAAAGGACTGGATACCTTCTTCTCCGCTGCCAACCATCAGGATGGGCAGAAGTTCCCCGCCTTCGGTATCTCGAATGGTCTGGCAGGTTTTTACCCCCTGTGAGCCGTCTATTGCAAGGTCAAGAATAATGAGGGCAGGCGGGTCTACTGCAAGCAAATCCGTAATGCCACTGGAACTTTCATGGACAATGGTTTTCATGCCGGCATGTTCGACGGCATCCGAAAGGGATGCTGCCAGCTGTTCATCCGGTTCGAGGATCAGAATTCTTGCCATGCCGGTCGTCCACCAGTCAAATCGAAAACAGGAGCAAAATCATAGCATGTCCAGCGGATCCACATCAAAAAGAATTCTTCCTGGTGACTGAATTTTTACTTTTTGAAATACTGCTCCGGCTACCAGGTGCAACGCTTCTATTCCAGGAGCCTTGATTAGTAGCTGCCATCTGTAACGGTTTCTGATTTTAGCCAGGGGTGAGACAACGGGGCCAAGTACCTGCATGTTATCATTCGCCGCTGCCCTGACCACTCTACCCGTGATTTGGGCAAGGGTGCGTGCCTTGTCTTCACTGGTGTGACTTATGCGAATCATCATCAGTCTTTTAGCGGGAGCGTACCCGAGGGCCTGACGTTTTTTGATTTCATCTGCCATGAACTGCTTGTACGAATGGGTCTTGGCAAGTTGAATGCTCATGTGGCCCGGCAGGAAAGTCTGTACCAACACTCGGCCCGGACTTTTGCCTCTGCCTGATCTGCCTGCCACTTGAATGAGCTGCTGGAAAGTTCTTTCCGAAGCCCTGAAATCTGGAAGATGCAACCCCTGGTCAGCAAGGATTACTCCTACCAGTGTGACACCAGGTATGTCGTGACCCTTGGTTATCATCTGGGTGCCTATCATGATGTCGACGCGCCCAGCAACGAAATCGCTCAATGCTTGTTGAAGTCGTCCCTTACCTGTCATGGTGTCCGAATCTACCCGTATGACTCTCGCCCCCGGGAATCTTCGCTTTACTTCGATTTCACATTTCTCCGTACCCATCCCCATGGGCTCCACCCTCTTGGATCCACAGGCCTTACAAGTTGTAGGCAAGCTGATGGTCATGCCGCAATAGTGACAACGCAACTGGTTGTCGCCAAGGTGGTGAACCAGGGCTACGCTGCAATTGTTGCATTGAGCGGCCTGGCCGCAATCATGGCAGATGGCAAAAGATGAATATCCTCTTCGATTTAAAAACAGGATGGCTTGCTCTTTGGCGTCCAAGGTCAGGGCCAGGGCTTGGGCTAACTCCGAGCTCAAGACATGCTCTCGTTCCATCGGGTCCAATTCATTCCTGAGATCTACTATTTCTATTGAAGGAAGAGGCCTGGCCTGGACCCTGGTGTTCAACTCGATCAGATGGGTCTTTTTCTCTATTGCACGCCAGTAGGATTCCAAAGATGGCGTGGCAGAACCCAGTATTGTTACAGCTCCTTCTTCTCTGGCCCTGACAATGGCAAGGTCTCTACCATTGTATGGTAGTCGTTCGGACTGCTTGTAAGATGAATCGTGTTCTTCATCCACGACGATGAGTCCAAGGTTTTCCATAGGTGCAAACACAGCGGACCTGGCTCCTACAGCCACTCGTGTTTGCCCATGCTGCAGGGTTCGCCACTGGTCCAGCCTTTGGCCTTCTGCCAGCCCGGAATGCAATACGGCTACTTCGTCTCCGAACCTGGCTTTAACCCTCTGGGTTAGTTGAGGGGTGAGGGATATTTCAGGCACCAGCAGTATGGCGCTCTTTCCCTTGTTCATGGCGGCCTCCATGGCCCTGAGGTAGACCTCTGTTTTGCCTGATCCAGTCACACCATGAAGCAGGAACGTCTCGGTCGAGTTTTGGTCTATGGCTTGTACTATTTTTTCCATGGCCAATTGCTGCTCGTCCGTGAGAGTTTTTATTTCCTGCACAGGAGGCAGCTCAACCCAATCAGGTTCTCTGAATATTTGTTGTTTTTCTAGACTCAATAATCCCTTGGTCTCCAAAGCCTTGAGGGCAGACCTGGCTCCAGGGAATATGTGAGTCAATGGAGCTACTTCCATGGTTCCATGGTCCAGTAACAACCTGAGCAACTGCGCCTGTTTTGGAGCTCTTTTGTCGAGAGATTCCAGTTCTTGGTTTGCGCCATCTGCACAGATGGCGAACAGGGTCTCCTTGGGTGCAGATCTCCTTCCCTTTTTTCGCATGGGAGGAGGCAGGGCGGAAAAAAACATCTCGCCCGGAGGTACGATATAGTAGCTTGCAGCCCATCGCAAGGTACGGATTAGGGCTGCAGGCATTACAGGCCGCGGTTCAACCAGGCTATCAATTTCTTTTATCTCCACACCTGTTGGTGGCTCTGCTTCTGTCTCCACCACTATGCCGCGTCGTGTTCCCCTGCCAAAAGGGACCTCCACCAGGTGACCTGGTTCGATTAGGTTGAGTAATTTTTCCGAAGTCTTATAGGTGAAATATCCCCGGATGGGGGCTGCTACTGCTATTAAGGAGTGGGTCATGGATTGGCACATGGTACGTGTGGGTCTTCATTATGTCAATTACGTATTCGTCTATTTTTGTGCTGAACCATTGCTCAATAAGGTCATGTTGACAACAGGGATTGCCCAAGGGCGGAGCACTGTTGAAGCTCTTGACCTTGGTACAATAATCTGTATAAAACTTATAATAATGATCCTGGGGGATGTTATGGTAGACAATGAAATTATGGGTACGATTACAAGACTAAATGTTCAACTTGATGACAGTGGTGAACTCTCCAGGCGGTATTTGTCGGAAAGTCCTTACGGTGGGTTGGTAATCGATGTCAATAGCCCTCTTACCGAAGAAGACCTGGTGGAACTGGAAGTTGGATTTCGACATAGCAACGAGCGCTACCTTATCAAGGCCGTGGTCCTTTGGCGAAGATTCAATGAAGACAGACTTACGGTTGGGGTGGGATTTTTGCCTTCTGAGGCTGAGAAGCGGGAGAAGCTTTTTGCTGCCAGACAGCAAAGTCAATTCCATGACATTGATTTTACCAGCACAAGACTTTCCAACAGGTACAATGCCGTATTGAAGGTTACCTACAAAACCGAAAAGGATTTTGTACTACATTTTACGCGAAATCTTTCAGCTGGTGGAATGTTTGTATCGTCCACAACCCCTCCTGCTGTTGATTCCACCATCCTGTTTCAACTCTTTCCTCCTGGAGAATCTGATCCCATCGAACTGCCAGGCAAAGTTGTCTGGTCAGAGCCAGGCAATGGTTTTGGGGTCAATTTCACCAAAGTAGGCCATAGCATCAAGGGCCGACTGGAAAACTTGATAAGACATGTATCCATCGGATCTGATTCCGAGGTCAATGAGCCAATCTTTGAACAGGTCCATTGAGCAAACCTTGCTGGAGTTCATCATTCAGAGTTCCTAAAGGGCCATACGCCTGGCAACCTCCGTGGCCATGGCAAGAGGTTGCTTTCGTTGCTGTGCGTTCAATTCGACCAGCAAGTATCCTTCCGGGTGGAGTTTGAAGATGGTTGGGTCTTTAGTTACCATGGCGATGATTTTTTTCGGATCCATGGATTTTGACTCCATATCTACAGAGTAGCGAAGACTGCCCTGCTTCATGTCCAATTTAGTAACTCTTGCGCGGCGCAGATGCGTTTTGAGGATGCTTAGTTCCAATAAGCTCCTGGCTTGTGGGGGAAGGGTGCCAAATCGATCCTGCAGTTCCTTGTCCATCTCGAAGACTTCTTCTGGACAAGCCGCCCTACTGAGGCGTGAGTACATGTCAAGGCGTTGCTCCAGGTCTGGTATGTATTCTTCCGGCAGATAGGCTGCGACAGGTAAACTTATTTCCGGATCAGGAGTATCATTGGTAGTCTGACCTTTTACTTCCATCACGGCACGTTCCAAGAGCCTATTGTAGAGCCCGAATCCCACCGCTTTTATGTGTCCCGATTGAGCTTTTCCCAGAAGGTTGCCTGCACCACGTATTTCCAGGTCCCTGCTTGCGATTTCATACCCGGAACCCAGATCCGTATTTTCAGCCAGAGCTTCCAGTCGCAGCCTTGCGTCTTTGGTAATACTGTCGATTCCCGGGATCAGAAAATAGGCATATGCTCCTACTGAAGCACGCCCCACCCTGCCTCTAATCTGGTAGAGTTGAGCGAGACCGAACCTGTCAGCCCTGTTGACTATGACAGTGTTTGCAGAGGGGATATCCAGACCGGATTCTATTATGGATGTTGAGAGCAATACATCTATTTCCCTGCGAACGAAATCCATCATTACCTGCTCGAGTTTTCGTTCTCCCATTTGACCGTGTGCTATGCCGATTCGAACCTCCGGAACCGCTCTTTCTATAAAGAGCTTCATGGCAGGTAGGGAGTTTACGAAATTGTGAACAAAAAACACCTGGCCCCCGCGTTGCTTCTCCCTCCTTATGGACTCTGCGATGGTCCTTTTCGAGAACTTGCTTATATGGGTCCTGACAGAACGTCTTCCTGGAGGTGGAGTCCTTATGATGCTGATGTCCCTTATTCCCGACAGTGCCATCTGCAGTGTCCGGGGCAATGGGGTGGCGGTCATTGTAAGTACATCAACGTTTTTGCGTAGTTTTTTTATTTTTTCCTTGTGTTTGACTCCGAACCGGTGTTCTTCATCGATGATCAAAAGCCCCAAGTTGGAGGGTTGAACCTTGGGGGAAAGAAGCATATGAGTTCCGATCACCACGTCCAACTTGCCTGCTGACAGGTCTTCACATATTTTCTTTTGTTCGGCGTTAGATGCCATACGTGACAGCATGGATACTTTTGCGCCAAGGGGATCGAGCCTTGCTTTGAAGGTCGCAAGATGTTGCAGAGCCAAAACAGTGGTCGGAACCAGGATCATGGTTTGTTTTCCAGACAAAGACGCCAGGTATGCCGCACGTATGGCTACTTCGGTTTTTCCAAAACCCACGTCACCACACACCAGTCGATCAGTTGCTTTGGGAGAAGTCAAGTCATCCATGACTTCGTCTATGGCTCGTTGTTGGTCCAGGGTTGTCTCGAACGCGAACGATTTTTCAAGGGCGAAAAACTCATCCCCAGGCGCTTCCATGGCGAAGCCCGGCTTGGCTCGTCTTGCGGCTTCCAGCCTTACCAACTCATCTGCCATCTCGAACAATGCCTGATGGATTTTCTGCTTGGTCCTCTCCCACGCCTTAGAGCCTAGTTTCGACAAGGCGGGTGTGAATCCTTCAGGAGCGCTATAACGTTCGATCCGGCTCATACCAGTGACAGGGAGGTAGAGCTTGTCTCCGTCTTTGTAAGTCAGGAGAAGAAAATCCGCTTCTGTGTCACCCGCCTGTAGTTTTACCAAACCACGGAATTGTCCGATTCCAAAGTCCATATGTACGACGTATTCGCCGGGCTTTAGAGCCATTACCTGTCGTCGTGGCAGGCTGCGTCTGGCTCTCCTGGTGGGCGAGCCGAATATTTCGGAATCCGATATGACAGTCACGCCCAAATGTTTGCAAGTGAAGCCGGCAGGAATATCTCCAGGAACGATTCGAGCAAACAAGTTTGGATTGTGGCTGTCGAGCCATGCCAGCCGGAATGGGTCATGTTCCACGCGCACTGCAAGGCCCCTTTGTCTCAGCATCTTAGCTAGTTGTTCAGAACGAGCTTGATTCGAGGATGTTATCAAGCAACTGCTCCCCTGTCGTTTTAGGGATTTGAGGAGATCCAAAAGCGGAGACATGGGATCTTGTTCCATGGGGATGTCGGTGATTTCTCTCCTCAGGGAATCAGTCGTGAAGCTAGATAAATCAAACTCTTCCATGGAGTCATGCACGAGACCGGTCCAGATGGTTTTGGAATTGTCGAGCCGTTGCTTGAGTTGTTCGGGGGTGAGAAACATCTCCGCTGGTTCAAACGCCAGATCACCCGAAGATATTAACTCCTGATATGAGTTGTTGACCTTGTCCCAAACTTCTTGCGAATTCTGGATTACTTGACCGCCGTCATGGATGAGAAAACAAGAGTCGGTAGGGAGGTAGTCGAACAAAGAATCCAGGTTTTGGTCAAAGGCAGGGAGTAAGGACTCCATTCCAAAAAATCTGGTGCCTTCCTTGAGTCTTCTCAGATAGGGTAAGACCTTGTGAGATGCTAGATCGAGTTCAGCAGCGCGACGTTCCACCTCTCTCGTGGCCCTCCTGGTACTCTGTTCATCCTGAATGATCTCCCTGACCGGTCCCAGGTATAGCTCGTCCAAGTGTTCGATTGTTCTTTGGGAGTTTGGGTCAAAGGTACGGATGGATTCTATTTCGTCTCCAAACCATTCAAGTCTGGCAGGAGCCGAAAGTAGTGGAGAAAAAATATCCATTATGAAACCGCGCACTGCAAACCTGGCTGGCTCTTCGACCATGGGCACGTTTAGGTATCCTGCGCGAACGAGCCATGTTTTCAATTCTTTTTGATCAACTTGCTCACCCTCGATGAGCAATCGGCTTGCCGAGTCAATGGATTTTTTCGAAATGCTAAGGCGCATCAGAGCTTGAGACGATGTGACTATCAAGCTGGGCGCATGGCCATGTATCAGGCGAAAAAGCAAGGCCAACCGTTCGGCCATGACTATGGGATCGGGAGACAAGTCGTCATATGGAGACAGTTGGTGCAATGCGAAGCGGCACACGGGTTGGGTAAAAACATCCCAGTTGGATCCATCCTGCATACCAAGATAGAACTGGGCCGATGTGTATGCTTGTTGCGCTGATTTTTCATCTGGCAAAATCCAGACCAGTGGGCCGGACCGATTTTGTCTGCATACGGTCGCAAGACAGGCTCCAAGCCAGGGAGCGGCTCCCTTGGTTACAGATAACAGGTGGATTTTTTGGGATATATCCAGTTGGTCGGAAAGTTTTTCAAACCATTGCGTCGAAGACATGGTGTTTCCCTATAAAAAAACTCCCGCCCATGAAAGGCGGGAGTTTTTGATGCTTATTTATCTGTTGTCAGCCGTTACGACGTCTCAACGCAACCAAGCCCAGCAATAGTCCCATAAATGCCAAGCCGCTACTTCCAGTCTTTCCCGTGGAGCAATTGCAACCTTCGATACCGGTGGAGCAGGTATCTCCCTCGTCCACTTTGCCGTCACAATTATTGTCCAGGCCATCGCATTTTTCTTTCACATCCGGATTGATGGCGGGATTGTTGTCGTCGCAATCCTTGCCGCCGCAGTTAGCGTCCTGGAACCCGTCCTTGTCCGCATCGATGCAGCCGCACTCCGCGTCTCCACCCTTGCAGTCGTTGTCAACGCCGTCCTGGCATATCTCTGTGGCACCCGGGTGGATGTTGGGGTCGTTGTCATCGCAATCGGCGTTAGCCCCGCAACTCTTGTACCCGTCGCCGTCAGCGTCAAAGCCTTCATCCACGACGCCATCGCAGTCATCGTCGATGTCGTTGCAGGCTTCGTCCGCCGCAGGATTGATAGCTGCATTGGTGTCGTCGCAATCAGGGCCGCCGCATTCAGCGTCGGCGAACGTGTCCGAATCGGCATCGGTGCAGGTATCGGTACATGAGTATGATCCGTTGTTTTCGGTACAGGCTTCCAGTGGACCACAGGTAATCCCACAAGCTCCACAGTTGGCGCTGCTGTTGAGAGGGGTTTCGCATCCGTCGGTAGAATCGGAGTTGCAGTCGCCGAAGTTATCTTCACAGGCTCCAAGCTCACAAACACCGGCGTTGCAGTTTGCCGTGGCGTTGTCAAAAGCACACGCATCGCCACATGCCGAGCAATTGTCGACCGTGCCAAGTTCTACTTCACAACCATTGGAATCATCAGAGTCGCAGTCTGCCCAACCTGCATCGCATTCCGTCATGGCGCAACCGCTTTCGGTGCAACTTGCACCAGCGTGATCGTAGGCACACACGTCACCACAGGCTGTGCAGTCGTCTGTGGTTCCAAGCTCTACTTCACAACCGTTGGAGTCGACTGAGTCACAATCAGCCCATCCGTCTGCACAGGTGGTCACAGTACAACTGCCGGCTACACAAGCTTGCTCCGTTGCATTGTCCAGAGCGCACGCATTTTCGCAGCCGCCGCAGTTGTCCACATCTGTGTCCGTGTCCACACACACACCAGAGCAGTTCGTAAGTCCGCCCGTGCACTGGTCGGTGCAGGCGCCGTTCATACAGAACGGGGTGGATGTTCCAGTGCACACGGTATCGCAGTCGCCACAATGATCGGGATCATTGTCGAAATTCACCTCGCAACCGGTGGCGTCGTCCGTATCGCAGTCGCCAAAGCCTGTGTCACAGGAGTCGAGCTGGCAGGAACCTGCCGCACATGCTGCAACACCGTTATCGTATGAACAGACAGTGCCGCAACCACCACAGTTGTTTACGTCGGTATCGGTATCCACACAGGCATTGTCGCACTGGGTCAGGGGAGAACAATCCAGCACGCAAGACACGTTCATGTCATAGGACCCGGCCCAATCCGGCAATACTCCGTCCACTGCGATATAGTAAGTCGTGCCGGCCGCAGCCTGGAAGGTAATTTGTTCGTATGCTGACTGCATATCGTTCGAAGCTGTAATAAGGTTTTTCTGATCGCAACCGGATCCGCTATCTTCTATGGCGAAAAGAGCCATGTTTTTCGGCGCGTTCAGATCCACGGTTACAGTTCCATCCACCTCGGATGTGAAAGCGTAGTACATGTCCCCGGCACGCATGGCATATGGGTAACCTTTATATATGGTTACGGAGTTTTCGGCCGACGATGAGTCTGCAGTGATGCTGTCGCCGCAGGCTATAGTCGCGTCTTGTGCACATGACTCATCCAGGCAACTGAAGGTGTAGTTGTAAGGTCCGTTTGCTTCTCCAGTCCATTGATCGACCGAGAAGTAATAGTCCTTGCCTGTCTCGGCCCATACACCTGCAGCTTCGTCCGCGTCACCTATAAACCAGGATACTCCATAGCATGCGTTAGGGTTACACACATCTCCACCGTATGATGCCATGACCGTGATATCGACATCTATATCGTTGGTCGTGGAGAACAACACGGCTCCGTCGTTGGCTGCGGTGTATTTCCAGATGTATTCGTTTTGAGTCCATCCGTTGTTGCTCGAGTTGCAATAGCTGGAAAAGTGGTTAGCGCCTTGAGTCGCTGTATCGATTGTACCTGTGTCATCGCAGGTGATGGTAGCATCAGCTGCGCACTCAGGGCAGGTGTCATCGCTGCCGTCACAGTTTTGATCTATACTGTCTCCGCAGATTTCCAGGGCGCCGGGGTTGATGGCAGGATCCGAGTCATTACAGTCGGTACCGCCACATGAGATGTCTTCATATCCATCTGAGTCATTGTCGGCACATTCGCCACAGAAAACAGACAGGTCGAACGAACCCTGACCACTGGATCCATAACCATCTACCACAATATAGTAAGAGTGACCTCCCAGAGCGTCAAATTGTACTGTTTCGGTTTCTCCTGAAAAAGCATCATCTGCACCAGCTACGCACTCGTCGACATCACAGTCGTCGTTGGCTGTCACTGGAGGCAAGACCATAATGGCTCCATCAAAATCGGTGGGAGTCATCGTGATAGTGATGGGCGCATCGGTCGACGGAGTCAACACATAAGCCAGATCCGCACCGGCCAGACTCCAGGTGAAGCAAAAGTTTGATTCAGTGTCGTTTCCGCCACCAACTGTGGTACCAGAGATGCTGTCACCACAGTTTATGGTCGCGGGAGAAGGGCAAGATGTTTGCGCATAGGTTGTGGTTGGCCCCAAAAGTGCGAAAGCACAAATTATCGCCAGGGTGAATTTCACGAACTTCATAGGTTTTCCCTCCTGTAGGAATGTAATAAATCGATTATGGCTGTTATCCTTTTTTACAAAAAAACCAATCATCTTTTTCTGAATCGCTGTATCCTAGCCGCCTGAAATCTTCAATGTCAACCCAAACTGAATGAAATCATGTTGATATTTCTTTTGATCTTCGCCCGATCCCGAGCATCAACCCGTCCATGCCCCAGCGTCCATCGTCGAAGACCAG
>CAYSLH010000003.1:0-3003 GCA_964431605.1 uncultured Myxococcales bacterium
ACATCATCTGAATCCGTGAGGTCAGGCCTGGTGACATTGGGCCAGCCCGCGGAATCGACTGTCCAGACATAACCGTCTGCATCGATGGCTGGAGTGGAAGTGCCTCCCCAAACGTAGGATTGGGCGATAACCGAACCAGGGCCTTCCCATCCGGGCGAGCAGTTGTTGGCAGTTCGTTTGTAAAAATCCAAAATGTTATCATCTGTGTCATCGTGCGCCGCGTCTCGGCTCAGACAATACATCACTCCGCCCGAGGGATCTGCGGCAGGAGCCGAGTGAGTATAGTCCGCACCCTCGCCCGCGAAATTGTCAGTATCAGAGAAAGTGCCATAAGCAAGGGCGTCTACTACGGAGGTGCCCACCCACCTTACCTGCACGCTGTCAGGACCATTTTGTAGGTCAACATCGTTTGTCAAAAGGTCTGCCTCTGCCACCAAGGCGGCATCACCGTTGGATCGTGCTATTACAAAATGTCCATCTGAAGGAATGGAGTAACCATCCAGTGGAATAATTACGTAGTCGGGATTCGAAGCACTGGAATTACCATTTACTCCGACAACCGAGTAACCGGTCAAATCCTGGCCTGCTGTACCATAGAGTTCTATGAACAAGGAGTTACCGTCCTGCGTATCGTTACCTTCATTGTTATAAAGAACCTCGTTTATCAAAACCTTGCTCGGAGCCGTGTCGGAAAAACAAGACGAGTTGTAGCAAACAGGCGTTGTGCCCTCGCACGTGGTCTGGGTTCCCCACTCGAGACACTCGTCCGAATCAAAGTTTGCAGCACATACTTCCACGATGTTTCCATTGCACTGAGTGTCGCCGGCGGTAAGACATTCATCAGTACACACTACCTGGCAGCCCGCACCGTCAGCACATTGTTCACCATATCCACAAGCCAGGGGATCACTTAGATCCAGGCATGAATCAGAATCATACTCACCACAAATCCTGTAGGTTTTTCCGGTGGGATCATCAGCAGAACAGACGATCTCACCTTCGGTATTGCACTCATCCGAACAGGTTGCGGCACACACCCCGTTGGAACAGACTTCGTTTGCCGGGCAAGGAGTGGGGTTGTCGGTGTTCCACTCCATGCACGGATCCCCGTCCCATTCGCCACACTCCTCGGTACCCAGGCCGTCCTGGGTGCATCTCAATGATCCGGTGGGCAGACATTCATCTGTGCAATCGAGCACGCACTGAGAAGAAGTCGGGTCACAGGCATAGTACTGTTGACAATCCACAGGACTTCCCCACTCCAGGCAGGGATCCGCGTCCCAGTTAGAAGCACATACCTGGTAGCCGGTAAGATCGTCCGTGCACTGCTGCGCGCCTCCCGAGGGACACTCGTCAGAACACGTCAGGACGCAGGTGGCGCTCGAAGGATCGCAAGCGTAAAAAGCGTCACAGGCCGTCACATCGGACCAGACCCAGCAATCGGCATTTGGATCCTGGGGATCCGGAACCGCCACACACTCGCGCCATCCAGCACCGAAACACTCCCTGTCACCATCGTTGCACTGAGTGACGCAAACCTCCGAGCACTGACCACCTATACATGTCTCATTTCCACTGCAAGCAACCACATCCGTACTCCACTCGAGGCAAGAGTCGGAATCATAGTTGCCACAGGTTCGATAGCCGTTTCCGTCACACACGTGGGCCCCTGCGGTATCACATTCGTTGGTACAGTCTTCCACGCAATTGCCGTTCTCACAGGTGTAACCGTTCTGGCAAGTTGTGAAAGAACCATACTCCAGGCATGGATCCTGGTCGAAGTTTCCACAAACCTCCCAACCACTTTGTCCGCCCACCTCGGAACAACGTTTGTCCCCTGTGTCGCATTCGTTCGTACAGGCAGTCTCGCAGGCTCCATCCTTGCAGATTTCGTAGCTGGCACAGTTGGTCACTCCAGACCAATCGAGACATGGATCAGCGTCGTAACTTCCACACTGCCTGAAACCATTGCCCTCACAAATTTTCTGGTTTGGTGTACAATCATCACTACACTCTGAAGAGCATGTCCCGGCAGAGCAAGTCTCTCCCTGGGGACACAAGGTCATACCACCCCACTCGAGACAGGAATCACCATCGAAATTGCCGCACACCATGAAGCCATTGTCAGGTGGAGCGGCACAAGTGCGATCACCATCGGCAGGACACTCGTCCACACAGGATTCCACGCAGGCACCATCCACACAGGTCTGACCGTTGCCACAAGAGTTCAGGTCACCATACTCCAGGCAATCGTCGTCATCGAAATTGCCACATACCCTGAAGCCGTTGGCGCCGCTTGTATCACAGACCTTGGCATCCTCGCGGGAGCATTCATCGGAACACGCTGTTACGCACTCACCATCCTGGCAGACCTGGTCAGTGCCACAGCTTGTGGCGGCGTTCCACTCCAGGCAAGTGTCACCGTCTGGATCCCCGCACTCCTGGTACTGGGTGGTGGAACCGGGAGCACATTGCTTCTGGCCCATCATGCACTCGTTCTGACAAGCAACGCACTGGCCGGCCGCGCAGTACTGACCTGCAAGACAGGAATTTCCGCAAGCGCCACAGTTATCTCTGTCAGTGGCAGTATCTATACACTTGTCACCGCAGCTCGACTGACCCACTGGGCAGTCAGATCCAGAATCACCGGAACAGCCACTGGCAACCAATGCTCCAACAGCCAATACTCCGACCATAAAGCTGGACAATTTAGACTTCATCACTTTTTTCTCCTCTAGTTTAGATTTTGCCTGCATTCAATCCGCAGACAAGTTGATGAGTTAGATAAGTTCGCACAACCTAGCACTTTTCCATACATTTCTGCAATACAAATATTTCGAGACCAACAGACGGAGAAAAGTCCGGATTTCTTCAAAATTTATTTTTTTTTAGAGCAACCACAAATCTCAAGACCAGCAATAATGGAAACCATAAGATTTCTTTTGGGTTTGAAGATTCAACTCGTTGTGCTACCTTCTGCCCTCACAGTGCAACTATGATCGA
>CAYSLH010000003.1:3103-31937 GCA_964431605.1 uncultured Myxococcales bacterium
GGGGTGGTTGCCGCTGGTGCTACATTCGTCATACCGGCTCTGTATATCAACAGGCTGGACGTGGCTTGGTGGCAAATATTTTTGGCTTGCACCATCGGTGGTGCTCTGGGCGTTGTGCTCATCATCCCCCTGAGAAAATACTTCGTCAAAGAGCTACACGGCGAGCTGCCTTTCCCGGAAGCCACGGCCATCAACGAGGTGCTGGTCACTGGTGAAAGCTCCGCGGGAGGAGCCGGAAAAATTCTCATCATGGCTTTTTTGCTTGGCGCCGGATACGATTTTTTAGCAGAAGCCTTTCACTTGTGGAACCCTGCGATCTCCACCAACGACATACTCGGTTCGGTGGGCCAGGCCATGGAGAGCATCCGAATGGAGGTTCAGATTGCGGGCCTGGCTGCCTTGTTCGGGCTGGGATATATAATAGGGATCAAATATGCATCCATCATAGCTTCTGGTTCAGTACTCGCCATGCTGGTGATGGTGCCCATGGTGTATCTGTTCGGAAAAGACGCAGGATCGTTTTCATACGCAGGAGGAGTGTTTGACATCGGGACCATGAGTTCCAGCGCCATATTCTCCAGCTTTGTAAAACCCATAGGAATCGGCGCCATAGCGATCAGTGGTTTGATTGGCATCATGCGCATGGGAGATATAGTTCTAGGCTCCGTGACACTGGGATTCAAGGGTCTTTCGGGAAAAGGAAAAAAGAAAGAATCAGAACGTACCCAGTTGGATATGTCACCCAAGAATGTTTTGATGATCCAACTGGTCTCAGCCCTGGCTATGGGAGTATTGTTCTATATTGTAGCATCCACCACATCGGTGGGAGGGCAAGCCTATAGCGCGTCCGACAGCCTGATGTACGCGGTGGTAGGAATGGTAGCCGGTTTTCTGCTTTCCTTCCTCTTTACCCCTGTGGCCGCCCAAGCCATCGCCATCGTGGGAGTCAACCCGGTCTCCGGCATGACTCTAATCACCGTGGTCCTGGCCATCGGTTCAATGATATTGTTCGGCCTTACCGGAAAAGCCGGTATGATAATCGCCCTGGTGGTGGGAACCGCCGTATGTACCGCCCTATCCACTTCCGGAGCATTGATCTCCGATTTCAAAGTTGGTTACTGGATTGGCTCCACACCCCGCTCCCAGCAGAGGTGGAAATTCCTGGGTATCGTTGTTGCTGCCCTGGTGGTGGCCTTCGTTATCCCACTGATGGATCAAGCCTTTCACTTTGTGATTCAAAATCCCACAACCGGTCAATACATCTCAAACGAGGCCGTCTTGCCCGCCCCCCAGGCAAACATGCTAGCCGCGGTCTCCAAAGGGTTGATGGAGGACCCGAGCATGCAGCCGTGGCTTTTGTATGGCCTCGGAGGAATCGTGGCCATCATGCTGTTCATGGCAGGCGTTCCCATGTTGGCCTTTGCCCTTGGCATGTACTTGCCCATCTCCATCAACATGGCGGTGCTTCTTGGAGCAGCCACCGCTTGGATCATCTCCAAGACAGGCAAAGATGACGAGGTAAAAAAAGCCCGTGCCGAGCAAGGTACCCTCATCGCGTCGGGAATGATGGCAGGGGCAGCTATCTTCGGCATACTTACGGCCGTGATGCGTTTGCCTGACATGGGAGCGCTCATCCAATACATCAGCGTGGGTGTGGATTTCAAAGTGGTGGATGGATTGCTAAAAGAGACACCCACCGAGTGGTTCCATGGAACTACGGGCCAATTGCTAAGCCTGGGCATGTTGGTCATTCTAGGCTTAGCATGCTATTTATTGGCACGCCTTGGGGCCAAGTGGCAGCTTCAAACGACACCAACAACCGAGCAATCATCACAGCAACCAAAAGACTCAGAAGATCAATAGCGGTACGAACTGTCATGAGCATTCTTACCCTCAACTGCGGATCTTCATCCGTAAAGTATTCACTTTGGAATACTGGCACCAGGAGTTTTTCGTGCCGAGGAATAGTGGAAAGGGTTGGCACTGATGAAAGCATTCTTACCCACCGATGTGCCTCAACCACGAAAACACTACGTGAATCCGTACCAAATCACACGGCAGCCGTCGAACTTGTTCTGCGGGTGCTGATCGAAGGGGACGAATCGCCAGTAAAAGACATTTCCTCGATAAAGGGCGTCGGTCACAGGGTGGTACATGGAGGAGAAAAGTTTTCCAGGTCTGAATTAATCACTGATGATCTCATCAAGGTCATAGAAGACGTCTCTGACCTGGCGCCATTGCACAACCCTCCGAACCTTGCCGGAATAAAGGCAGCCATGGGGCTTTTGCCGAATTCGCCCCAAGTTGCGGTCTTCGACACGGCCTTTCATCAGTCTATGGCGCCCGAGGCCTTCACCTATGCGCTGCCTCTGGAATGGTACGAAAAATACAAAATCAGACGGTATGGCTTTCACGGTACGAGCCACCTCTATGTCTCACAACGGGCGGCGGCTTTGCTCAAAAGGCCCCTTTCCAGCCTCAAGCTCATTACACTGCATATAGGCAATGGAGCATCGGCCTGTGCAGTGCTGAACGGAAAATCGGTGGACACATCCATGGGCTTGACCCCATTGGAGGGCTTGGTCATGGGAACGAGGTGCGGTTGGATAGATCCGGCGATCCCCATTTGGATGATGGGAAAAGAAGCCATTGAGCCGAGCGACATGGATAACATTCTCAATAAAAAAAGCGGTATACTGGGAATAACCGGGAAATTCATGGACAGACGAGATGTGATAAAAAACGCTTCCAAAGGTGATAAAAGGTGCAAGCTGGCCTTGGCCATAGAGACGCGCACTTTGAAAAAAACTATCGGAAGTTACGCCGCAGCCATGGGTGGAGTCGACTGCGTGGTATTTACTGCGGGGGTGGGGGAAAACTCTCCAGCTATCAGGGCCGGTGCGCTAGAAGGACTGGAATTTCTGGGGATCCATCTCGACCAAAGACAAAACGAACTGGCGGTAGGCGCAAAGCAGGAGATGATTATCACAAAACCAGACAGCCGGGTCAAAGTAGCCGTCATACCCACAAACGAAGAATTAGTGATTGCACAAGACACGCTGGCCATCATCGAAGGAAAACTCGACGAGCTTTTGGCGTTACACGTACCATGAACTTGGCTGTTGAAAGAACTGAAAGCGATGGGTTTTGGGAGTTGAATTTTAAGGTTTTTCTGTAGAAACCAAATGGACCTTCGCAATTATCGGGTTGTGATCCGAGTTCTCAAACCCAAGGTCCTGTACATGAACTTCGTCCACGACAATATCCGGCCCCACCAAAAACGCGTCCACCGTGGTTACGAAAGTCCTGCCTGGAAAATACGGTTCGTTAGTAGCCCGCAAGCTAGGGGTATTTGGGTCAAATGCCCAACTCCATCCATTGGGAGTCCATTGCTTCGGCACCGACTGCAACCAAAAAGGAACAGCAGCCTTACTGAACGAATGAGGAGCCAGCCCGGGAGGTACATGGTTCCAATCCCCACCCACCACCACGTGATGTCCTTGGGAAAAAAGACGCAACATCAATCTTCGCAAAAAATCCATCTGCTGGGTACGAAGTTCACCGTTCTTGTCAAAAGCGCTCAGGTGCAGATGCAAAAAGACCCAATCCTTACCGTCAGACGCCTTGATATGGAGTTCGTGAATACAACGCTTGAGATGAAACACCCTGACGGGCCAAGGATAAAACCCCGGAAGCTGGAGCCTGGTGGCGGAAAAAAGATTAAAACGACTCAGGCTCAACAATCCGCTATTCATTCTCCCCAGAGGTTGGCTCAGAGGATAGGGAATATAGGCAACCTTGAAATTCAAAGCCTTGGAGCTGAAATACCCAGGTAGCGCATCGAGAACAATCGAGCCTTCATCCTGACCAAATGTCCGTTTCGAGGCAAAATCCACTTCCTGGAGTAGTATGACATCTTGTTGATGGACGTTTATCCATTGAGCCATGGCATCGATATTGGAACGCACTCTGTCCAGGCTCTGAGGCATGACTTGCTTTCCACCGTCCAAAAAGAAGTCAGCACCTTCATCCAGTCCCCCATAGCCAAGGTTCCAACTAAGAACGGAGATCTCATCAGGAGCAAATGCCTGGTCGGCATGTACTTGGTTGCCTCCTTCAGGACTGGGTGCGGTGATGGGTGTGGCCTGTCTTGGTTCAGGGCGCCATTCCATGATGAACAATATTACACATGCAAACAATAAAATTGCCAACAAGGCCACCGCGAGTTTGACCCATTTTCCAAAACGCATCATAATGCATTTTATAGGTCACATTGATCCTAGTGGCCAAGGATTTCTGCACGGCTCTAGGCATGAGAACGGTCCAGGAGGTGACATCACATGTCTGACGAAAAACGTGAATCAACAAGAAAACCCATGTTCAAGGTTTGCCGTTACAATATAGAAGGAAGAGAGTACGCAGATCTATCCACCAACATCTCGGAGCGGGGCATTTTCATCAAGAACTTCTACCCACCAGCCATTGGAACCAAGGTGACCTTGTCAGTGACCCTGCCAGACGATTGGGGCAACCAACCCATAAAAATCATAGGCAGGGTGGCATGGGTAAACGAGGAAGAAGATCCTCACAAACGAGGCATGGGTATAGAGTTCATTTCCGTACAGGCCGAAACAGTGCCTATCATCGAATATTTCGTCAAAGAGGTCTACGAACAAGACAAACTAAAGAAAAAGCAACTCAGGGCTACGCAGTCAGGTCCCACAGACAACCTCAACGAGTCTTATGAATACGACCTGGACCTGGATATAGAGGTAGAAGAACCCCAATAATACCTATCCCATGGAACTAATCCCCTTGAGTACATATAACCGAAAAGATTCCTTTTACAAAAAGGCCAAGGCCTCGGGTTATCGTTCGCGAGCCGCGTACAAGCTCCTGGAGCTATCTAAAAGGGACAAACTTTTCACACGGGGAATGAAAGTACTGGACCTGGGATGTGCACCTGGAGGATGGCTGCAGGTGGCATCCAAGTTGGTGGGACCAAAGGGACTGGTGGTTGGAATCGATCGGCTGGAGACAGAACCCCTCTCTTTATCCAACGTCAAAGTCATCCGGGGTGATATCACTGATGCAGAAACCACGGAAAGGCTTATCCAGGCTCTCGAAGGCAAGGCGGGTTGCGTTCTATCAGACATGGCGCCGGATACGAGTGGAGTGGGTTTTGCCGACCACGCCAAATCCGTGGAACTGGTACGAATGGCGTTCGATCTGGCGATACTGGCTCTATCCGAAGGGGGCAACTTTTGCACCAAGGTGTTCGAAGGATCCGATCTGAACCAGTTGGTCTCTTTCATGAGACCTCACTTCAATAAAATACGGAGGATAAAACCCAAGGCCACGAGAAAGGGATCGAGGGAGCTATATCTAATCTGTTCTCGCTTCAAACCGTGACCAGGCTTGACACAATACCCGTAGTTGTCCGATCCTTCATCAGGTGTAACCGGCATGAAACATGAAAGGCAACCACATGGCCGAGACAGCCAAGGCAGCTGAACGACGAGCCGAAGACTTCCGTCAGGACTTCAACCGACTGCTGGACGAGGTAGGCAAGGTCATCGTTGGATACCGTGACGTGATCGATGCCGTTGTCACCTGCCTTCTTTGCGATGGACATGCTCTGCTCGAAGGTGTGCCCGGCGTTGGCAAGACTCTGCTGGTCAACACCCTTGCAACCGTGCTCGATCTTAAATTCAACCGGATCCAGTTTACCCCTGACCTCATGCCTGCCGATGTCACCGGGACCACCGTAATCTTCGAAGATCCCGACACCCGCGCACGAACCATCCGGTTTCAGCAGGGTCCCGTGTTCGCCAACGTGGTCCTGGCCGACGAAATAAACCGAGCTACGCCCAAAACCCAGTCGGCTCTCCTGGAAGCCATGCAGGAGCATAGTGTCACATCGGGAAATACCACATATAACCTGACACCTCCTTTCATCGTCCTTGCGACTCAAAACCCCCTCGAGATGGAGGGCACATATCCCCTGCCGGAAGCACAGCTCGACAGGTTTTTATTCAAGGTTCTGTTTCCTTTTCCTTCTCAGCAAGAGATTGCTCAAATCCTGGCAAGGACTACATCCGTATCCACGCCGGAAGCATCCCGCATCATGGGTGCAGAACAAATAATGGCCATGAGACGAACCGTCAGAAAAGTCCCTGTGGCAGACCACGTAAGGGACTATGCCATAAGGCTCGTACTCAACACCCACCCGGAACTGAGCAATGCTCCCGAGTTCACGAAAAAACACGTTCGGTACGGATCAAGCCCCAGGGGAGCGCAGGCGCTCTTGCTAGGAGCAAAACTGCGGGCCCTGCTGGATCGACGATTTTCTGTATCCCGTGACGATATAATCGCGGTATCCCACCTGGCCTTGCGACACAGGATGGTTTTGAACTTCGAAGGAGAAGCGGCGGGTTACTCCACGGATGATGTACTTGACGAAATATTGAAAACGACCAAGTGAGCCATGCCATGGTTGATTCCAGCGATAACGATAGACGCCAATACGAAAGATTAGAGCGACGTGACGAAGTAAAAATAAAGGAATACTCGTACCCGGAACGAGGTAGTTATACCACCGCAAAAATTGTGGATATTTCAGGCGGAGGCCTACAGCTGGAGACCAGACAACACTTTCCAGCAGAAACTCAACTCAAGATAGAAATGAACTTCGTGGGATGGCAAAAATTTACTCCCAGCTTTCTCAAATACTTTGGTGATGCGGCAAGAAGGCCATTGGTGGTTTTGGCCGAAGTGGTTCGATGCACAAGGTTGGTTGCAGGCCGAAAATACATAGTCGCCACAAAATTCACGGGCATCGATGAAAACCATCGTAGGGCGCTGGTTCGTTTCGTAAAAAGCCAGGTCACCCGGAAAGACTGAACCAGTCATCCAACGATGCGGGAGCCTGATTTGTCTGAATTTTACGAGACAATTTTCATCGGAGCCGGGATAAGTTGCCTTGCGGCAGCCAGAAAGTTACGTGGAGACTATATCATTCTCGAGGCGGAAGATCGACCAGGAGGCATGTGCAGGACCGACAAAAAGGACGGATTCAGCTTTGACAGAACCGGACACCTGCTTCACCTTACAAATCCAAAAACAAAAAAATGGCTTGGGCAATTGCTGAAGCAAAAGATGGAACTTCGGCAAAGATCGAGTTGGATATATTCCAATGGAGTTTATACCCGTTATCCCTTTCAGTCCCACTTTTACGGCTTACCTGCCCATGTTGCAGCCGAATGTCTGGAGGGCATCTTCCATGCCCACTACCAGCGACTTGGGAAAAAACGCCCTGCTGGTTACAGGTCCCAAAGCTTCAGTAGATGGGTAATGGAAAGGTTTGGCAAAGGAGTGGCAAAACATTTTCTATTTCCGTACAACACCAAGCTCTGGACCGTAAAACCCCACGTGCTGACAACAGAATGGTTGGGAAGGTTCGTACCGAGACCTGACCTGCACCAGGTGGTAATGGGTGCCATTGCGGACATACCTCAACCTGAAGGATACAACTCGAGTTTCATGTACCCGAAGACCGGCGGAATCGAGACGTTGGTAAAGACGCTGGGGGCCGGATTAAAGATAAGAACGAACGCAAGGGTTACCGGTATACATCTCAAAAACAGAGAGCTGCTATTGGCAGACGGTCAACGGATGAAGTTCGGAAAAATGGTATCCAGCGCGCCTCTTCCCTCGTTGGTGAAAATGTCTTCTCCGGTTCCGGACAGTATATACAAACACAGCAAAAGTCTTCGCGCCGCTTCTGTTTACAACCTGAACCTGGGCATCGTAGACAGGAATGAAAAAAAACACTGGGTATACGTACCGGAGAATAATTTTTCCATATATCGATTCGGCTATGCCAACAACTTCAGCTCTTCCGTGGCTCCCCCGGGTCATGCCGCAGTATACACCGAATTATCCTTTCGCATGGGCACAAGACCAGACCTGAAATCGTTACGAAAACACGTCATCGACGATCTGAAGAAAATCGGGGTCATCGGTTCACGAGGCGATATCGTAACAGAACACGTCAACCTGCTCGAAGGTGCCTACGCCATATTTGACAGACATCGAACGCCGGCTGTAAGGGCAATCCTTCGTTTCTTTCGCAGGAGGGATATCCATCCCATTGGACGTTGGGGCACTTGGTCATACGGATCCATGGAGGACGCAATCCTACAGGGCATAGAAGTGGCAAATTACATCAAAGGACATCCACCCTCTTGAAAAGTCGATATTTCTTGACCGACGTTTTTGTTCATGGTCTATTTCCCAACCATTGAAACATCTCCTGGTGCATGGAGGCTATGATCTGTTGGACCAGAAGATGGTGTGTGTAGGAAAAGCCAAAATTTCACAACTGAGGACGGTCAAACGTGATCAACCGAAGCGTAGCTCGTCGGTACGCCAGGGCGCTGCTGGACTTGGAAGAAAAGCAACCAACCGAGACGGCCGAAAAGCTCTCTGGCTTTGCTCGATTGATGAAATCCAACAAAACTCTTGCCCAGGTTCTGGTCAATCCTGCATTCTCCATGGAGGAACGCAGCAAAGTCCTTGGAAGGATCCTGAAGGAACTTGGGTGGGGTCCGCCAGTTGACAGATTTTTTCACCTACTGGTGGAACGACGCAGGATCTCTTACATAGAGGCTATCGCCCAGGAGTTTTCCAACATGGTTGATGAAATCCAGGGCATCGTGCGAGTAAAGGTCGAATCAGCTCACGAGCTTGGGGATGAGCCACTGGCAAAGATGAAGAATGTCTTGGCCACTGCCCTCGATAAGAAAGTTATCATTGAACGTAAAGTCGAACCAAAACTGATTGCCGGAGTGGCAGTACGAATAGGCAGCCTGGTGGTTGATGGAACCATGAAATCACAGATCGCCAGGCTTAGAGAATCTCTAGCTAGAACTCGAACCTGAAACAACACGTCGAGGTTGCCATGCAGATCAAGGCGGAAGAAATCAGCAGAATCATCAAGGAAGAGATAGCGGACTACGACAGTCGCGTGGAGGTGGCGGAGACCGGCTCCGTAATCAACGTGGGTGATGGCATCGCCCGCGTTCATGGCCTGGACAAGGTCATGGCCGGAGAATTGGTGGAGTTACCTCACGGTCTTTCCGGGTTGGTGCTGAACCTGGAAGAGGACAACGTGGGTATCGCAATCATGGGTGAAGTGGACAAGATATCAGAGGGCGATTGGGTCAAGCGAACCGGAAAGATCGCTTCGGTACCGGTGGGCGAAGCTCTTGCCGGTCGGGTTGTCAATGCTCTTGGGCAACCCTTGGACGGTAAAGGTCCCATCGAGTCCAACGAGATGAGGGTAATAGAGTTCAAGGCTCCCGGAATCATCGCCAGGCAACCGGTCAAGGAGCCTCTTCAGACCGGCATTACCGCCATTGACTCCATGATCCCCATCGGCAGGGGCCAGCGTGAACTCATAATAGGCGATCGTCAGACAGGAAAGACCGCCATCGCGGTGGATACCATCATCAACCAGAAAAACACCGATGTCTTCTGCATATATGTTGCCATCGGTCAAAAATCATCCACTGTAGCTCAAGTGGTGGACAAGCTCAGGAAAGAAGGAGCCATGGATTACACCACGGTTGTTACCGCTGGTGCATCAGAGCCGGCTCCTCTGCAATTCCTCGCGGCATACTCCGGATGCACAATGGGAGAATGGTTTCGCGACAATGGAAAGCACTGTGTCATCTTCTATGACGATCTATCCAAACAGGCAGTTGCATATCGACAGCTTTCATTGCTGCTGCGTCGTCCACCCGGACGCGAGGCTTATCCAGGAGATGTTTTTTACCTGCACTCTCGCTTGCTGGAACGTGCCGCCAAAATGTCCGACGAACTTGGAGGCGGTTCTTTGACCGCCCTTCCCATCATCGAGACTCAGGCCGGTGACGTCTCAGCGTATATTCCCACAAACGTCATATCCATCACTGACGGACAGATATACCTGGAGACAGACTTGTTCTATGCCGGTCAGCGTCCGGCCGTATCAACCGGTCTTTCCGTCTCACGAGTCGGAGGAAACGCTCAAATCAAGGCCATGAAGCAGGTAGCTGGCATGCTTCGTCTCGAATTGGCACAGTACAGGGAACTGCGGGCTTTTGCACAGTTCGGTTCCGACCTGGACAAAGCCACCCAGGAACAGTTGGCTCGTGGTGAACGATTGTTCGAACTCCTCAAACAAAACCAGTACTCGCCATACCCAGTGGAAGAACAAGTGCTTATCCTATACGCAGGCACTGCAACGGCTCCCGACGGAGTCAACTGGATAAGGAAAGTCGAGGTTTCCGATATCGGCAGGTATCGCGACGAGTTACTGTCGTTTGCCAAGGACAAACATGCCGATGTACTAAAGGAAATCGTGGAGCAGAAAAAAATCACAGACGAAATCGAGAAAAAACTGGATTCCATTCTGACGGAGTTCCAGAAGGTTTTTGTGCCATCTGACAAGAAGTAACGTCGTCCGAAACTGGCAGGTAAAAACCAGGGGAAGACCAAATGCCATCGTTGCGTCACATACGAAAGAGAATCAGTTCGGTAAAAAATACCGAACAGATCACAAGGGCGATGAAAATGGTTGCGGCTGCACGCTTCAGAAAAGCTCAGGAGGCCGTTATTGCCGCACGCCCCTTTGCACGGGGGATGCAACAGGTACTGGCCAGAGTCGCGCTGAACAAAGACGTCCAGGATCACCCGCTACTGGCAAGAAGAGAGCCCGCGAAAAAAGAAGATCTTTATGTCCTCACTTCGGACCGAGGCCTATGCGGTTCTTTCAACTCCGGTGTCCTCAGGGCTTTGGAGCACTACCTGCTGGACAATTACGAAAAACGAGACTCCATCCGGGTTCATACCATCGGGCAAAAGGGATATCAGTATTGCAAGAAAAACAAACTGGACATCTACGAAAACGTTGAAGACCTTCTGGGCTCTCCCAACTATCACAGGGTCATGGAACTGGCGCAGGATCTGGCTACTCGATTTATAGCCGGCGAGGTGGACCGGGTCACTCTCCTCTTGGCGGAGTTCAAGTCCGCGGTACAGCAAAAAGTTGTGTTCAGAACCCTTTTGCCTCTGGAGCCACCCGAGTTGGGAACAAAAGACCTCTCTATGGTGGATTACCTTTTCGAGCCACCGAAACCCGAGTTTTTGGACAAGATTGTTCATCGATATCTGGCGAACCAGCTTTTCATGGTAATCCTGGAATCTGTCGCTTCGGAACAAGGCGCCAGAATGACTGCCATGGAAAACGCATCGGAAAACGCAAAAGAAATGATCAGCAACCTTACCCTTGAGTACAACAAAGCCCGCCAGGCAGCCATCACCCGAGAGTTGATGGAGATCGTTGGCGGCGCAGAGGCGCTCAAGAGCGCCGGATGATAAGAGGAAGCGAGGAGCGACCCATGGCCGAGAATGGCAAGTTCACTAATGGCAAAATCACACAGGTCATCGGCCCCGTGGTGGACGTGGCATTTCCCCCGGGAACCATCCCTGAAATCTACACAGCCTTGAAGGTGACCAATCCTTCCATTGACGACACAGAGTGGAACCTGGTGTTGGAAATTGCGCAGCACTTAGGAGAAAACGTCGCGCGATGCATCGCCATGGACTCCACCGACGGCCTTGTACGAGGGATGGATGTGCTCAACACGGGTCACCCGATCCAGATCCCCGTCGGACACGAGATCCTTGGGCGTATCCTGGACGTGGTGGGACGCCCCGTGGATGACGAGGGACCGGTGAATGCAAAAAAATTCTATCCCATTCACAGAGAGGCTCCCGCGTTTTTAGACCAGTCGGTCAACATCGAAATGTTCGAGACGGGAGTCAAAGTCATCGATCTTTTAGAGCCTTACATGAAGGGTGGCAAGATCGGACTGTTTGGCGGTGCCGGTGTTGGCAAGACTGTCGTAATCATGGAGATGATCAACAACGTGGCATTGAAGCACGGTGGGTTTTCCGTGTTCGGAGGTGTGGGAGAACGAACCCGTGAGGGTAACGATCTTTACAACGAGATGAAAGAGTCCGGGGTCTTACCCAAAACCGCCCTTATCTACGGACAGATGAACGAGCCACCGGGTGCCAGAGCCAGGGTTGGCCTCTCGGCACTTACCGCGGCTGAATACTTCCGTGACGAAGAAGGTCAGGACGTGTTGTTGTTCATCGACAACATTTTCCGCTTCACCCAGGCCGGCTCCGAAGTCTCGGCCTTGCTCGGTCGAATTCCATCGGCCGTTGGTTATCAACCGACCTTATCCACAGACCTGGGCGAGTTGCAGGAAAGAATCACCTCCACCACCAAGGGCTCCATCACCTCGGTGCAGGCGATCTATGTTCCTGCGGATGACCTCACGGACCCGGCTCCTGCAACCGCTTTTGCCCACCTGGATGCAACGACCGTGTTGAGCAGACAAATTGCAGAGTTAGGTCTTTATCCCGCAGTGGATCCTCTGGACTCCACCTCCAGGATTCTCGATCCTCGTATCGTTGGAGACGAGCATTACAAAACTGCACGTGATGTGCAACAAGTACTTCAGCGATACAAGGATTTGCAGGATATCATAGCGATCCTGGGAATGGACGAGTTGAGCGACGAAGACAAACTGACTGTGTCCAGGGCCAGGAAAATTCAACGTTTCCTGTCTCAACCTTTCCACGTTGCAGAGGCTTTTACCGGGAGACCTGGAGTATACGTCGAACTGAAAGACACGATTTCCGGGTTCCAGGAAATACTCGCAGGAGAACTGGACGATCTACCAGAGCAAGCGTTCTGGATGTGTGGCACCATTGACGAGGTCAAGGAGCGTGCCCGAAAGATGGCTGCTGCCTGATGCCAAGGAGTATGACGTGGCTGGAACTTTCAAACTTAGTCTTCTGACTCCATATTGCGGCTGCTTCGAAGCAGACGTAGAGGGGGGTATGCTGCCAGGCAGGCTGGGCGAATTCGGCGTCTTAAGCAATCACACTAAATTTGCATCTGAACTCAAACCAGGCGCTGTGCGCATTGTCTCTGGTGGTCATACCTCGATATTTTCCATTAGTGGCGGATTCGCGGAAGTGAGCGACAACGGCGTCATAATACTTGCCGATTCCGCGGAAAAACCTGAAGATATCGATGTGGACAGGGCTCGCGAGTCCAAGCTCAAGGCAGAAAAAGAGCTCTCCTCTATAGACCCCTCAGATGAAAAAATGACGACCAGGTTGCAAAATCGTATTGAGAGAGCAAACAATCGAATAAACCTGGCATCTTCCCACTAAGCGACGGAAGTCTATCTGGAATTAATCTCTTACGATTCTTATTGAGATTCATAAAAAAATACTTGCCATTGCACCAATCATCTGTATGATTCCGGGCCGTGTTCAACTGACGATGGAGTCTGTCCCTTTATGGACGTTAACCAAAATAGCCCGCGCTTGTGCCGGGATTGAGGAAGGTGGCAGACTTTTAGAATTCGTCACCCATCCTCCCTCCAGCAAAAACCAATCTCCTTTGGTATAACAGGCGCGGAACAGTTTGCATGCCAACACTCGTGGAGTACGAGTGACGGCAAAGGAGATAGGATGGTGGACACGTTGCACCAGCTAGGAACCCATTTGATAGTAGAGTTGACAGGCTGTGACTTCAGAGACCTGGATGACGAAAGAAAAATTCGAGATCTGATGGTAACAGCAGCCAGGAAAGCCAGGGCCACGGTCCTGGATACATCCTTCCACAAGTTTTCACCACAAGGTATAAGCGGCGTCGTGGTCCTGGCCGAAAGCCACATGTCTATCCATACGTGGCCGGAACTCGGTTATGCTGCGGTCGATGTCTTCACCTGTGGAGACCACGCTATGCCACACAGGGCAGTAGAAGAATTGGTGGATGCGCTAAAACCTCAACGAACCGATGTACAAGAGATGCAACGAGGTCTCCCGGAACCTTTACCGGCTTATGTTCAAAGCGGATTTACCATGAACCTGGCCCACCAGGAGTCTTTGTGAGTTCCCAAAGTCAGAAAGACTGGCTCACAGATGATCTGTGTGAAAATCAAATCACTCTTCACAAGATTGAAAAAAGGCTGACCACAACCAGAACCGCTTTTCAGAAGGTGGAACTGCTGCAAACGTACAAACACGGGATGGTCCTGGTGCTGGACGACACCATTCAAAGTGCGGAATCAGACGAATGGATTTATCACGAATCCCTGGTTCACCCTGCCCTGTTGAGCTGTCCTCCTCATGGAAAGGTGGCCATCCTGGGAGGAGGAGAAGGGGCCACATTGAGGGAGGTTCTTCGACACAGTTGGATCTCTGAAGCAGTTATGGTTGATATCGATAGAGAAGTGGTGAATTTTTGCCGAAAAAACCTCAAAACCTTTCACCAGGGCGCATTCGACGATCCACGAGCCAAGGTGGTCATAGATGACGCCAGATCATGGTTGAAAAATCAACCGGATGAGTCTTTCTCATCTGTCATTTTCGACCTCAGCGAACCCATCGAGCAAGGCCCCAGCCAACTACTTTTTACCAGGGAATTTTTTGAACAGATTCACAGAGTACTAGTCACCGGTGGAACTTTAGGGATGCACGCAGGTCCCGTGGATATGGGCAACTCCACTCTGGATGAATTTTTTCCACGACTCATAGCTACCGTAGCCTCGGTGTTCAGTAGTATCATACCCATGTGTGCCCACGTGTTTTCTTTTTCAGACCTTTGGACATTTGCCGTAGCGACCAAGAATCCCACAAAGAATTCTATCCTGGAGAATGTCGATTCTCTCGTGAAGGAAAGAGTAAAAGGTGAACTGAGGCACTATGATGCTCAGTGTCATGCCCACATGAGCAACCTACCCAAGTATGTTCGAAGGCTTCTTTCGAAAGACTGGAAGATTTATACAGACGAAGCCCCCCCGTCGTTGGATTGAATCAAACCACATTCATTGCCGGATCAGTAGCCGCCATATCCACCGGAATCAGTGGTGTCACAACCTGTGTCTTCTTCGCAGCTATTGGTGCAAGAATCCACAGTAGAACAGGTCAGATCGCATTGCTGCTCACAACTGTCAATCTTGCATGAATCCATGCTAGAGCAGCCCACCGTACATCCTCCGCCCGGGCAGTCCACAGTGCAGTTGTCGCTATTGGAACAAGAAACATTACAGTTACCGCCTTCACAATGAAAGATGCAATCATCTGAACTAGTACAGCTAAAGCTGCATCCCGCTCCATCACAAGAATGCTCACAAACACCAGTCACTCCGACACATGCACAATCATGGTTGGCGTCACATACCTCAATGTCACCACATGCGCTGACCAACATACCGAAGCCGATAGCGAGGGCTAAAAATCCAAAAATAGTCGGCAGTCCACAGGATCTCAGGCTTTTCATTTTTCTCTCCTCCATAAAGGTTGAAGGTCTCTATTCGACCAAGTTCACAAGCATGAGATGAAACTTCCGTGCCAACCTTTTACTCAGGCTCAAAAACGACATATCAGCCTGAAACTATGGATTATTTTAAAAAGGCTATGTTCAGAAGAAATAAAAACTGTCCGGAGGATATGACAAAATGTAACTCTAACGTGTCTATGGTTCAGCTAACGATTAGCTCCAATTTGCGGGCCGTGGAAATCTGTACCCGGTTGGTACCATCGAACAGTTCTCCGTCAAAAACATACGAGATGGGAGCCTCGGTCTCCACTACGAACCGATCTGCAATATCGATGAACAAGTCCTGGTGTACTGGTATGGTACCATTTTTGAAATTCCACATGAACTTTATCCACACGTAAGGATTGATGCGCAGCACTCCCACCTGAAAGGTAGTAGGTGTCTGTGACGCAAGGGGATAAGGTGTGAAGCCAAGGCCTAACTTCTCCATGCTGGAAGCAGAAAAGGCGTTCATTTCGTCCCAGTCATCCAATGGCTCTTTGCCCACCCACACATGGGCCCGCTCCAACCTGAAAAGTTTTCTAATCCTCAACCCTCCTACAGCGAAGGACCCTATCCAGAGGGCTAAGCGTTTTGCAACATGTGCTGGAGAATCATCTTGATGCGATACCATTTCCTCGTAGAACCTGTACATGAACCCACCAGCCATGGAAAAACCATGATGGACCCTGACTCCGTCATCAACCTTCATCAGCACTCTGTGGGTAACGACAAAAGGATCACGCCTGTGGTACTTACGGAGTATGTTCTGCAGCAGTTTTTCCGGAGACCCCCTGACTCCAATGCTCATGGCATGGGCATTGTGCGTACCACCACATAAAAAGGCAATCTTGGGAAAAGGATCATGTCCGTAAATCCTTTCACAAGCATCCAGCACATAGTGATTAGAACCGTCTCCTCCACTTATTCCAAGAATATCGATCTCCCGTTCCCGGAACGAACTGATGACCTGATCTATCTCTGAAATTTCTTCTGTCTCCTTCAAACTGTTGGGATCTCCCAAGACAAAAGCAAGCTTTTTCCCTATATTTCCCCTGAACGGCAGCCCCTTGCGACCTGCGTTCCTGTTGAGAATCACACCGATGCCAGCCACTGGTCAACCTCCAGATCCCCCAAGCAGTAATCAACCGATTTCCGGATCATCAGAAAACTTTTCCTTGATATCTATAATCTCATCGAGGATCTTCTCGAACGCCTCCACGCAACCAGGATCGAAATGGGACCCTGAGTCCTTGTGCAGAATATTCATGGTCTCGTCTAAACTCATGGCCCCTTTATATACCCTTTTTGAGCTTAGGGCATCGAACACATCTGCCACTGCCAATATCCTGCCTACCTGTGGGATATCTTCACCCTTTAGCCCACGGGGGTAGCCGGTTCCGTCCCATTTTTCATGATGATACAAGGCAACCTTTTCGCTCATCTGCAACACGGGTGATTCGGAACCCGACATTATACTCGCACCTATGGTGGTATGTTCTTGCATGGCTCGACGCTCTTGATCGTTCAACCTACCGGGTTTTAGCAAGATTGCATCTGCAATACCTATCTTGCCGACGTCATGCATGGGTGCGGCGTATAGAATCAGTTCCTGTTTTTCTTTTGACCACCCCAGTTGCCTGGCAAGAGCTTCTGAATACCTGCTCACCCTCTGGATATGCCTGGCTGTGTCCTTGTCCTTGTATTCAGCTGCGACACTAAGACGCATGATTGTGTCCAAGTGTACGCGCTTGATCTCCGAGGTAAGCATGGCATTATTGACCGCCACCGCAGCCTGTGATGCCATGGATTGCACCAGGTCTTCGATTTGCGGATCAAACTCCACCACTTCACCATTGTGCTTGGCATTAATTAGCTGCAACACCCCCAGCACGTTGGACCTATGGTCCAACATGGGCACAGTGAGCACGGATCTGGTTCTGTAATCATTACGTTCATCGAACTCGCTATTGAATTTGTAGGGAGTGTGTTCAGGTAGGTTGTATACATCCTTGATGTTGAGGCTCTTTTTCGTGACGGCCACATACCCGGCAATACTTTTGGTGCTTATGGGCAGACTGAACGGGGAAAACAGAGCCCGTTCCCCATCTGCACCCAACCTGTCTCTGATGGTTGAATTCTGAGAGATTGCAAAATACAGACGGTCTTTTTTCAACAAGTACAAAGAGCCGGCATCCGCACTTGTAAAATGTCTGGCCTCACGCACTATCATGCGTAATAGGTCGTCGATATCATGGTTGCTGGAAAGGGCTATACCCAGCTTGGTGAGTTTCAAGACCTGGTCGCGCAGCTGCTCCACATCCATGGATTTTCTCCTTGCCAAAAAGCCTGGACTCGAAACATGCTATCATGCAAGCGCACACATGAAAACAACTGGGGCAATAGATTTTAGTCACGATTCACACCATTGACACAAATTTGGCGAACCAAGACTGAAAACTTGGGAACCAAACAACAGCACAAGGTATTGTATAGTAAAGACCGAATAGATCCTGAGGGAAACAGATGCGTCCATAGAAAAAGAGACATTGTACCGTCGGGAGGTAAAACATGTTTAGATACATAAAGTTAGTACCTATCCTAGTACTTGTTTACAGCTTGTTTTCATCGAGCGCGACCCAAGCTCGTGTATGGTACTCGGGCAGTTCATCCAATGGTTCGTATGAAATCGAGGTGATTGTAAACTCGGTCCATCTTCCAGTGTATCACTATGGTGGCCACTCCTACATAGAAGGCGTGCTTGGGCAAAGATACATCATCAGGGTTCACAACCACACATGGAGAAGAGTGGAAGCTGTGATATCGGTAGACGGCAGAGACGTGCTCGATGGTCGTTCGGCATCCTTGTCCAAGCGGGGTTACATCATACCGGCCCGCTCTTTCATAGACGTGGACGGGTTCAGGCTGAACACTTACGAAGTTGCCGCATTCAGGTTTACCACCGTACCTGATTCGTACGCTTCACGCACCGGTACTCCGTGGGACGTGGGAATCATCGGTGTCGCTTTTTTTCCTGAAAGGGTACACAGAATTCCCATCCGGCCAAGGCCTCCCGTGGTTTTGCGCAAAGGGCGCGGCAGTTCCAGCCCTGATCGATGGGACGAAGCCGAGCGGGCGCCATCAACAGACAGTCTTGGTGCAGGGGGTATATACTACCACAAGAACATGAAGAACATGGGCACTCAGTTTGGAGAAAGACGAACATCAGTGGTGGACCAAACCAGCTTTACGAGACAAAACTGGTCATACCCTGCGGCCAGACTGTCCATACGTTACGATGACAGGCGAGGTCTTTGCGCCATAGGCCTTAGCGGGTTGTGCTATCCTAACTACCCGCCTCCCTATTATCCGCCCCCACAAAGGAACGACTATGCCCAACCGCCCCCAGGGTGGGAACATTTCAGTCCCTGGTATTGATAAAAGTTCAGGCCGCATCGTCTACCTTTTTACCCAGAACAAAAATCAAGCCCACGAGCACACCGCTTGCCAAGAAAAGTCCCAGCCAGGCAGGATAAAGTTCCAGTCCCGTGGCCAGGTCTCCAAAGACGAGGCTGACCCCACCGACGAGTAGAGCATATGGCATCTGGGTTCGAACGTGATCCACATGATCACACGAACAAGCCATGGAACTCAAAATAGTGGTATCGGAGATGGGAGAACAGTGATCACCCCAGACTGAACCAGCCAATACCGAAGAGACGGCCCCGAGCAATAGATGCATGTCTCCTGGTCCCAACTCAAGTGCGAGTGGAACGACCAGTGGAAACAAGATCCCCATGGTGCCCCATGACGTGCCTGTGGAAAAAGACACGACTGCTGCCACTAAAAATACTGCGGCAGGAAGTAACCCAACCGGCAACCAATCACCAATGGCACCCACCAACCATCTGGCAGTGCCTACGTCCTTGCACACCGAACCCATAGCCCAAGCCAGTACCAGTATGACCATGGCTCCTACCATGGATTTTACACCTTGCAACCAGGCATCCATAACCTGCCGTATACCCAAAATCCTCTGTGACAACGAGCATACTGCGGCAACCATACAACCCAAAAACGAAGCCCACATGAGCGCCTTGAACGAATCACCCGAGGTAAACGCTTCCATTACCCCCCAATTTCCATTTGGATTTTTCTCCAGTAAAGCAGCTCTTCCATCGAGCCACATTCCAAGCATAACCACAAAAACCACAGTGAAAACCGGAAGCAGGGCATTGATCCAGCGTTGGGGTTTTCCCTCTATGGGCCTCAGACCCTCCGAATCGAAATCCGAGACAGGTTTTGCATTGTCTCCTTTTACTTTACCCTTTTTAATCGCACGAATTTCAGCACTCAACATGGGACCAAAATCCCGCCTGGAAAACACCAGGGTAAATCCAAAAACCAACATGAGTATGGGGTAGAACCTATACGGAATGGTCTGCAGAAAGACACCATATGCATCCGCGTTGACCGAACCGGCCTTCAGTTGTTGTCCTATGGCCCCCACCTCCATGCCTATCCATGAAGATACGATGGCAAGGCTTGCTACTGGGGCAGCCGTGGCATCTACCAAAAACGCCAACTTCTCCCTGCTTATTTTCAGGTCATCTGTGATGGGCCTCATACTGGTGCCCACCAGGAGCGTATTTGCATAGTCATCGAAGAATATCACCAGCCCCATGAACCAACCGGCTAACTGACCCCGTCTTCGATTTGTCGCAAGCTTGGTAAATCCATTAGCCAAGCCAAGAGCTCCACCGCTTTTGGAGATTATGCCTACCATACCTCCCAACATCAGGCTGAAAACTATTACTGATACGTGATCGGAATCTGCCATGGCTCCGACCACGTAGTGATCCAAGGACCTCAAGAATCCCGTGGCAGGGTTCTGAGCCAAAAGGCTGGCACCTAACCAGACCCCCATCCAAAGGGCGAGCACCACTTGTCTGAAAATCATGGCCAGGCCGATGGCGACCAAGGCCGGCAGCAACGATGTCCAGTGAGCCGCATTTTCCATGGACCGGATAATACACTGAAATCCCCATCCGATCACAACCTCTTTGAATAAATGTTCCTTCCAAATCATTGGCTATCTCCATGCCATGGTGCATAATGCTCTTTGTTCGATATAGGGAGATATCAAATGTGCGGTATCGTTGGTTACATCGGTTCACAACAAGCAGCGCCCATTCTCATGGACGGCCTGGCAAGACTGGAATACAGGGGATATGATTCCGCCGGCCTCGCAATACATGACGGCATAGGGATACACATTCATCGAGCCGCGGGAAAATTATCGTCACTTCGCAGTGTCCTGGCACGAAATCCCCTTGCCGGCACCTGCGGTATGGGACACACCAGGTGGGCTACCCACGGAGCTCCTTCCGAACAAAACGCGCATCCCCACGCCTGGGGAAAAGTCGTGGTGGTGCACAATGGCATCCTTGAAAACCATGCCCAGCTTCGAAAGGAGCTTCAAGAGCTGGGTCATGAGTTTTCCTCACAAACCGACACGGAGATTCTTGCACACCTGATAGACGACGAATTGAAAAATTCGTCGCTTCAACATGCGGTCACCATGGCACTGAACAAAGTGCGTGGAACTTATGCCTTGGCTGTCATGTCCGAGGATCGACCGGATCGGTTGGTTGTGGCAAGAAACGCATCCCCACTGGTGCTAGGTCTGGGTGAAGGAGAAAACCTCATCGCCTCTGATATTCCGGCTTTGTTGGCTTACACCAGAGACGTAGTATTTTTAGAAGACGAAGAACTCGCGCTGGTGACAACTGACAAGGTAGAAATCAGAAAGTTTTCCGGCAAGCTGGTGCAAAGAGCCCCCAAGCGGGTCAACTGGACTCCCATGATGGCGGAAAAGGGGGGACACAAGCATTTCATGCACAAAGAGATCCACGAACAGCCCAGGGCCCTGGCCGATACCTTGGCAGGAAGACTGGACCCGGACCATGGCGATGTATCCTTGGATCTTTTCAAAATGACCGATGCTCAGATCAAAAATCTTCACAGGGTTGTAATAGTTGCCTGTGGTACCTCGTGGCATGCGGGTTTGGTGGGAAAATTTCTAATAGAGGGCATCGCCCGAATTGCGGTGGAGACAGACCTGGCCTCTGAATTCCGATACAGGCATCCTCTTGTGGATGAGCATGATCTGGTAGTAGCTATTTCGCAGTCAGGTGAGACAGCTGACACCCTGGCAGCAGTCCGTGAAGCAGAAAAACTCGGCGCAAATCTCCTTGCCATATGCAACGTTCTAGACTCCAGTATACCTAGAGCTTGCGAACATGCCTTGTACACCCATGCAGGGCCTGAGATAGGAGTTGCATCCACAAAGGCTTTTACAACACAAATCGCGGCCTTGGTGCTTCTCGCGGTCAGGCTCGGCAGGGCAAGGGGCAGTCTCGGTGAGCTTTCAGCGAAAAAGCTTCTGGATGGATTGAGCGCTGCACCGGAAGTGCTGGAAAAGGCCCTTTCCCAGGAACGGGCCATCGCAGGGATAGCAAAAACTTTTTCTTCAGCCAGAGACTTTTTGTACGTAGCACGGGGTATCAACTACCCCATAGCCCTGGAGGGTGCCCTGAAACTAAAGGAAATCTCCTACATCCACGCAGAAGGCTACCCAGCCGGCGAACTCAAGCACGGCCCCATAGCTCTCATAGATGAAGACATGCCGGTAGTGGCCATCGCTACTCGCAACCAATCCTATGAAAAGGTTCTTTCAAACCTTGCGGAAATCAGGGCCAGGGATGGAAAGGTCATAGCCATTTGCAACCATACAGATGAAGACATCAAGGAAGTAGCACAACACATCATTCAGGTTCCCGAGACCCTGGCCGAACTAGAACCCATAATAAATGTGATCCCTTTGCAACTTCTCGCCTACCATGTTGCGGACTTCAATGGAACGGATGTGGATCAACCACGAAACCTTGCCAAGAGCGTTACCGTAGAGTGATTGGAATCGTCTTCAGGGACTTACGATCAATCCAACGTTGACGAACATGGTTCTCAATTCAAATGTCTTGTCATAGGACTCTGTGTTGTAGGAAAAAGATTCTCCATCGAACACAGGCTTACCCCTGTCGTCCAACAGCAACCGGCTTGCCTCAGCCGTAGCACTTGCATATCTGAATCCCAGTTCCAAAAACAATCCCACCACGGAATCTTCCGGTTGCCAGGCGATCCCTATTCCACCGGACGCGCTGAATCCATGAGCCAGTTTATCGTACAAATCCCCGTTCGCAGCAAAAGAATAACCGCCGGATACCAACCCGTAAAGTCTCACAGGATCATGAATGATGTTTACCTGCGTAATCACATCTGCATGCATCCAGGTCGTGTCGTAAGGACTGTCGCTCACCATGCCATAGTGCAAAGAGGGTCTTACTCCTATCCATAACAATTCCAGGACCGGGTACAAAAAAGTAGCGTTGAAGCCTCCCACGAAATCCATGTCGGACATGCCCCCAAAGGCATCCGCTCCCACCTGGAATTGAATTTTTGGACCGGAATCAGAAGCGATCACCAAAGGAGCCGGCCTATCACTATCTGGGTTTTCTCCAACTGGAGACTCTTGGGAGTAGGCAGGGCTTGATAAAATCCAACAAGAGAACAAAACGAAGCTAAAAACGATCTTCATGCTATGCCTCCTCTGCCTCAATAGGTGGGAATGTAACCCTGGATGGTAATCCAGTGGTTGTTGTCAAAGATGAGGGTATTTCGTCCACCTATGTTCTTCTCGTACTGATAGTGAATCTGCAAAGGAATATACAGAGGAATGAGGTTTATACCTACAGCACACCTTAGAATCTCATAGTGACCTGCGGCTTGCATCTCCAGAGCCTTGACCATCGTCTCGAATCGCCAATCGGCATTCAATTCAGGTTCCTGCATGTACTGGTAGCCGACGCTGCACCCTGCGTCCATCATGAGAAAAGCAACATTCAATCCCATCTGTGCCGCTACGCCCAAACCCGGGGTATATTCATAGCTTTTCCCGGTGAGATCCGACATGTCTGGGAAATACTGCCTGTTGGGATCCAACATATCCAGGAGCGCATTTCCTCCTTCCGTGGGTTTGGGAAAATCAGGATACCGTCTATGGCTCTTGAAAAAATAGGCCGCGGTAAACTCAGTGGAGAACACCAATCCAAACCAATACTTATACTGGTATAGGCGAATATCGAACCCTTTTGTGAATCCAACACCGAAAGAGCCTGTTCCCCTATCCAGAGCAGGGCCGGTTCCCAACGTCAGGGAGTTGTTTGGATCCGCGAGGCTTCCCGTGGGCAGGTACACCCTGCCGGTAAAGGCGCCGCTCCACCTATGGGACCTGTAATAGTTCCAGGAAAACCCCATGTTGATGTCAGCGAGCACATACCCGCCAGTATCGTAATCCTTTCCTGGCCCAAGCTCCTCGGAATACCTGGAATCATCTATCAGGCTGGGACGACCCAAATGGGTCAGGTAGTTCAGAAACCATGCGGATGCCTCGTTTGCATATGCCGCCTTGACGGTTCCATCGTCGTTGAACCAAGCTGGATCGGCAGTTGGATAATTATCCCTGGTCATATAACTATTTATGAGTGCCAGAGCAAAAGGGTCTACCCTTTGCAATTTGGGCCTCATCTGAATGTTAGCCTTTTGAAGCGGCAGTTCAAAATAAAAGTCCAGGGGATCTGTTATCCCGTATGAATACTGCATGGTGATACCGTACCCACCCCCGGAGGCTCCGAGGTCCAACGACAACATTGGATTGTCCTCTTCACCAAATTCGATGGGTTGGATTATGGGGGTGCGGACACGGTGGCTGTCGAATCTCCCAACCGCGTCCCTTTTGTTCCACTCCCACTTTATTCCGAACACTCCCTGGGGGAGTTGAGAAGTCAGACCGTATAGATCGAGATCTTCCACTCTTTTGAACCACTCATCCCAGTAACCAGTATAGCGTTCCCATGCACTTTCAGCGTATGAATAGTCAGCACTAAATATGGAAGAGGCAAATACAACAAGACATACAGTACGCCAAATCACTCGGTCCTCCTTTCAAGACATCATTTGCTGGAACGGTCATTGTATATCCGACGAACTAGATCTTCCAGGCCTAAAGAAAGGTTCAAAGAACTCATTGGACCAGGGCTCATAGTACGTTCGTACGAATATGCAGGATCCCAGAAAAACTCCGGGGGAATCAAGTAACCCAATTCATCGTTGCTCAGGCCCAGTATAAATCCCGTATCCACAGCAATACGAGAAAGCAGCTCCAAGCCAAGCTCCGGACTTGGTTCTCCAGGCAGCCCAAGGAAAAATATTGGTCCCACCTTGGCAAGGCCCATCTCTGTCAAAAATCCACCTGCCAGTTCCCTTCGTTCCACTACTCCAAGAGCCACTAAGAGCTGAAAATAAGGATTTCCCTCCTTGGGTAACTCCACAACCGTGCTTGCTGTCTTTATGGTCGGACTATCAATCGGTGTTTTTAGGGATCTTCTCGCTAAACGAACGGCCGAACGAGCCATTTGGATTCCCAACTCATCGACAAATTCGAGCCGATCTTCCATAGTGGAATCGTGCCCGATCGCACCTGTAACCATGGCGCCCAGAGCTCCATTGGCATATAGGGCAACTCCACCCAAGGTCTTCTCGACTCCCAAACAACATCTGGAACAAAAATCACCTGACACCAGGGTGTTGTCCTCCCAAAGGGTCTCTGGATGACAGGCATGCTGAACCAAGGTAGCGATGGCACCACCTCCAGGCTGCCTAACATGAAGCAGCCTCATGCGTCGGTCCAGTACTCCGGAACGATCATTGCGTATCCATCGGCCTTTTTTATCGAATAACCCGGAAGCAAAAAAAACATCTGCAGCCCTCATGTTCAGCAATGCCTTTTTCACGGCAGACACTATGCCGTCCACGACTTGGTCCATAAACACCGAATCGATCCCGGACTGGATTGGCAATCGTTTGCCAAGAGATTTTCCCCACATGCCCAGGGTATCAGGTGCCTGGTGGTTGTGAGTACTTACGATAAACACAGAACCAGAAAAATCCCTTGTAATCAAAGAACGGATATAGCTGGTGCGCTCGATGGACAAGCCTATGAGATCCACAGTGACAATCACCATGGGGACATGCCCATCCCACAGTACCATGGCCCTTGCAAATATAGGATCGTTGACCCCGGTACACCTGCGGTTGTAATCAAATCCTGCAAGCAGCATGTTTTGGGGATCTAAAGGCGTAATGTCCACCGCTGCGGCACCTGCCATAAACTCACCAGGAGCTGTTCTTGCAAACTCGTCCAGGGCTGGTTCGTTATTTGTGTTGGTGGTGACTTTTGGAACATCGGGTGCTCGGTTGGCCCCGCATTTCAACGTCTCGATAACTTTCAAGGATAGGTTCCAAAACCTGGTCTTGCTCAAGGTTGTTACGATGCTGTGTATATCCAAAGAATATTCTCCCGGACCCAAGCCAGGTATAGATTCAAGACCAACGGATACCGTGTACCTTCGAAATTTCATCCACCAGAATCAGCGCCTTATCCGGGTCGGCGACAAGAGGATGCGATACCAACGCCATAATGGCTGCTTGCCTTTTCCTGGTCACGGCCGCCTGTACCGCAAGTTCCTCATAAGCTTTTACATGCTGCAATAAACCACGAATTTTCGCATCCGGCTGGTCCAGTTCGAGAAAATGAGCACCGGCCGCATCCACCCTGCACGGTATTTCCACTGCACAATCATCGGGTAAGCATTCGATGGCATTTTCACACCTGACGTTGACTACATGAGTCGAACCCTCGTTCGAGATGATGGCATTCATCAGCTCCACAGCTGCCGTGGAGTAATAAGCACCACCTCTCTTGTCCAAGGCAGCTGGCTTCGTTTTCAGATCCGGGTCTTTGTACATTTCCAGCAACTCCTGCTCAACATCCATCACCTCTTGCGCCCTGCTTTTTTTCTTCGTTTTCAACTTTGCCAATGCTTCGTCGGTCCTGTAGTAATAATGGAGATAGGAATTTGGGATCGCGCCCAAAGCCTCCAAAAATTCCTGTGGGTAATCCAGTTCCTCCGGAATATTCACAGGGCGACCGGCTTGTTTGAGCTTCTGCATCATGCTGGGTAATACATCCTCTCCATCCACCATCACCTTCCGTACCCAGCTCAAATGGTTCAGACCGATATAATCCAGTTCCACTTTTTCCGCTGGAACTCCAAGCAACTCTGCCACGTCCATCTTCATATGCACCGGTATGTTACATAATCCTATCACCCGTGTTCTGCCATGCTTCAGAACCGCTTCGGTAACTATGCCGGATGGGTTGGTAAAGTTTATCAACCAGGCATCCGGACATGAGCGCTCCATCCGCCTGCAAACATCCAGGATTACAGGGACAGTACGCAGTGCCTTGGCAAATCCTCCAACACCGGTAGTCTCCTGACCGATTAGATCATGGTCGAGTCCCAACATGATGTCTTTGTGACGGCCTGACTGGCCTCCAACTCTGACCTGAGTAATGACGAAACTCGATCCATCTAGTGCACTATCCAACTCACCGGTAAGCTTCAGAGAAAAAGGCGAGCCCGAATTTTCCAACATGCGACGGCAGAATCCTCCAACCACATCCAGCCGCCCAGGGTCTATGTCCATAAGACAAACTTCATCGAGATCCATCCGACTGGCGTGGGTTATCAGACCGTCCATAAGCTCGGGAGTATAGGTACTGCCACCTCCTATGACCGAAATCTTCATCGAAAACCTCCTGCGAGGTCTAGGGGGCAAACCCTCAGACCTCCACGAGCGCACATTCCCCTTGGGCAAGCCCTCCGCAAATGGCTGCAGCGCCCCTTCCCCCTCCCCTTCTACGCAACTCGAGAATGAGGGTCATGAGTATCCTGGCGCCGCTTGCGCCGATGGGATGGCCAATGGCTATGGCGCCTCCATTGACGTTGATGCGCTCGCGAAGCCGCTCGCATCGTGGTCCCTCCCCGTCAGCGAGAATTTGCGAACTAACCAACGGCATGGCTGCAAATGCCTCGTTTATCTCTATCAGATCAAGGTCATCCAACGACCAGCCTGATTTTTCCAGAGCAAGGGAGATAACCGTTGCCGGCACGGCAGCTATGCGATTTGGCTCCTCGCAACGATTTACAACCAGCCGCAATACGGCCAAAGGACTGAGACCAAGCTCCTCTGCATGATGCCGGGTGGTTAGCACACAGGCTGCAGCACCAGCATCCAGCCCAGGTGCGTTGCCCGCTGTCACGGTAGGACTATCGTATACAGTGGGCAGGGAAGAAAGCTTCTCGATGGTTGTGTTCGGTTTTGGAAACTCGTCTGCATCCAAATAGATTTCCCTGCCGGACTTGGTGGTATAGGAGACAGGAACGATTTCATCTTTCATTTTTCCGGCTTCTTTCGCCTGCTCGTAAAGCTGCTGGCTTCTCAGTGCCCACTGATCCTGCATGGACCTGTCAACTCCGTACTCCACTGCCACCTGTCCTGCGTCAAGAGCAACCGGTGTATATCGGCTGTAGGCCAATGGAAAAAGAGGATCTTGAATCTCGACGGGACCGAGTCTTACGCCCCACCTGAATCCCCTAACGATATGGGGTGCTCTGCTCATGTTCTCGGTTCCACCCGCCATAGAGATCCGTACTTGTCCCAGTTTCAAAGAACGCCAGGACCACCCACAAGCAGCAAGGGCTGAACAACAAGCTCGGTCGATGGTCACAGAAGGACGATCCGCAGGAATACCTGATTCGAGCATCACTTGCCTGGCAACCACCGATGCCGCCCCATCCGCCTCAGATGGAATGCAGCATCCCAAGGCCAGCTCATCTACGTCCTGACGGGAAAGAGAACATCGCGACAGGGCTCCTTGAACAGCAGTGACTCCCAGCTCGATGGCAGGGACATCCCTCAATACCCCGCCGAATTTTCCAAAAGGAGTTCTTGCAACTGAGACCACAACCACATCGTTTGGATCACTCATTTAAAAAATCACCGCCTTCGTCTTCTCCTGTGTCTCTTTCTGATACGCTTTAGCTCTTTATCCATCGTGAGTTCGGCTGGAAGAGCATCCGGCCAGTCGGAAGGATTGATCTCGAATTTCAAAGTGGCATATCTTTTTCTCTTCAGCACAAACTTGTGTGGTTTTACACCTGAGATATTCCTGAGTGTGATTGGGGTCTTGCCCTTTCTTTTTCCGTCCAGATACACAACGGCCCTGGATGGCTTCGTGCGGATTATCACGGTACCGACCAAAGGCTCCAAGGATTCTTTGATCACCTTTGGCTCATCCTTCACCAAATCCACATCACCTTCCCATGAAAGGTAACCGGGAAGCGCCAGCTTGAATCT
>CAYSLH010000003.1:32037-54879 GCA_964431605.1 uncultured Myxococcales bacterium
CCAAATCCACATCACCTTCCCATGAAAGGTAACCGGGAAGCGCCAGCTTGAATCTCCTTTTGCCGGATCTCAAATTCAAAATCCTCGGAGGAGACCCTACCGGTTTGACAGGATCTCCGTCCACGAAGATCAACGCGCCTGGCGGTTCGGTCACAACCTGAACCGGTCCGGAAAAACCCTGTTCCTGCTCAACCGAATGTTCTATCTTTACCTTCTTCAGATCCGGTTCAGACGAAAGACCCGATATCACGAAGATCATGAGAATCACCACAGCCACCAAACCGGCGATGACATACAAGGTGGTCTTCAGGTGACGCCCCTTTCCCAGGCCGCTTTGCTCCACTGCCATCACGGTGGAACCAGCGGTAAAAGAACCCTTTGGGGGCGGCGCAAAGCCTGGCTCCGGTCCTGTGACGGATCCTTGCATAACTTCCTCGGACGGCTCAGAGACATGATCGACTCTTAGCAACTTTTCTCCATCTGAAAACCAATGACTGGTGGCCTCTCCAAATGCAAATCCCTCCTGATTCTTTCCCGCAGATCGACCGGACAGAGCCTCGATCAGAAAAGACGAAAGCGTCGCTGGATCTACTTGTTTGTCCCAATGGACGAGAAAGGAATTCAATTTCTCCCGCATCTGCCCGGCACTTTCAAACCTGGATTCGGGAGCAGGACTCACGGCACGCAGTACCGCATCATCCAACTCGACTGGTATATCCGTAAAAACGGAAGAAGGGGGTTTTGCGGTTATCACCTGTGCCACCAGGCCTTCCGGCTGCGAGCCGTGAAGCTTGATTCCGGTGAGCAACTCATACAAAATCACGCCCACCGAATATTCATCCGCCCTTCCATCCACAGCCGTAGAAGACAAAATCTCCGGAGCTATGTATGTTCGTTGCTCGGTGAAAATCCCGGGTCTTGTGCCATGAATCCTCGTAGAGGCCTTCGCCACTCCGAAATCCACCAACTTGACATGGCCATCACTGGATATAACGACGTTTTGCGGGCTGACACCCCTATGAACTATCCCAAGGGGATCTCCATACGCGTCTTTCATTCCATGGGCGTATTCCAGCCCGGAAAGCATCTCGCAAACCACGTATATCGCCAATGTTGGTGGAAATCGTAGCCCCTGTTCCGAACACGACTGCAACAATGAAGCCAGGTTGGTGCCTTCTATGTACTCCATGGCGATAAACAGAGCATCATCCTGCCTACTCCACTCGTAAACCTTGGCTATGTTTGGATGATCCAAAATAGAAGCTATTTTTGCCTCGTCGATGAACGCACCGGCAAAGGCTTTGTCTGCCGACAATTCATCCCTGATGCGTTTTATAACCACCACCAGGGACTGGCCTCGGGAGGTAGTAGTAGTCGCACGATAAATGTCGGCAACCTTACCTACTGCCAGCTTCTCATGCAGAGTATATCTTCCGAAAGGTGTGGGTTTCGCCATGATTTACTCAACGCTTCAAAAATCCGCCCTTTTTCTTTTTCTTACGGCGCATGGAAATAAGCCGCAGTTCCCTGAGGGCTTCGGTACAGTCAGGATTGCATTGAATGGCCTTCTCGAACTCGTGCTCAGCCATTTCCTTGTAGTTCATAGCCTTGTAGATGTATCCCAAAAACAAGTATGCCTTGTCCACCTTGGGGTTCAGTGATATCGCCTGGTTGAGTTCATCCCTCGCTTCGGAAACAATATCTTCATCCTTGGGATCGCTTTGAAAAAGAGACCAGCCCAAAAAGGCATGGAACTCTCCCTCGTCAGGACATAGCTTGACAGCCTCGCCGAACAGCCTGCGCGCCTTGTCGTAATCACGTTTTCTGAGCGCCACCTCACCTTTTTGAAATACCCCTTCTGCGGTCAGTATCTTCGATACCTCTGATGACACATGTCGTTTTGCACCTGAGCTCAACTCGTCCAGATAGCGCTCTCGCTGCTTTTCATCACTGAGAACTTCACTTGCTTCGGAGATGAGGCCAAACAGCTCTTCAGCAAGATTCCTTACCTCTGCAGAAGCTTCCGAGTACAAACGATCAGGATGAAACTGTTTGGCGAGAGAAAAGTATGCTTTTTTTATTTCTTCAGTGGATGCGCTCTTGGATACTCCAAGTACCTCAAAGTAATCCTTTTTCTTCATCTCCATGACTTCGCGAGCCAGCTGCTCACGGGTAGAGCGCTCTTCGGGCGAAAGATCCTTCGCGGGCTTATCGAGCAGTGAAGGAACCGGAACTCCACCCCTTTGTGTCAGCCGTCCCTTGACTATTTCATCTGCTTCGTCCTTTATCGAATTCTTGGACTTGGATTTCTTTCTTCTCTTGGCCTTGGGAGGCAGAGGTGGGGGTGGAGTCGATGGAGGGCCAGCCTGAACGTCCTTCTGAGGCTCATTTGCAAAGGTGATCATACCGGCACAACGCAAGGCATATACGATCTTGTAAACCTTGTCCCTGGACATGCCCAGGTCCAGGATTTGCCGCAGCGTCATGCTACCATCGAGACGGGAGACGAATTTTTCCTCATCATCGTCCAGGTCCATATCCTGGAACCGGAAAAGGGGATCCGGATGGGGAACGATATAGTCATCAAGGAACTCGTCCAGCAGCATGCGAAGTCTCTTTGTGCTATATTTGCGCCTGACTCCTTCGTAGATCAACGCAGCGGTACTTCCATCCAAAGAGACAGTGGTGGGCGGAGCACTGGTCTTGGGGTTGTACTGGTAGTCTCCATCTTCCCAGCCAAATATATCGAACAGTTTTACCTGCAATTGCATCTCGAGAGCATATTGAAGATTGTGAGGAGAAATGCAGCCCATCTCTATGAGCACGGTTCCCTGTTGTCGTTTCGACTCCTTCATCATTTGAATGGATTCTTCGCATTCGCCCTCTGTGATCATTTTCTCCTTGACCATGACCTTGCCCAAGCACTCGTTGAGCAAATTGGATTTGACGAAAGTCGGATATCCATTCTTGAAATACACGATCTTTTTCAACTTGTTTCTTCGCAATAATAACGCGCCGTTTGCCTTCTCCTGATAAAACTCGGATAGAAGCTCTGCAAAGGATTTATCCGAGAGGTTTCCTTTTCTCGCAACGCTGGCAAAATCCCTGGAACGCTCTTCGACCTCCTCTGTCTCCTGGTGGCTCTCAGGGCTCGCATACCGTTCCGGAGATTCCCGCTCGATAGCTTCCCGCTCCGCCCGTGCCGCCACGGCCGACGGGTATTGTTGGCCAAAGTGATCTTGAAGTATCTCTAAAACATCTTCGGGATTGATGGGTTTATCGAGATACTCGACCGCGCCATAACGTCTCATAGCCTCTTCCCGATGATTCACCCCGCGATAGATTCCGCTTATCATCAAGATTGGAATATTTTTCCCCTTTGGCAACTTGCGAATCTTTTCCGCCACCTGGAATCCGTTCATGACCGGAATAAGAATATCCAGAATGACAAAATCTATATCCCTGGACTCGAAAGATCTCAGGGCCCAGTCACCATCCTTTTCGGAAAGAACATCAAACCCTTCCTGCTCCAGGATATCCTGAAGAACCTTCTGTACCGACTTGTCGTCCTCTACGACAAGAATAGTCTTGCTCACCGCCTGCCTCCCAAAAACTGCTGATCGACGACAGGACACATCCTGTGACGAGGCCCTATCAAGTACAAATTATTAGCTTTTAGCGAGGTGGATTATAGGCGGACATGCCCCCGGTGTAAAGCCGGAAGTGGAAAATAACACACGACTTTGCCACAATGCGTCAACAACCAATTAGCTTTGGTCATGTACTTACTCGTCTCGTTTTACACCCAACTGTTTCATCTTCTTGTGAAGGTTTGTTCTCTCTATTCCAAGGGCCTCGGCGGTTCGAGTGATGTTCCAACCAAACTCATCCAGTCGCGATCGTATATACTCACGCTCTACCTCGTCCCTGACCTGTTTCAGACTCATGCCATCGAAGCGTCGGATATCGATTGTTCGACTGGCCCCGGTAATATACTCTGGAACATCGTCCAGTGTCAGCTTGTCTCCACTCATTATAACCATGCGTTCGGTTACGTTCTTTAGCTCACGGACGTTACCCGGCCAGGCATAACCTCTCATGGCGTTAAGAACTTCTGGATCAATGTCCTTTTTCTTGAAACCGTTTTCTTCGCAAAATATATCCACGAACCTCGCCACCAGAACAGGTATGTCTTCCAGTCTTTGACGCAGAGGAGGACACTTGACAGGGATGACGTTGAGCCTGAAATACAAATCTTCACGGAACTCTCCATTGCCGACGGCCGACTTCAAGTCCTTGTTGGTTGCAGCCAACACCCTCACATCAACTTCAATTGTGTGCTCCCCTCCAACGTGACTGAGTTCTCCTGTCTGTAAAACCCGCAGCACCTTTGCCTGTGCCGTGAGGCTCATGTCACCAATCTCGTCCAAAAAAAGAGTACCGCCGCTGGCAAGCTCGAATTGCCCCTTTTTCTTACCCACGGCACCGGTAAACGCACCGCGATCGTAGCCGAACAGTTCGCTCTCGATGAGCTCTGCAGGGATTGCTGCGCAATTTACTTTAATGAAAGGCCCATCGGAACGTTTCGACATGCGATGGATTGCCCTCGCCACGAGTTCTTTTCCCGTACCGGATTCTCCAGTGATCAAAACCCTCCCATTGGTAGGTGCCACCTTTCCAACTTCGTCCATCAACTGTCTCATAACGGAACTTTCACCGAGTATTTCATATTGCTCATCCAGTCTCGACTGGAGTTGAATAAGCTGATGTCTGAGAGCCACCTTCTCCATACAGTTCTGAACAGACAATAGAACACGATCCCTATCCAGGGGTTTTTCGAGAACATCGTTTGCCCCCAGTCTCGTAGCATCGATGGCATCCTGGATAGTGGCATGGCCGGAGATCATTATAACCTCGGTACCTGGCCAGTCTTTACGTATCTTGCCAAGCAGTTCCAATCCATCCATTCCTGGAAGCTTGATGTCCAGTACGATGACATCGGCAGGTGCCTCTCTCATCATCCTGACAGCCTCTTCCGCAGAACCACAATCAGCAATATCAGCGACCGTGTCTGACAAGACCATCCTGAGAGTTCTACGGATGTTTTTTTCGTCATCCACCAACATCACCCGAGGCTGAAAGTCCCTTGACTGATCCATTTAGCCACCTCCGAAAAAAACCATGCTCATCTGAGGCATCGACATCACACATACAACGTATTTATTCACGTTGCCCGCAGGCGAATAGTAAACACGGTACCACCGTTTTCCCCATCCGACACACTAATTTCTCCCGCGTGTTGAAGCACGATCTTTTTTACTATGGCAAGTCCCAACCCTGTACCATAGGATTTAGTAGTAAAGTATGGTTGAAACAGCTTTTGCTTTACCTCTGGGCTCAAGCCTACTCCATGATCACGAACAGACACCAATCCCCAACCACTGACGGATCGCACCTGGATTTCGATGATTCCGTCATCATCGCTTGCCTGGATGGCGTTGTCTATCAAGTTTCCCAGTACCCTTCCCATCAAGCCCCTGTCCAGTTTGACCGTAACTAATCGTTGACCAAGCGACAGCTCGACCCTGTCCGAATATTGCGGGTTGTGCTTAATGAAATCACTGACAAAACCATTCAGCTCGACCGGTTCCACCTGTACCGTGGGCATCCTGGCAAACTCGGAAAAAGTTTGAACCATGCGCCGTAGAGTCCCCACCTCCTCTTCGACAATCTCCAATGAATCGTTGAGCTTTCTTCGAAAAGATTCGTCTGGTCCGCGATAGCTACGATGTAATTCCTGGACCGCCAGTTGTATGGGAGTAAGGGGGTTTTTGATTTCATGAGCCATGCGACGGGCTATCTCCTGCCAGGATGATATTTTTTCCAGGAACATGATTCGATCTCTGCTTCGTTGTATGTCATCCATCATCTGGTTGAAGGACTTTGCCAACAAGCCTATTTCGTCCGAAGACTGAACGCTGACACGAGCATCCAAGTCGCCACTGGATGCCAACTTGGTCACCACCACCAGGGAAGAAATACGTTTCGTCACAGAACGGGACAGGAGGTAACCCAGGATAACCGCAGCAATGAGAATAAAAAAGTATATGAACAAAAACAGCCTATAGTAACCCATCTTCCACGGTTGAAAATTCTCCTCGATAGACTCCATGGTAACCACCAGGTCTCGCAGCTTTCCGGAGGCAGTGAGAAAGTCCCTGGATATTACGAAAGTTACCATTAGCTTGTACTGATCGTTGACAGGCCACTGGTCGCTTTTGAACTTCCACTTCTCACGGTCAAAATTTACAGGACTGACCACTTTAATGATTGTATCGTCCCCCTTTTCGATACTCGCCTCACTTATCCAACCGGAAGAAGCAACCAGGTCTTCCAGTATGCTCTTTATTCCTGCCTTGTCACCATCGCCTAACGCATTGAGAAGAGGTCTGGAACTCGCCGTAAACCGCCCTTGTAACCTGGCTATGCGTATCCTTGACTCTATTACCTCCTTGTACAGTTCCACACCGGCCCGAAGTCCGCTAAGCACACGATCGTTCAAACCAACCGACATGCTTTCTTCCACCAGTCTATCCACCATGAAAAACGTAAACAACAAAGGAGCCGCAGCTGTCAGAAGCAATGCTGAGATGATTTTCCACTCGAACCGACCCAGCACCCTCATGGTAATCCTCCACCTACAGGGACTTTCACCTTCAGAGGCGGGGACTGGTATAAAAGCAAAGCATCTGCCTGGAGCTTTTTCTCATCTACAAATATCCTAGAGAACGAACCGAAGAATGATCTTGGAACCCCCAGGTCCGACCTTCCATCCGGATTTGCAACATACTCCCGCACCTTTCGCCTCAATTCCTCCGATGCAGGATTCACCACGATTCGCACACTGATCCTCACTACTTCGTTATTTGGCAAAGTGGATGCTTTAGCAAGGTACATGGAACGAACAACGCCGAAGCGCTTTACGAGTTCATCCATGGTACGAATCTTGAAATCCTGCCTACCGCCCAAATCCTCTACCCTCACGGCGAAGCGCTCCTCCCAGATATCGTACCGGATGGAGTAATGCAACACTCCCTGGGCAATCAAGACCTTTCCCTTGAGGCCCGTCACACGAACACTCAACACCACCCGGCTGGTAAACCCACTAGACAATCGCTGACGAACCCTGTCTGAAAAAATCTCCGGACACTCGAATGATAATAAGTACCCCTTGCCGGATTCCGTTATCTGCATATCTCTTGAATAAACCGCTGTGCGCATGGACTTGCCATATACCGACAGGGACACACCCATCAGCAAAAGCAGCAACAAGCTGAATTTCATATGCTTGGCCATGGACGGCAACTCTCCACGCTCAATCCACAAACAAGTCGGCCACGTAACCGGCTGAAAATGTCAACAAGCCGACAGGTGTCTCGAATTTGAGCCCGAGATCGAATGTAACGGGTCTTTTCGTCCTGCCGCTCCATTCATCCTTGGAGGCAAGGAACTTAGCCTTCGTTATGGCGGAAAAGTTCAAAGCAGCATATACATACCCGCGATGGAAAAAGCTTCCGCCGGTCCATAGTGGAATGTCATACTCGAACTCGGCAGAAAACAGCAGGTCACCATAATCGGTTGTCGTGGAAAAATTCAGATCCAAATTCCTGGCCAACGAACTCTTGTCTATCTGAAACCTTGCATAATCCCCGATGAAAAACCTCACGAAATAAGGGCTACCTCGTTCACCTACGTCCTGCAACAAGCCTCCGGCTACTTTTAGTCTCCAGACATGATCGAGGTATGGATTGAAATATTGTTCGTACTGAATCGTGTACTTGGAATATTCATAATCGGAAAAAAGAATCGCTTTACTGGCAAGCTCGACTCCTATCAGCAAATGCATCCCCTGGGATGGCAGAAAAAAATCATCCCTGGTGTCTCTTTCAAACTGCGCTGAAAACGACATCAATGTGCTACCGGCCGGCCTGAGGTAACCAAGAAATGGAAAGTTTTTACACTTGTTTCCCTCTGCGTCCTCTGGATCCCTGAAGTTGTCGGCCTCTATATGTTCACCGTGAACCTGGAAACTGAGCCGGTTTTCCCTTCCCAATCTGAAACCAAAAGTGCCAATCACCCCTGCCCGCCAATAATCCAGTGATTGATCTTGTTCAAAATTGCATCCATCAATTCCTTCCGATGGACTCCCGATATTCTTCGCAAGGGCAATCTCGCGTCCATGAGCGCCAAAGCCCATGATACCCGCAGAATAGTCAGTCCCCATAACAGAAGGCCAATAGGCTCCCAGGCGACCTGCCACCTGGTGCTCAGAAGCTACGAAGGAACCGGAAAGAACCATACCCAATCCCATGAAATTGATATCGGACACTCCCAGGCCGCCCCAGAAAGGATTGGTCTCTGACAGACCCATGAAGATGTCATCTATGATGATGGTCCATCGCTCATCCACGTCCACCAACAGCTTGACCATTCCTCGCTTGGAGCCCTTCTCCAGGCTCATCCTCACATCTTTGAAATACCCCAATGCCATCAACCTGATTCTGCTCAATTCCACAGCCTGCTGATCGAGTAAATCTCCCTTTTTGAAATCCAGGTATGAAAGGATCAAATCCGTCCGGGTTACATCGTTACCACGAATCTCGATGGATTCTATGGTGTATCGCGGTTTGAAAATTTCATCGTTGAGCGCAGAAGCGTCATTATCACTCACTCCTGGATCGTCAGCAGGTTTATCATCAGCGCCGGCATCGAATGAACAACAAAGCAGCATTACCAAACAGGCTGTCGACAAAATACTATGTCGAACATACATCATGTCTCTCACCACCCTATGAACCGATTTTCTAAAATCAAAACAAAGGGAATGTTACATCATTATGGACAATTGAGCCAGCAACGGTCACGAAATCATACAGAAATCAAATCACCCGTACATGAACCTTTCTGGTCCTGGGGCCATCGAACTCACAAAAAAATATGGACTGCCATGTTCCGAGGACCAGGTCTCCATGATCGATTATTACCCATGCAGAACAACCCACGAGGGATGACTTGGCGTGGGCAGCGGAATTTCCCTCCGTGTGAGCATAACCATTTTGCCATGGCACCATTGTATCCAGGATGGTCAATAAATCCCGGACCACGGCAGGATCCGCGTTTTCGTTTATCGTTATCCCCGCAGTGGTATGCGGGCAGTATACCAGGCAAGCTCCCTGCTCGATTCCCGCCTTGGCAACAACATCTCTGACGTTGGACGTAATATCCAACATCTCGGATCTTGCACTTGTTTTTACGGTGAACGTGTTCATTTTTCCTTCCTTTTGTCAGAGCTTTCAAATATTGCAAGCCTCAACTTTTCCAACCCTGAAAGATCGTGAATATCCCCATCCATCATGGCGATGGTCATCGGTTGGCAACAATTCGGCACTTGTTTTTTCAATGAATCCAGCGCCGACCGGTCTCTACGAGAGAGCTTGTCCAGTGCCTGGTACGACCATACAAGAGCATCAGCGATCTGGTTTGCTCTTTTTTGTGACACACCGCTAGTTCCAGCAATCTGTATCAACTCATCATGACACCAAGAACCACTCACCACTTTTTCCGGAGGGAAAGTGAATCGGTTGACCAACAATGCATCGGGAGCCATCTTGTGGTTTTTGAGTCTCCGATATAAAGTCACAGCCTCTTCTATGGATCCTTTTTGGGCTGCCGTAACCAGTACGAAAGAAGTGACATCGGACCGCAATGTCGCCCTTACCACAGAAGCCCTTTGCCTGAACCCTTCCAGAAGACCGCTGAAAAGGTCCACGAACCCGGCCAAATCTCTCAGGAATTCCATTCCTGTGAAACGAGCCAGTGTTTTCGTTACGTATCCCCCGGAAAAATTGAGCATACGGAGTCCCATTTTTCCTGCCAGTAAGGCAGGCCGCATGAGCCAGCGATAAGCGTCATGTTCCAGTACGTCCAAGACTTTGTCTGGCGCTTCCAAAAAATCCATGCCGTGTACGGTAGGAGGTGTGTCGAGAATAACCAGGTCGTACTCACCGCGGAGGTACAGATGGTACAATTCTTCCATGGCGGCATATTCCCTGGCTCCTGCCAGGTCATGGCTCATACGATCAAAGAAAGGATGATCGATTATCTTTTTTCGTAACGATGGATCCTTCACTTCCCGTGCAATAGTATTTGTCCACGCCTTATGGGTATCTAACATTTCTACAGTCAGTGCCTGTTTCGCAGATATGCCTGAGGCATGAAGCAACTCGATGCTCAACTCGTTCCTTTGTCCCGCCTCAACACCCCCAAGGCCCATGGCCTCGGCCAGTCTCATGGCAGGATCCAGGGTCAACACCAAGGCCCTTCGTCCGGATACGGCCGCCTGCAGCCCCAGCGCGGCAGCCACGGTGGTCTTACCGACCCCGCCCGGTCCCATGGTGAGAATTATACGCTTTTGCGCCATGAGTTGGTCGAGCTTCAATGCCTGTCTCCCATCATCTTGTCCAACTCGACTGCCAGGCAATCCACCAGACTCTCATTGTCATCCATAATCTCCGGCAACTTCACCAGGGGCAGGTTCACCCCGGCCTCCAGTTTATCCAGGTAACTGTTCTGAAGAGAGACCTTAGCATCATAGCGATACCAGGTGTCTTTTAGGACAGAACACTGCTTTACATTGGATAGGTAGTTCAACAGATCCACATCAGGAACAACGCCCGGGTCGACTAACAGCCGGTTTGCAAAACAGACTCCCATGGGCACCGAGACCTCGTCCCGTATGGTATGGAAGAGTTCAATGGCCTCAGACACAGGTAGTTCCTCCGCAAGAACCGCGATGCAAACTGCACACTTTTCCCTATCTCCCAACAGAGATTGAATCCAATGAGCACCTTGCCTGAGGGGACCGGGTGGAGCCGTTTCCATGACCACGCCGGGAGCCTGTAGCATTAGGGTGCCGGGACCGGTGGAGGGTGCATCCATTACGATCAAGTCGGCCTCACCTTGTTCAAGCATATGTACCACATATCCCAACATCAAAATTTCAGCCAGGGATGGAACCACCCTTAAAAACTTTCTCACCGTCCTCTGTTCGAACACGGCCCTGTATACGGTTCTAAGCTTGAGCAACTTCAAGGCATATACCTCGAGGGCGGATTCGGGTTTTAGGTTGATCCACATGAGGTTGGGCCCGAGCTTCATTGGTCCGTCATGATTTGCATCCAGCCCGAACAGCTCAGGAAGCCTGCGCATGGAACGCACCTCGGCCAATAAAACCTTTCTGCCATGATCTGCAGCAACCTTGCCCAGCGCGGCACATATCGCGCTCTTTCCGACCCCTCCCTTTCCGGTAATTACCAACAGTCTCTTTGAGAGCATCCATGACAAGCCAGGCATTTTGTCGGTATAGTTCACAGTTGTGTCATTACCCCATCACAGCCGAGTTGCCAAGTGAAGAAAGCGATCATGGATGTTTATCTGCCAAGCGTGAAATACTATGAAATACCGGGCAGGGGTTGACTTGTGCCCCGGCTCCGCGCTACAGAACCAATATCGGAATAGTTGCTCTAAACTAAGGGGGCATCGACAAATGCGCAGGATAGCCTTCATCAACGAAAAAGGCGGAAGCTGTAAGACCACGCTGGCCGTGAACACGGCTGCATATTTTGCAGCCAACAAAAAAGCCAAGGTCTTGCTGGTGGACATGGATCCCCAAGGTCAGGCAGGCAAGGCTCTTGGCTTCTATGTGCGGGATTTGCACCCAACCATATATGATCTGCTTACGGACGAAGAGACGAAACTCAAGGATTGTATTCGACCAAGCCAGGTCGAAAACCTGGACGTTCTGGTCTCGAACAAGAAACTCTCTGCATTTCCTCTTCAAGCCGCAGCAGACAAGGACAGGGAACGAAAATTATCCAGAAAGCTCATGAGGCTGAGGGGATACGATTTCGTGATCTATGATTCCCCCCCTTCTGCCGGATTGATCACCACCAATATAATGCTCGCCACCGAAGAGATCGTCGTTCCGGTAAACCTAACGTACTTTGCCCTGGATGGCTGTGCGGAAATCGTGGAATCCATAGACCACATGCATCAACAGTTCGGCAAAAGGGATCTCCGTATTACCATGGTTGTTCCGACCTTGTATCGACCTACCAGGTTGGCAGATGAAATCCTTGCGAAGTTGAAAAGGTATTTCCCTGGTCGGGTCGCAAAAACAGTTATAGGATACAACGTAAAAATCGACGAAGCCCAAAGCCATGGAAAAACCATTTGGGATTACGCTGCCTGGTCACGCGGCGCTCACATGCTCGAATCGCTGGCCAGAGAGATTTATAACAGCAAAAGTTGAGAAACTTCGAAAATCAGGAAGCAATCCGTATGCTCTATTATAGTGGCTCAACATATAACCAATTTGTCTTACAAGCTGAATCCATAGTCTAATGGCTAACAGAAAAATTCCACATGGGAGAAATCAATGAACAGTCGCAAAAAAATCCTCTTTCTGTCGTCCATCGCATTACTGCTTACATCATCGCTGGCCACTGCCGGCGGCTCGACACTGCTTCAGTTCAAGTATAAAAAGGGGGGCGTCAGCAGCTACACCATGGATATGAACCAGCAGATGCAGATGACCTCGTCCATGGCTCCAGGTACAACGCAGAAAATCGGAACAAACATGAAGGCGGACTTTTCACAAAAAGTAAAATCCGTAAAAAACGGTAAGGCGACCCTGGAAATCTCTTTTCAGAAGCTCGATGCCAAAGCACAAGTCGGCACTAACCCCATGCCTATCCCCGGCCTGGACGGATTTACCAAGGTGAAGATCCAGATGACCGCTGATAGTCGTGGCCAGATGAGTGATGTAAAGGTTCTGAAAACTGACTCACTGTCCCCACAGGCAAAGCAGATGGCAGCGGAGCTACAAAAATCATGGGCTCAAAATTCTCTTGTCTTTCCGGCCAAGCCCATAGCGCCCGGCGCCACGTGGTCCGTGGACCGAGAGCTTCCCACGGATATCGGAGGCGGTTCATTGGTGACCAAGGTCAGCAGCAAATACAAATTTATCGGTATGGAAAAACACATGGGAAAGACTGCGGCCAAAATCAGCACCGATGTCAAGGTATCCTTACATGGAACAGCCATGCAGATGGGTGTACCCATGAAGACAGACATGGACGGATCGGGCAAGGGAACGACTTGGTTTCTGATAGACGAGGGAAAGATGCTCCACACCGATGCCGATATAGTCGTCAAGGGATCGGTAAAAGGTCAACAATCCGGTCAGAGCTTCAGCACCGACATGAACATCGACATGAAGATGGATATCAAACTCAAGTGATCAAGACAATAACGAATTTTCGCATGCTCTGTGTGGCCGTGCTGTTTGTTTTGAGTGTGCCTGCTACATCCATGGCTCAGTGGTATGATCCGGCCACCAAACCTGCCTGGACCATCCAGGTCTCAGAGGAGCAGCTCACTAACCCCATAGACAGGCCGGACGATATTCAACAGAAGCAAAGAGAAATGTCGGCCCAAGTCTCACTCTCTAAAAAAGATAGCAACCTTGAAGCAACCCTTACCAGAATAGACATAAGGATTCTCATGGGAGAAGCCGAGATAGACCCCATAGGCAAAGAAGCTCTCGAGAAGGTCTCGTATAAAATACCATGGGGCAACGATCATAGCGCAGCCAAGCCCTTTCCCACACAGGACATGGATGCCACCCTATGGTCGGCAGCAGAACCCATGGCGGAATTTTTTACAAAAGTCCTGCAACTTTGCCTGCCGCGACTGAAAGCCGAAGACTTACAGCCAGGTCGTTTCTGGAGCACTACGAACGAAATCCAAGCTGCACTGGAAGGAGCTCCTGGAGTAAGCTCGCCTGTGTATATTTTCTTCACGGTCAGCGACCGACAACCATGCGATGCAGGCACGTGTGTCCAGGTTTTCCAGATCCTGCATTTTTCATCTTTTCAGCGAAGACCAATGGGAAACTCCATTATCGGTGTGGACCTGGATGGTTTTGGCCTGGTCACCACCAGGATCAGAATCGAAGACCAAAGCTTGCTTTCTTCCAGGGGAACTCTGAGCATGGAGATAGACACCATATCACACCTGTCGCTGGGCTTGCCCCCTGTCTACGCCGTACATACTACTTCGCAAACTGATTTCGAGTTTTATCCATCAGAGGCTTTCAGCAGCAGAAGATGAATGATTCCGGCTTTGTCCGCAGCTGGCGCTATAGCTGGAATCAGCTCCTTTAAGCCGTGCTCTTTTAGTCGCCGGCGAAACTGTGTCCATCGGTTTCGTGGGACTAATATGATCAGCCCTCTATTTGGAATCCTGGTCGGCGATATATGAAAATCGAGCTCCCGTGCCTGGGACTCTAAAGTATGGAGTTGTGCGGGACTCAACTCGGTCAAAACAAACTGCCCTTGTGACGTAAACATGTTCATCTGGTGTTGTGCAACAAACACTATGATCAAAACCAGTCCCAATACCAACATCATGCCCCAAGTCGCCCACATTCCAACAAAAGGCACTGTCATTGATTGTGTCGAACGAGCACCGGCCTTTCCGAAAAGCCCGGTTTTATAAGCCCTCCTGCGAACTTTCCTCGCAAAGTTTTCAGGTACCCTGACCGGGGGTATCTTGCGAACCACTCCCAGTAACTGCTGTAGCGACGCCAACATGCTGCTGCACTCAGAACACCGGGAAAGATGTTCCTCCAGGTCTAATACAACCTGTTTGTCCAGCTCTCCATCGAGGTAGTCACTCAACAAAGTTTTTGCTTTTTCGTGATCCATTGTTCCTACTCGTCGCTCAGGTAAGGCGCCATTCGTCTGGCAAGTTCTACTCTTGCCCGATGGAGCCGACTCTTGATGGTTCCCTTGGGCAACCCGGTAATCTCCTGGATTTCCTCATAGCTAAGATGCTCCAAATCCCTGAGTATAACCAGTTCTCTGTGATCTTCACCCAGACAGGCTATCTGCTCCTGGATTATTTCCTCCATCTGCATCCCCTCCGCCAACCTGTCCGGTCTATACACTCGTGATACCACAGGATCGTTGGTCTGCTGATCACTCCAGTTCAGGTTTCGCGCCGCGTCCAGAGGGATTTTCTTTCCGGCGGCACGCCTTTTTAAAAACTTGATACGGTTCAAGCAATGATTCCTGGTAATGCGGTATATCCACGTGGACAGACGGCTCTCCGCTCTGAAATTACCAATGGATTTAAAAACCGTTATAAACACATCCTGTGCAAGGTCTTCAGCCTCCGTGCTGCTCGAAAGCATACGAAGGCAAAGCCCATACACGCGGTCTTGGTGGCTTTTGATCAGCTGCTCAAAGGCTTTTGGTTCACCACGCTTGAGCGCATCAACCAACTCGGTCTCGTCTCTGGAAATCTCGTAACCCACAAGAAGAGAATAGGTCTCAAACAGGTAGACAGTCAAACACCCAAAGTTGTTTATGGTTACCAAATGGCGCTATCATGTCCTGGTATCGACCCAAAGGAGTCGCATGCATATAACACTTTTTGCAAGCTTTGTGATCATAGCAGCGATCCTGCTGGTTGGCTCGCACTACTATGTATATCGACGCCTGATTAAATCCAGTGTACTCCCTGCCCGGCTGCACCGCCTCCTGACCATCATATTACTGTTGCTCGCAGGACTCATTCCGGGAGTGTTCATTGCGTCACGATTGATTCCGAGAGAGATTCTGGGATCTGTTTCGCTGCTTGCTTACTTCTGGCTGGGCACCTTGTTTTACCTCTTGATCTTTCTCATCACCTGGGACTCGGTCAGAGGGATAACGTGGAGTGTGAAAAAAATCCGTAAAAAAAGACAAACAGACACAGACAAGCCATCCAATGAGACAAGACGCATGTTCCTTCAAAGGGTTGGGGCAGGCGCATGCATGATGGCCAGCACGGCTGTCACAGGATTTGGAATACGAGGTGCTTTTGCACACCCCCAAACTCCTGAAATACCGGTTCGATTGAAAAAACTCCCGCCTGCTCTCTCCGGATTCAGGATCGCGCTTCTGTCCGACCTTCATATAGGTCCGGTGTTGGACAAAGACTTTCTTGCAGCCATGGTAAGAAAAACCAACTCCCTGAGACCGGATCTCATAGCAATAACGGGCGATCTCGTTGACATGCCGGTGGAAAAGCTCTCGGATCAAATCGTTGTCATCAAAGATCTCCACGCGCCACATGGTGTGTTTTTCACAACTGGCAACCATGAGTATTTTTTTGGTGCAGCCCAGTGGATAGAGTTTATCAAGTCCCTTGGTATCAAGGTGCTCGCCAATGAATTAGTTACTATTGGAAAAGGGGATACATGTTTCGAGCTGGCGGGAATCCACGACTTCAGCGGAGGCTGGTTCGATCCGACCCTGGCCCCCGATCCTGATAAAGCCATGGCTCAACACGATCCGAAAAACGAGCTTGTATTACTCGCTCACCAACCCAAGCAAATCCAGCATGCAGTATCACACAAGGTGGGCTTGCAGCTTTCAGGACACACCCACGGTGGACAGATATGGCCGTTTGGATTGCTCACCCAACTGGACCAACCATATCTTTCAGGTCTCCACAGACATAATGAAACCACACAAATATTTGTCACTAGGGGTGTGGGGTTCTGGGGACCGCCCATGAGAGTTGGGGCGCCGTCGGAGATACCTGTCATAGTTCTGAGTTCGTAACTACCGCCATCTATAAAAACAACTCGTTTCGAAAATGTCGAAATCCTTGACCTTCAAGTCACTCGACCCTAATATGCAATCTGGTATTTTCCGATTTTCTCTTTTGCTCACAAGGAGATAGATTCCGATGCAGCGTTCCTTCCCCGTTATCGCCCTAATCCTGCTAACGACCCTTTCGCCGTCTGCAAAGACTCAAAACCCTTCCGAATCATCATATGAACTTGGCCGAATGGAGGCGTTGAGTTGGGTTTTACTGCAATTGAAACAGGACTATGTGGATCCAACCAGGGTTCATCCTGGAAAAATGCTCCAGAAGATCCTCGAGTACATAGAACGTGAATCAAATGAAGTTGAAATAACTCCTGAAGGAGACAAGGTAAAGGTAAAGGTGGGTACCGCCCAAAAGACCTTCACCGTGGGCCACCCGGCAACAGTATGGGAAATGAACTACAACTTGCATCCCATTTTCCAGTTTATAGGCGATCACCTGGAAAAAACATCCGATCCCAAGGACGTTGAATTTGCGGCCATCAACGGGCTATTGTCCACCCTGGACCCTCACTCGAACCTGCTTCCTCCAAAACTCTTTCGAGAGATGAGATTGAAGACAACTGGTGAGTTCGGGGGCCTCGGCATCAGGATCACCATCCGAAAGGGAGCCCTGACCATAATCTCGCCGCTGCCTGACACGCCTGCGGCTCGGCTTGGTCTTAGAGCCATGGATCAGATAGTTAGAATCGGTGACCAGTCAACTGTCAACATGGCGCTGGACGAAGCCGTAAACCTCTTGAGGGGAAAACCTGGCACCGAGGTCTCCATCTGGGTAAAACGGGTCGGTTGGACTGAACCTCACAAATATACCATCACCAGGAAGACCATCAGGGTACGATCCATTACATCCAAGTTGCTGAAAAACAAAATCGGATACATTCAAATCCAGGATTTTTCCAGACATACTGGAGGAGACCTGCTTTCGAACCTATCAAAACTCAAACGACAGGCCCATGGCCTCAAAGGTCTGATTATAGACCTGAGGAACAACGCCGGTGGCTTATTGAAGGCCGCAGTACAAATTGCCGACCTGTTCTTGAGCCATGGAATAATCGTTGCCACCGTGGCATACAGCGAAGATTCAACCCCTGAACACCATATCCAAAAAAGCCGAGACGAACAGAAGGCCAATGAACAGGGCACAGAATCCAAGCTCCCCATCGTGATATTGGTCAATTCCGGCAGCGCATCTGCTTCTGAAATTCTCGCTGGAGCACTAAAGAACCTGGACCGGGCCGTGCTCATGGGAGAGCAAACGTTCGGCAAGGGAACAGTACAGATTCTCAACGATCGTGTCCCTCCTTCGGTAAAGGATGCATGCTTGAAGCTGACGGTGGCCGAGTATCTCATTCCTGGAGATATTTCCATTCAGGAGGTGGGAGTAACTCCGGACATAAAACTTTTACCCATGTTGCTCGACAAAGATGACCTTGAAGTGTTTGCCCAACCGGATCGCTTCAGGGAGCAGGACATACCAGAGCATCTGAAGAAGAAAAAGAACGAAATCTCCAATAAGCCTTCTTTTGAAGTCCGCTACGTGTTCAATGCTCCCAAAAAAAAGGATGACCAAGAAGAACCTCCACTGAAAGAACCGGAATTCAAAGAAGACTTCCAGATAAAATTCGCTTCCGGTCTTCTTCAGCACGTGTCCACACCACGCGGCTCAGCCATGCTGGACGAAGGTGCGGATTACATAAAAAAGGTCCAGCAACGCGAGCAGAAAAAGATGGTCAAGGCCATGAAAGCCCTTGGTATCGACTGGTCCAGGGGCTTGAGCGATGGAGCCAAGGCCAGCGCAAAGTTTTCCCTGGCAGGCAAGGGAGTGGACGAACAAGGCAGGGCCTCGGCAGATAAAAAGATACTCATGCGACTGAGCGTAACCAACAATGGAACGTCTCCCTTTTTCCGTCTCAGGGCCGAATCCAGGAGTAAATTGGGATTGTTCGACAGGCGTGAGTTCATTTTCGGAAAAGTCAACCCGGGCGAGACCAAGTCCTGGGATGTTCCAATAAAAATTCCAAGGGGCATATACTCTCGCCAAGACGAGGTTCGATTTCTTTTCTTTTCCGAAGGAGGCAAACCCCCTGCCAACCTGAACACCAAGGTCACGGTAAAAGGCTTGCCAAGACCTACCTTTGCTTTTTCCTGGCGGATATTGGATCCAGAGGGAAATGGAGATGGACTGCTTCAGCCTGGAGAAAAGGCGGCTCTCGAACTGACCATATTCAACAAGGGAAAGGGCAAAGCCTATGACGCAAAGGCCCTTTTGAAAAATGACGCGGGCAAGGACCTGTTCTTGGAAGCTGGCGGGGGAAGGGTACAGTTCGATGAAATACCGGTGGGTAAATCAGCCACAAGGGCTTTCAAGTTCCATGTACCAAAGGATACCGAGCGCGAATCCCTCCCGGTACAATTGACCATTTGGGATGCGGATCTATCCACCACGGAGGTGGCCAACCTGACCTTGCCCTTGGCTCCCGACCCTCCATCCATGTCAAAGGTAAAAACTGCGTTGAGAGTAAAGCAAAGCAGGGTGGTAATTCGCGGCGGTGCCGATGTATCGTCACCACTGGTGGCATTTGCAAAAAAAGGAGCTGTCTTCAAGTCCGACAGAAAACAGGGAAGTTGGTATCGCATCATGGACCATGACAAACCCGTAGGATGGATTCACGAGTCCAAGGTTAGAAAGACACGCCTTGTAAAAGCAAAACCTTCCACCGAATCGTTATTGCCCTTTGCTCAGTACACACCACCGGAAATACAACTCCAACCGGTGCCGTTGTTCCTGCCGTCAGGCGATTCGGTAGAGATAAAAGGAAAAATAACCGATAGTGATTATGATTTGCGTGATGTGGCTGTGTGGGTAGGCAACGACAAGGTATACCTGGAATCGAGCGCCGAGATGAAAAATCCTCGCAGCGCGATGATAGACGTAAAAGTTCCGCTCAAGGCCGGGCCTAACTATATAACGATCATCGCACGAGAACGTGCAAAGTTCGCGGCACAAAAAGCTCTGGTGGTAACCAGGCCGGGCGGATTGGACAAAAAAGCAGAAGACGAAGACTAAGCACCTTCCCGAGCAGATTGTGCAACCCTGTGCAACACATCAGACGCATCGAGTATTTCTTGCCTGGTAACACAAAAAGAAAGCCTCATGTAACCAGGTCGTCCAAAACCCGATCCTGGAACCGCCAATAATCGCTCCTTGAGCAACATGTTTACAAACTTTACATCATCTTCGATAGGAGTCTTGGGAAAAAGATAGAAGGCTCCTTGGGGACGAAAATATTCAAGTCCCGCTTTATCCAGGATATCGCAAAAAAGGTCTCTGAGTTCCTGATACACTTTCACCGGAACGCTGGCATCCTGGCATCGTGCCACCACCTTTTGAAACAAGGCAGGAGCGTTGACGAATCCAAGAGTTCGATTGACGAAAGTCATGACCGATTCCAATTCAGACCTGTTGCGATGAGTGGGAGATATGGCAGCATATCCTATTCGTTCTCCTGCCAAACCCAGGTCCTTGGAATGGGATACGATCAAAATCGTATTGGGATAGACGGAAAAAACGCTTGGGACCTCCAATCCATCATATACGATCTTTCGATACGGCTCGTCCGAAATAAGGGTGATAACATGGCCATGTATAGACTGCTTGCGTTCCAACACCCTCGCTAGTTGCAACAAGCTTTGTTCACTATATAAACGCCCGGTAGGATTATTGGGAGAATTGATGATAACCGCCTTGGTCCTGGGTCCCACGGTACGTTCGATTTCATCCGGATCCAAATCGAAATCATCACTCGATCGGGCCTCTACCAATTTTCCACCATGATTATCCACGTAAAAGCCGTACTCGGTAAAAAAAGGCGATACCACCACCACTTCGTCCCCAGGGTCCAAAAGGGCCTTGAGGGCCACGTTCAACCCACCGGCAGCACCGTTTGTCATGATCACATCGTGGGGAGAAAAAACCGTTTTATGAACATCTCCCAGGTAGTCGGCTATGGACTGTCGTGTTTGGAGATCTCCGGCGTTTGCCATGTATCTGTGCAAGCCGGCTGGAGGATTAGAGACCAGATCCAACAATACGTCCAGTACTTCCTTGGGAGGTTCGAGGATAGGATTGCCAAGGCTGAAATCGAAAACCGATTCCCTTCCGTACTCACGTTTGAGCTTTTCGCCCTGTTCGAACATGCGACGAATCCACGAAGCACGAGTCATGTCCTTGTCTACTTTTCGAGAGACGGACATCGAGAAACAAACTCCTTTCACTTGCTGATTGCACTTAACCTGTATTGTCCTTTGTCATAACCGGTGGGTCGCCACGTGTCAACGCGCATTTCCCCAGCCAAATACTATTCCAGCCATGTCCTGGGAAAAGCTCAATGGTACGTCCTTGAGATGTTCGAGTGGGTCCACGGGCTTTCCCTTGATCTTCACCGCAAAGTGAAGGTGTGGCCCCGTGGTCCTGCCGGAAGATCCCAACAGCCCGATCACGTCCCCCTCCTTGACCCTCTGTCCATTGGCAACCATTATCATGGACAGATGCGCATAGATGGTCTCCACCCCTCCGGCATGCTTTAACTTCACGGTTCGCCCCGCGTTCCCAGCCCAGCCCGCGTACTCCACCAAGCCAGGTGCTGCCGCGTAAATGGGCTCGTTCACCCCGGCGCTCAGGTCTATTCCTGCATGAAACCGAACCTTGCTATGAACGATAGGATCTCTGCGAGAACCAAAACCAGAGGTAATCACCCCTCGCCTCAGGGGCCAGGCCAATCTGCCATCAGACCCTTGCGACGAAGTCATAGCCCTCGTCGCCATAGTCCGAACAGCGTGCATCTTGGCGTCGATACGAAAAAGCATCTTGCCCACAACCTTCTGCAATTCGCTCAAAACCCCCGTCCCCCTTCGCCTCTCTCTATCCAACTCATACTCCAAAGCGACCCTCGCTCGTATCAAAGGAGAAAGACTCAATCTTTCCGGAGCCTGGTTTAGGTAGGAGTCAAGGGTCTCCAACAAGGTAGGCCATGCAGTGTCCATGGTTGGACCAGCACGGGATCTCATATCCTGAAACGTCTCGATGGCCTGCTCCATCTCATCAAGGGACACACTCTGCATATCCACTGCGTGGTCTGAACCAGTAACTCTTTTTTCCTCCAGGTTCCAAGCAGGCCAACCAGATACACCTCGAGATTTATCATGAGTTTTTTTTGATTGCTCAAGACTGTCATGGGTCAGTATTGGCGTAGGACTTCGGTCTACACGATAGGCCCGGCTACACCCAAAAAACGCACTGCCCCCGAACAGCAACCCGGGAAGCAGAAAAAATGTCGACAAACTTTTATAGTTGCCACTGCATAAACTCATCATGAGTACTATTGTAAGGTTTACGATCTCCAACAGGCAAGTTCCCACCAACTCGACTCACGTGTGACAACGTGTCGCACAAAAGCAACCTGTTATTTTCATTGCATTGTGTTCCAGTGCTTATCTATGCTAAAAAAACTATGGTCAGAAAAGTTGCGCCCGACTGTCACATCAACGGCGGCAAAAGGCGTTCCGGTATCTCTCCAATGGTCTCTGAAGGAGTTTTCCATGAAAAAAAAGACCTCGATCATGATGATCGCCACGGCCCTGGCCCTGCCCGTGGCCTTGAGTTGCGAATGTGAAAGCACAAACCAGATAAGCGCTGACGAAGCGCTCGTGGGCAAATACCACGTATCGGACAGTCCTGACGTGGCATCACTAGATCTGTACGATGAAGTAAAGGCCGGCGAAGATCCCGACCAGGGCGAGTTGTCAGTGGATTTTGGAAAAGTCGATGTAAACACCCTTGCGTCACGATACCTGTTTTTCAGAAACACCGGTACCGCAAACGTGAACGTGGTGGGGGTTGAGTTCGAAGACGGCTCTTCGCAATCATTTGCCATAGCGTGTATGAACAACGGACAGTTCGAGGCGGATTGCCCATATGCAGAAGGATCAGCCCTGGTGCTTGCACCGAGCAAGGATCTCATGATCCAGGTATCATACGCACCTCAAGAGGTTGGCGAGG
>CAYSLH010000004.1:0-53743 GCA_964431605.1 uncultured Myxococcales bacterium
TAGACATCGCGATTTTCAAGTATCTCCAAGACATCATCCACAATAGGTGGGTCGATTTCCTTAAACCAAGAAACCGACCACTTTCGTGATCGGTTTCCCTGATTCGGTTACGGGGTGGACGGGACTCGAACCCGCGGCCTCCGGCGTGACAGGCCGGCGTTATAACCAGCTTAACTACCACCCCACGTATCCGTATCTACTCCGTATCTTCCAAAGAACACACCTGCAAACTTCTACTGCCATAATTCCATAATTCCATCAAAAACATTTTCAAGGCCCAAAATTCCCATGGGCTGTGAAAATCTGATAATGGGCGGGACAGGGCTCGAACCTGCGACCTCCGGCGTGTAAAGCCGATGCTCTCCCAGCTGAGCTACCCGCCCATATCCCACGGCCACATCAGCAAAGTTTTCAATGAACAGCATCAAACACGGACGCCATGAATTAGCAAACCCGCATGGGGTTGTCAAACATTTTTTCTAGTTTACCGTTGCCGACTCATCCAAGGGCGGCTCCTCGGAAGAAGACTGCTGCAAATGTTCATCTTCCGTACTAACAGGATCCGTGAAAAACGAATCCGGATCATCCAACCTGAGGGCCAATCTAAGGACCTGATCCACGTGAGACACGGGATGAAAAGTCATGGCGTTGGCTATTACCTTGGGGATATCCTTCAGATCTTTCTGGTTTTCCTCTGGAATGATTACCTCTGTCACCATTCCTCGATGTGCGGCCAAGACCTTTTCCTTCAGACCACCAATGGGAAGCACTCTTCCCCTCAGTGTTATTTCTCCAGTCATGGCGATATCACGTCTTACCGGAATTCCCAACAGGGCTGAGACCAAACACGTTGCCATGGTTATACCTGCGGACGGGCCATCCTTTGGGGTTGCTCCTTCGGGGACATGGACATGGATATCATATTTTTCGTAAAACTTCTCATCCAAACCAAGTCTCTTGGCCCTAGATCGCACATAGGACAAAGCAGCCTGGGCGCTTTCCTGCATCACGTCACCAAGTTTTCCCGTAAGAATGAGTTTTCCCTTTCCCGGCATCACTGTAACCTCTGTCTGAAGGAGTTCCCCTCCAAACTGAGTCCACGCAAGTCCGGTGGTCAACCCCACCCTGTCCTCTTCTTCTATTTGACCGATTCGATAACGATGAACACCAAGGTATTTCTGTACGGACTTAGCCCCTACCCTAATCTTTATATCCTTACCTTCCTTTATGACCTTTTTGGCCACCTTGCGGCAAATACTGGCGATCTCTCGCTCCAGGTTTCTGACTCCGGCCTCTCTCGTGTATCGATCTATGATTGTTCCAAGGGCACTGTCTGCAAACTTGACATCCACGCCACTAAGCCCGTTCTCCTCGATTTGCTTACCCACCAGGAACTGCTTGGCGATATTGAGCTTATCGTATCTCGTGTAGCCTGGAAGCCTTATTATCTCCATGCGGTCCTGCAAGGGCGCGGGAATCCCAGGCAGAGTATTGGCTGTCGTGATGAACATCACCCTGCTAAGATCATAGTCCACATCCAAATAGTGATCATTAAAGGCATTGTTTTGCTCAGGATCGAGAACCTCCAATAGTGCCGCGGAAGGATCTCCTCTGAAGTCGGCGGACATCTTGTCTACTTCGTCCAGCAAAAATACCGGATTTCCCGCCCCTGCCTTTTTCATATGCTGAATAATCTTGCCAGGGAGCGCTCCGATGTATGTCCTGCGATGACCACGAATCTCCGCCTCATCCCTTACTCCACCAAGAGAAAGCCTTACGAATTTTCTACCAGTAGCCCTCGCTATGGAACGTCCGAGAGAGGTCTTACCAACCCCTGGAGGCCCCACGAAGCACAGGATTGGACCCTTGATCTTCTGGACCAAAGCCTGAACGCTGAGGTACTCCAAAATCCTTTCCTTGGCTTTCTTGAGTCCGTAATGATCCTCGTCAAGGATTCTCTCCGCTTCGTCGATGTCCAGCTTGTCATCGGTATACTCGTACCAGGGAAGAGACAACATCCAATCCACATAATTACGAACAACCGTTGCCTCTGCGCTCATGGGCGACATCATCTTGAGTTTACGGAGTTCTTTCTGTGTTTTTTCTACAGCCTCTTTAGACATCTTCTTTTTCTTCAGTCGTTCGTCGAGCTCCTGCAACTCTGCCCTGTATTCATCCTTCTCACCCAGTTCCTTCTGAATGGCTTGCATCTGCTCATTGAGGTAATATTCTTTCTGGGTTCGCTCCATCTGTTTTTTCACTCTGGTGCGGATTTTCTTTTCGATCTGGAGAATCTCTATCTCCGCCTGGAGCAACTCGTAGAGCTTCTTGAGACGCACCTGGGCATCTTCAGTCTCGAGCAATGTCTGCTTGTCCTTGAGCTTCAGGTTCAGGTTTGCAGCCACCGTATCTGCAAGACGATTTGGCTCGTCTATGGCGGAAGTAGAGTGAACCATCTCAGGGGGAATCTTCTTGTTTAGCTTGACGTACTGCTCAAAGGAGGCATTGATCGATCGCATCAAAGCTTCGACTTCCCGATTGACATCCACCTTTTCTGAAACCTCTTCCACCTCCACCTTGAAAAACGGATCGGAGGTAACAAACTTCTTGATCCTGGCTCTTCTCTTTCCTTCCACCAAGACCTTGACCGTTCCATCCGGTAACCTTAGAAGCTGGATAATGGATGAAAGAGACCCAACCGTGTAGATATCATCTGCGGTAGGATCGTTCGTTTTTGCCTTCATCTGAGCACAAAGCAGGATCTCCTTCTCCCTGCGCATGGAATCCTCGAGTGCTTTTATTGATTTTTCCCTTCCTACAAAGAGAGGCACCACCATGTGAGGAAACACGATGATATCCCTCAACGGCAATAATGGAAGAACACGAGCCGAAGGAATGGGAGGAGGATTTTCTGATCTTTCATCTTTGTCTTTGTCGAACATGAACACCTCTTGTAACGAAAAATCGTCGATAACCGGGACTAAGCACTTTCCGACTGCTGGTCAAAAAGCAAAAGCGGTTTTTCCTTGTGGTCGATCACTTCACCGTTTACGACGACTTCCCTAATAGTTCGCCTTGACGGAATCTCATACATGAGATCCAGCATTGCGTTTTCCAGGATCGAACGAAGCCCTCTTGCGCCGGTTTTTCGTTCCAGCGCCTGTCGGGCAACAGCACGCAGGGCGTCATCCGTAAATCTCAACACCACATCATCCATTTCGAACAATCTAAGGTACTGCTTGACCAAGGCATCCTTTGGTTCCACTAAAATACGCAGTAACATGTCCTCATCTAATTCGTGCAGAGTTGTCTTGACCGGCAAGCGACCAATAAACTCGGGGATCAGGCCGAACTTCATCAAATCTTCACTCTCAACCTGGGCCAAGATCTCTCCCAAAGATCTCTCTACCTTTTTCAGTTCGCCACCTGTAAACCCGATGGCATTCTCGCCAAGCCTGCGTTCGATAATCTGGCTCAACCCGTCGAATGCCCCACCACAAATGAACAGGATGTTTGTAGTATCCACAGGTAAAAAATCCTGCTGTGGATGTTTCCTCCCACCCTTTGGCGGAACATTTGCGACTGTTCCTTCGATTATCTTCAAAAGTGCCTGCTGCACGCCTTCGCCTGACACGTCCCGCGTAATGGACGGGTTCTCACTCTTGCGGGAGATCTTGTCGATCTCGTCGATGTAAACGATTCCATGGGACGCTCTTTCCACATCCTGGTCAGCGGCATGCAACAAATTGACTATGATGTTCTCCACGTCCTCGCCCACATAACCAGCCTCGGTAAAAGTAGTGGCATCCACTATGGTAAAAGGCACGTTGAGAAATCTAGCCAGGGTTCTTGCCAACAAGGTCTTTCCGGTACCGGTGGGTCCGATAAGTAAAATGTTGGATTTCTGTAGTTCCACATCATCCACCACACCTGCAGTGGCAACCCTCTGGTAATGATTATGTACAGCAACGCTGAGAACTTTTTTTGCCTGCTGCTGTCCGATTACAAAATTATCCAGCTCTGCCTTGATCTCAGCAGGCTTGGGAACGACCATGGAATTTTGACCGGAATCTCGCTCAAGCTCCTCTTCTATTATATCGTTGCAAAGGGCGATACACTCGTCACAAATATAGACAGTCGGTCCAGCAATGAGCTTGCGGACCTCTCTCTGGCCCTTGCCACAAAATGAACAAGAAAGAAAATCAGGAGGCCCGTTGTTGCTTTCGTCGGACACCTTCTATTTCTCCTTATCCCCGCCACTCGTAGCTTTTCTGGTTACGACCTCGTCTACGAGCCCGTATTCAACGGCGGCCTGGGCATCCATAAAGAAATCCCGGTCCGTATCCCTGGAGATGGTCTTCAAGTCCTTTCCTGTGTGCGAAGAGAGAATCTCGTTCAGAATCTCTTTGATTCGCAAGATTTCTTTCGTCTGGATTTCTATATCAGAAGCTTGGCCCGAGACCCCGCCAAGAGGTTGATGGATCATGACGCGGGCATGGGGCAGGCAATAACGTTTTTCTTTTTTCCCGGCGGCCAGCAACACCGCACCCATACTGGCGGCTTGTCCCATGCAAATAGTCGACACGTCGCATCTTACATATTGCATTGTGTCATATATGGCCAGGCCGGCCGACACTGAACCACCGGGAGAATTGATATACAGGTTGATATCCTTATCAGGATCCTCGCTTTCCAAAAATAGCATCTGCGCAATGGCGAGATTAGCCACATCGTCATCGATGGCTGTACCCAGAAAAATAATCCTGTCCTTGAGCAGACGGGAATATATATCATATGCTCTTTCGCCTCGATGGGATTGCTCTACTACAATCGGAACCAAAGTCATTGTGAATCTCCCGATGGTTTATTGTCACCTTCGCCTTTGGTGACTTTCTCCTGTTCACCTTTTCCAATGTTAGACAGATTCATCAAATGGTCAACAACCTTGTCCCTGCGCAAGTTGGCTTTTAATTCAGCGGTTCGGGCGGAATCCGCGTAAAGGGCCTTGAGTCGGGCGATATTCTCTCCACTCTTGGCAGCCACATCGTTCAGGTGGGTCTCTACGTCGTCATCGCTTACTTCAATCCCCTCTTTATCTGCGATTGCACCGAGTAAAATAGCCGAAGCCACTTCTTTCTCTGCTCGTGGCGTCAGGTCTTCGAGCATCTTGTCCGTATTTTCTGAGATCTGGTCCGGGGTAAGCCCCTGGAACTGAAGCATGCTCTGAAGCTCGTGGAGCATAGAAGCCTTCTGCCGTTCGACCAAGGCGGGCGGCACAGGAACTGGATTGGCCTCGAGTAACTTGTCTATGAGCTCGGTCTTCGCATCCCTTTCCGCTTTGGACTCCAGTCCCTCTCGAAGCCTTCGCTCCACCATGGCACGAACGTCGTCTGCCGTCTCGACTCCCTCTTCACCCAGGTCCTTTGCGAACTCGTCATCCAACTCCGGCAGTTCCCTCTGTTTCAACGCTTTGAGCACGACTAAAAAATGCATGGTCTTTCCAGCCAGATCCTCCGGGAACCCCTCCTTGGGAAACTCCAAGTCGAACTCCTTCTCGTCTCCCACCTTCATGCCGATGATTTCTTCTTCGAATCCAGGCACGGTGGAACCGGAACCCAACTCCACCTGGTGGTCGCTCCTCTTTCCTCCTTCCTGCAACTGACCATCCCTGCTCGCTTCATAGTCAATGATTACCGTGTCCCCTTTTTGGGCCACATCACGACCTTCGACAGGCACCAGAACAGATCGGGCAAGACGCAACCTCTCGATCTCCTCCGAGAGCATCTCCTGGGTTACCTTTGGCTCCTCGATCTTGATATCAAACCCGGAGATGGTTTTGATCTCGACCTCCGGCTGTACCTCGACCTTGGCGACGAACTTATATGGCTCACCCTCCTTCAACTCCCCTTGCTCCAACTCGGGTACTGCAACAGGCTGGATATTGTTCTGTATTAGCACGGCCTCATAGGCTTCCTGGATAAGTCTACCGAGAACGTCGGCGTTTACCCTCTCGGAATATCTCTGGCGAAGCATGGTCCTTGGGACCTTGCCCTTTCTGAAACCTTTTATGGTGACCTTTTTGGCTAAATCTCTATACTCGCGATCGAGTTCTTCCGCCAACATGGGCCAGGGCAACTCTACTGAAATCGTTCGGTGGATGGGATCAGGCGTTTCAATGGTAGTCTTCATTTCATTCCTCACTCAGGTTGCAATCCTAAAAAGCAAAGCCAACGCCGCCTCTTGCAACGGCAGAAAATTCAAATTTCCCGGTCAATGGGTCCTGCATCAATTTCGCACTACCACCTATGAGTATCAGCAACCACCGGGTCAAGGCAAAGTCCAAATCAGCTCCCAGTCCAAAACCAAGTCCCAAAGAAGGGGAAATATTCCCTGACGAACCCTGGTTGGTTATGAACATTTTTCGAACATCAAACTCCAGCATTGCACGCAAGCTCACGGGACCCAACGGGATGCGCCCCATGAATCCAGCGCCTGTATCCATCATCAAATACCCGGCGCCCAGCGGACTATCACCAATGAATATATCCACGCGAGCCGCAAGGTAAAGACCCGGCCAGCCAAGTATTTTTCCCAGGTTCCACCCCACGTCCAGGTCGGCCCCAGGATCTACACGGCCCCCTCGCTGCACCAGTATCCCACCCCGGACATCCAGCAAGAAATCTGCCTGTGCAATATCAGCCGAAACACCATCGTCTTTTTTTTCAGTTCTTGGCCCTAACTCCGATGAAGAAATTTCATTTTTGTTTTTCTTGACATCCGAAATAGACCCTCCTGACACGCCAGTTGATGCTTTGTCTCCAGGCTCTATGGAAGGCACGGTCTTTGCCGGTGGAGACGCTTGTCGATATTGCCAACCACTTTGCCCTGGATCATCTTTCACCGAGGGCACATCTTCCAACTCGGGTTTATCCCCCATCACAGGTTGATCCCCTTGCGAGGTTTGTTCAATAGGGGGCAAGGATCTGAGCTTTTTCCTTTTATTATTTCTTTTCTTCTTTTTTTTCCTGGATTTTCTCTCAGCCAGCAGTTGTTGTCCCGAACCTCTGCACACAGGCCGAGACACATTTGCGTTTGCCCCTGATGTTACAAGGAAAAGAGCAACGAATGCCATGATTGACCAAAAGTTACCACCCGGGCCTAGTGTACAAGGTCTCACCAAAATCATTGACCTCCACCATGGGCTTGACCGATGCCGCCATGGCCCTCAGGGGCAAAGGATAAATGGAAATGCGAGAGGGGGGACTCGAACCCCCACGGCAAAGCCACAGGATCCTAAATCCTGCGCGTCTACCAGTTCCGCCACTCTCGCGCGGGCGAACTTTATGCCATGAAATCGGCCCGTTGTCCACCAAAACAAAAAAAAGAACATGGGGCTTGCAAATTCCCTTGCATTTGTCCTATTGTACCTGCCCTGTAACGGGGCGTAGCGCAGCCTGGTTAGCGCGCCTGCCTTGGGAGCAGGAAGTCGGCGGTTCAAATCCGCCCGCCCCGATTTTCTTTCGCATCCTGTAGCCTTGGTCCAACCCATGCCCGACCAGAGGGCAGGAGGGCAGAGAGCGTGAACAAGGTGCTCGAAAGCCCATCCGATTCCCCACAACGCCAGAAGCATCTCAACCCTCGACTGGTCAAATCATTGGTCCTTGCCACGGCTCTTTGCCTTGCGTTCTTGAGGGTGGCTCCAGCTTTCACGTTCCAGGCGGGAAACGACAGGGTGTTCCTTGGATTTCCATACTCCATAGAAGACACCCTGCAGTATGCGGACTTCGTGGCACAAGCAAAGGACCATGGAAGCCTGTTTCTTTCAAACCGTTTCACCCTTGACCATGAAAGCCCAAGATTGATCATTTTGCCCATTTATCTCATAGGGCAATTGGCAGCTACGTTTGACATGCAAATCTCCACAGCATGGTCCATCTCACAGGCCTTGCTCATAATCTGTTTCGTCCTGCTGTGGTACTGGTTCGTGGGATTTTTTTTCAAGGACACCACCAGCAGGCTTCTAGCCTTTTCCTTCGTATTGATTGCGGGCGGACTGGACGGTTGGGTCGTGCTGTTTTCAGACATATGGCCCCAGGCCTGGGTCCATGTGTTGAAAAGAGATCTTTGGGTCGTTCTCGGATGGACTCCGTACATGACCATGTACAACCCCCTGTACCTGGCAGGATGGATCGCGCTTCTAGCCTGGCTTGGTCTCGTAAAAAAATCCTTTGATGCCGGCGGTACATGGCCTGCCTTGCTGGCCGCCATCGGACTGCCTTTGATATATCTGGTACATGCGTATGACTCAGCTGTAGCGATCTTGACATTGACGTTTATACCCCTGCATGCGTTGTTGATACGATTCGATACAAAAGCTTTTTTTCGCGCCTTGCGGACTTCTGCCATCATTGGCATTGGTATCATACCGGTGGCGTGTATAGCATGGTGGCAATCGAAAGATCCTCTTTTTGCCAAAGTTGCCTCAGAGGGCCAGTCAGGAATGTTCGTATCACCGGACATGTGGCTGCTGGGATTCGGCGGCATTTTCCTTACAGCCATGTATGGCATGAGCAACTTGGGGAATAGCACGACCCGTGCAAGCCTGCTATTCGGCTGGCTCACAGCCAGTGCGCTTTTGTCCTTTTCTCCACTTTTCGAAGGAAGGCATTTTCTATACTTTGTCTCTCTACCCCTTGGTCTCGTGGCAGTCGACGGGCTATTGCTGCTCAAAAACAAGATCGCCTGGACCAGAAAGAAAAAAGTCGTCTTCGCGGTTGTCATCGTGCTGATTTTCGGAAACTCGTTCATCAGAACAACGCAAAGGGCTTTTACCCATCCATACAAAGACCCGCGCATGACCATAAGCAAATCCGAGTTGGCCATGGCGAAAAGACTTCGAGCCCTGCCTCCTGGAGGGGTGCTGGCTTCTCGCAAGACCTGTTTATGGCTACCGCACATCTGTGATCACAGGTGCGTCATGGGGCACTGGTTTCTAACATGGGACATGGCACAAAAGATGAGTATGTTCAAACGGCTGGTATCTGGCCGTATTTCACCGGAAGCTACGGACGTATTGCTGAAAAAATTCGGAGCCAAGTATCTCTTCTGGAGCACGACCGAATCGACCATGGGAAGCATTCCCAGGCCCGCCCGAGTACAACTGTTGCCTTTGGCCAAAACGAACGATACGATTCTTTATGAAATTCGTACTAATCCAGCCATGGAATAAATGGAGAAAGCCATGAGTGATGGTTTCGATTTCGAAGGAGACGGCGAGGCTGACGCAGAAGCAACATGCGTCAGGATAGATCCACTCGTAACATCAAGGACCGCACCGGTAGTTTCACAAAAAACTAAGCCGCGCACCGTGGAATTCAACCCATCCCAACCAAAAACATTGGCCGACACAGGTCTCAGTCCCTCCTATGTAGAAGAGCTTTGCCTCAAGCACCTCTTCCAGGCAGGAGACTTGCAAGGCTCCGAAATTGTCAGGCGCCTGTGCCTTCCAAGCGCACTGGTGGAAAAGGTCATGTCCAGGCTTCATAAGTCCAAGTACGTGGAGATAAAGGGTACATCCGGAGGCGGACTGGGCCGCAGCGGAATGATCTTTGCAATCACGAACCAAGGCCTTACCTACGTGGAACACTCCATGGAACGTGACCGATACGTGGGCCCGGCGCCTGTGCCTTACCATCAGTACCTGGATGCCGTGGCCGCCCAATCCATAAGGGGCAACGACCTGCAGCGTGAAAATCTGCTTCCTCACTTCGAGGACCTGGTACTTGGCGAGGAGGTTTTCGATGCCATCGGACCCGCCATGAACAGCGGCCAGGCACTGTTTTTCTATGGTCCACCGGGCAACGGTAAGACAGCCATCTGCCAAAGGATGACCGATTGCTTTGGGGGTTCGGTGTTTATACCATACAGCGTCATCGTGGATGACTTTATCATCAAGATTTTCGATGAGACCATCCACAAACCCACAGAAGACGATCTGCCATCTTTCGATGGCAGATGGGTTCGCTGCCACAGGCCCATGGTGGTGGTGGGTGGAGAGCTGATGCTCCATGACCTGGACTTATCCTATTCATCCGAGGTGAAATACTACGAAGCGCCATTCCAGATGAAAGCGAATAACGGAATGCTCCTCATAGATGACTTCGGCCGGCAAAAGGTCTCACCTAAAGATTTGCTCAATCGATGGATAGTTCCCCTCGAAAGCGAGATGGATTTTTTATCCATGCATACAGGCAAAAAACTTCAGGTACCGTTCGACGTGTTCGTAACCTTCTCCACCAACCTAAACCCCAAAGAACTGGTGGATTCTGCGTTCATGCGAAGAGTGCCGTACAAACTCGAGGTTCAACGACCTGACCTGGATGTTTTCAAAAAAATATTTGTGCAGGAATGTAATAAGCGACGCATACCATTCGATGAAGATGTTTTCGACTACCTAGTTCAGACCCATTACACTCCAAACCAACGTCCCTTTAACGCCTGTGAGCCCAGGGATCTCCTCAAGCAAGTGGTAAGCCTGTGTTCGTACATGGGCGTAGAACCTCACATGGACACCGGCATCATCGATCGAGTCGTTGATAACTATTTTGTACAATTTGAATAAAGTTACCAACATGGAATTTGAAAACCTTAGACACGCTCTCGAATCGGGCGACACGGAAAAAGCAATCGGCATCTACAGGCTGGCCGACACCACGGGGAAGCTACAAAAGTTACCCCCGTCATTACTGGCGGACTTGGCCATGGTGCTGGAAAATGCACAGATGGAACTCGAGTCTGCACACTTGTTTCGCCTTGCGGCCGAAAAAACTACAGATGCCGGGCAATCATCCGTCTGGCGATTTCATGCTGCATGTCTTCTATTAGGTCCTGCTTTCAGGCCCGAGATGGCATTGGGGATACTCAGGAGCCTGGCAGAAGACCAACACGATGCACAGGTCACCCAAAAGGCTCAGCAATTAGTCGCTTTATATGAAAACGGAGATATGAAGGCGCTGGGTGATTTTCTAAAAGCACAGGGGGTCCGCCCTCCTGAAGCTTGGAGCGAGCAGGTTCTCTCAAACAATAAACCTTCCAGGCTCGAAGGGCCAAGTAGAAGTTTTAAAACCCCTAAGTTTCTTTCTCTTGTTTTTTTCATCTCACTTTTCACTTGGCTAGCGGGCGGTTTCATGAAAGACAGGTTGGCGGGCGTGGACCGTACTTATCCGCAACTCAATTCAGCACCCAGGCAGGTAAAACTATCGGATCCCAAGCCCGAAAGATTGCGACGTGGTGACCTGAACATCACCCTTCATCCACTGTTCGCCTACCACATCTGTGGAATGGTAGTGAGTGTAAACACTTATTCTACTCTCGGGATGCGTTACCAGGACCTTTTTGAACGAGATTTCTGCATGATCTGGGGTTCGAATATCTCGTCAGGTGTCTACAAAGCGCCTGGCAGTGCCTTCGAACATCATGGCAACGTTTGCTATTTCAAGTATGGATGCAACTCAGTCTTCAACGGCAACGAACTTTCCAACAACCACATCTTTTCTCTTGATGACGAATTGATGGACGAACTGCGGTCCATCAACAAAGGCGACCAGATCTGCATGGATGGAAAACTCGTGGATGTCGCAGCAGTCCCGGCAAAAGCAACCGCAGGCATGCTGCCGGGAATAACCCGTATTCACACGAGCACCGTTCGGACTGACAAAGGAATGGGTGCCTGCGAGATTTTGTTGGTGGAGAATCTGGACATCCTAGCCCGTGCGAACCCCCTGTGGCACATTCTTTCCACAATGGGATTCTGGCTGTCCGTCGCATCGCTGCTGGCCATCGTAATACTTTTCATCAAACGCTAGGGACAGAGTATTTCATCCCTCCCCGAAAGATCACACTCAATGATGGTGCTCACACCCATCACACTGATCGTCAGTGCAGCCGGCATGGACAGTGGCCTGGAGTTCTTCCGGCGTGGCATTGCGAACCTCCACCACGGCAATATCAAAATGCAATTTTTTGCCGGCAAGTGGATGATTGAAATCCGCCATCACATGGTCGTCTTCCACGCTGGCTATTCGGACAGCTACCGGGCCGTGGGGACCTTGCCCCTGAAAGACCATACCAGGCTGTAAAGCCACATCGTCTGGAAAATTAGTCTTGGCAATGGGTTTGACGAGTTGCGGATCGTGCTCTCCATATGCCTCGTGTGCTTCCACTTCGAACTTGGCCTTGTCTCCGACCTTCATGCCCATCATCTGCTTTTCAAGGCCTGGTATCAACATGCCGGAACCATAGATGAAGCCCAAGGGGCTTCCTTTCTCCGACCTGTCCACTTCCTCACCCGAGTCGATGGTCAAGACATAATCGATGGCAACAAAAGCATTTTCAACTATATTCACGCCAACTCCAATCCATGTAGGTGCTGTCGAAAGATTCGCACCGTGCAAAACTTATCTACAGCATATTAAAATTTCCTCACTTTATCCCACGACGATACTCGAGGGCAAGCCTTGACCAAACAGCATCTATGATGCTATCGGTTTGCCTATGAAAAACGGACATTCAAAACAACTCTCGATGCTGTTGGATAAAACCCTTTCTCGCTCCCATCTTCCTTCATTGGGAGAACCCAACAGAGGCAAGGTCAGGGACGTGTACGATCTTGGGGACAAACTCCTGATCGTAACCACAGATCGCATATCAGCCTTCGACGTGGTGCTGGGCACTGTGCCGTGCAAAGGACAAGTGCTAAACTCCATAGCGGCTCATTGGTTTGAAATCACCAAAGAGATCGTTCCAAACCATGTGATATCAGTACCCGACCCCAACGCCATGCTGGTAAAAAAGCTTAGACCTTTGCCTGTAGAAGTGGTTCTAAGGCGTCATATCACCGGTTCTCTATGGAGAGACTACCAGGCTGGAAAAAGAGATTCGTATGGATTTACGTTGCCGGACGGACTAAGGGCTGATCAAAAATTCGACGAAGTAATCATCACTCCCACTACCAAGGCCGAGTTGGGAGAACACGACGAGCCTATTTCCGAGCAAGAAATCCTCGAAAGAGGCCTGGTGAGCGACTCGATTTGGCAACAGGTAAAAAAAGCCGCCCTGAATCTCTTTGCTATGGGAGAAAAGGAAGCTGCAGACAGGGGACTAATCCTGGTGGACACCAAGTACGAATTCGGCATGGACAAAGGTAAACTTTTTGTAATGGACGAGATCCATACGCCTGATTCCAGTCGCTACTGGGAAGCCGATGAATACGAACAACGATTCGAATCAGGCAAGCCTCAGAAGATGCTGGACAAAGAAAACATCCGTCAGTGGCTCATCCAGCGTGGATTTTCCGGCCAAGGAACTCCTCCCAAGTTGACGGACGAGGTCCGGGTCGAGTTGGCTTCAACTTACCTGAACCTGCAGGAAAGGTTGACAGGCAAGCCAGCACTTTTGCCCACCCAGGATCCAGGAGCAAGGCTTTCTGACAATCTCTCCAGGGCGAATATCTCCATGGGAGAATCGAAATGAGATTGTTTTGCCTACTTTGTGTGCTTCCTTTTGTGATGGCAGCCACCCCTGATTTATCTGGAATCAGCCCTGATGAAAAAGACAAGGTGCCTGCCGGGGTGATCCCGGAAGGCCTGACCCCAAAGACAGAACAAGAAGCAGCACAGAGGGTTGCCGAAGTATTCATGGACACTTTTCTAAAAGGAGATTCCAAACCACTAGTGAGCCTTGGAACCGATCCTTTCTCATTTGCAGGTCGTAAGGTTTCAGGACCAGCCGACATCGAGAAGGAATGGGAGCAGGTTTACAAAAGGTTAGGCAAAAAGCTCCCTGACTCGGAACAGATGGAGATGGAGGTGGTGGACTATAAGGCGGCAATGGAAAAATTCGGCAAGGCTCCAGCCAAATACAAGGATCTGAAACTAAAAAAATGCTTTTTTGCACTTGTTCAATTTGCAAAAAGAAGGGGTCTTATGCTCATCTTGAACAAAGACAAAAAAGCAGGTTGGGTAGTGACTGCCGTTACTGACTAAACGTATCAGGGAAGCTCCACATCCGCATTTTCACCGTCTTCAGATAAACTGACCTCGGCAAAGGGTGAGTAGAATCGTCCATCAGAAAGAGGATCCAATTCCACCGCCATGGTATGCAACGTGGGAACCCCTTGAAGCACAGCAACAGGCTGTTGGGATGAATCCACCAGGGCATGAGGAAAACGAATGTTCGCCCCCACATCCCTTACAGCAAGCCACGAACCGTCCGGTGGAGATTGTTGCCCCTTGTTGCAGGTCACAGTGCCTGTTCCGGTCTGAACGATACTAAATTGAGGAATTTCAACAACCTCTTGGGAAGATACAGCCGAAAACTCTTCACTTTCTCCATCAAAGACACTGACCTGGTCGCTGTCGGGATTCTCCTTCCAAAAAAGGGTAACAAAAAACTTGCAGTCCTTACATTCGGATATTTTCAAATCAACTATCAAGGTGTCGGTTCCGTCCTGCCGGTCCATAAACACCGAGGTCCCTGAAAACCCTTCGAACAATCCCGTCTCCAGGTTCAAAAGCTGCAGATCCAGGGCAAAGTCGTTACCATAAACTCCCATGTCGAATGGTTCACCATCAAACCCTCCACCAGCCCAGGAAAGCCAACGTTGGACGGTCTGTGTATCAGTCTCTATACCCAAATCCGATAGGGATAATCTCATGGAACTCTTTTGAACGGTATGATCATACTGGGCGTCCGGGTAGCACCCTGTGGCAACGAGCACAAGCACGCTCAAAATTCCGATTGCAAAACGCATACCTTGCCTCCTTACCTGATCATCTTCTTTCCAGCACAATCTTTAGCTGCACGTCAATGTTGTAGAACGTATTCGTATCCCCAAATATCCCAGTGTTCCAGTCCCCCTCTAACTCTGAAAATCCATTTTCTCCGTCTAACGCTGGCCCCTGTCCTGTGAAAGAAGCACCACCAGAAAGACCCAATCCACCATCCGGCCTGCCGTTACCGATATTTATGTCATTATCTTTGCCCTGGCGACCAGTGAATCCACCATAGAGTTGGCCAGGAGTTTCACCAGTTGAATCCGATGGAGATAGCGGGTCTAAAACGACATTATTTTTCACCGTTGGCGTGCCCATCAATGCTTTCTGGTCAGGACTGAGATTCATGGCCAAAGCGCTTGGGGATTGAACAACGTCTGTGGCTGAGCGCAATGCGCTCAGGTCGGCAGCAGCCAAGGCGTTTGGGGAAGATGGGCCACCTTGCTCCACCACACTTCCTTGTCCTGCTGTCACTAGTACAGGTCGTCCACCATCTTTCGAAAAAGCTACAGTACCAGACAAGGTAGCCAATTTCACACCATTGCCAGTGGTGTACATGGCAAACTCAGTTCCCCTTACCCCTGCCACGGCATTGGAGTGTCTTATCTCGAAATCCGCTTCGGAATCAGCCACCATGTGCTTGACCAGGGCACGAACGAGCCCCTTGACCAGATCGAATCTCGATATGCGTTTGTGCTTGGACGGCTCGAACAGGTGCTTGGTTAGACGCAGGTTGGTGTTGGCACCGAGAGAGATTATGGCATCATCGGTCAATAATACCTTGAGTCGTGCTTTCTTGCCTGTAATCAACTCATCGCCTACAAAAATCTCTTGTCCAATCCGTGCCTCCACCACATCTTTGCCCCGCACTATCCTGGCATCTCCCCTGAAGGCCGCGACAAATCCAGCAGGAGCCGATTCGGCCAGAGCCAGGGAAGGAAATAAAAACAACACTATGGCAATTGAGCGAACATTCATGGTTTTCTCCCGTCTCGCTCTCAAAAACTGCAGTTACTGTGCCAACAATACAATTTCGTTTGCTAGCTCATAACCACCTAATTTCAAAAGATCTTCTCACAATGATAAATTTCTTCGCACCAACGTCAAATCTCAGAAAACTGATAAAACCACAGATTGCTTGGGTGCAAGACCCTACTACATTCACTTACATTTCGTGTCAAAATACCGCATGCTACCACATATGACTCCTTCATAATCGCCCTGACACAGAAAACTGAAAAACGTTACGCTGGTATCGAAAAGGTGAATTCATCAACCCGTTGGAATCGTTGTACCAAAACGACCAGGATGCAGCCACCGACAGCCACGAACTCAGACGCCAGTAAAGGCCCGCCCCTGCTGAGAAGAGATCATCCACCCTATGGCCATTGTAGGTGGAATTCTCCGAAGAAAAATGGTCAGACCTCTGCCACCCTATCTTTGTCCAGGCTGTCAGTGGTCCAATAATCTCCACACCTGCTTTCGCCCAAGCATTCAGGCCCCAGATGTTCCATGCAGTGCCTTTTGCATCCTCGAAAACAGCACCCAATGCCAACTCCAGTTTGAGCCTTTCGGAAAAAGCATCCATCTGCTGCCTGAGCAAGACCTCGTGGCCGAAATTATCCCTATCCTGGTCTGCAAAAATCGGTTCATAGAAAAGACGCCAGTGAAAACGATATTCGATACTGCTGGCCCAGTGTCCCCCCTGAGAAAGCCTGTACCGAGCACGAGCCGTATTGCCGAGCATGAATATACCGAATCCCTTGTCCGCAGATACTCCTGTGACCCTACCAAGATCGTCCAGCATATCCAGGTCCAATAGGTACGCCAGGTCCCACCGGTCTCCACCTCGAAGCATGTGTTTGTATCCGAGCACGAATGCCACATCCGTAAGGTCCAAGTATGACGGCTTGGGCGCAGAACCAGACTGCCGATCCATGTCGAAATTGAAAGAACGATAAATACTCAAGGCTAAATCGAGTTCGTGCTTTTGCGTGGCCACGGGTGCACCCCAGGCTGCGAAGGCCACAAAGGTAGTGGGGGCGGCAGAACCCTTGGACGAATCCGTCTCCAGGGTAACATTTGTGTCGTAACCAGCCCCGGCCGATACCATCATCCCCCAACGTCCTGTTTTTACCGAACCGGGTTGCGACAAAGTCCTGAGATTTTCCCTGGCCATGATTCCCACAGTTCCAGCATCAGCTTCCGCTATTTGCCTGAATGCCATTAGCGCTTGCTTGCGTTTACCCAACTCCAGGTTCGCCATGCCCAGGTAGTAACCCGCAGATACGGAAAAACCCCCTCCAAGTTCCTGAGCCTTGCGTAAAAAAACAATAGCATCCTGATGCTTGCCCTGTTTGTACTTACAGTATCCAAGGTAATACAGTACTGAGGCGCGTTTAGCGAACTTGCCACGAATGGATTGGAGTTCTTTTTCGGCGCTGTTGAATTTTTTCTGTTTTATCAAGGCCAGGGCCAAATCGAGCCGAACCGAGGAGTTGGAAGGATCCAACTTCAGCACCTTGCGAAACAACTCCACTGCACGATTATATCTTCCGGAACTCAAAGCCACCTGACCCAAATAATAATTGGCCTGAACGTTGGATGGGTCTTGTGCAACCACAGCCTCAAAATGCTTACGGGCCTCCAACATGTCGCCTTTACTGAAAGCGATCACTCCTTTTGAGTATTCGAACTCCGATGATGCAAATACGATTGACGGAATGAACAATGTGAGAAAAACAGCCAACGTGACACCAGGACGAATGCCCATGCCATCTCTACGATCCAGTAAGCTCATGGGAAATAATCCTAGCACCAATGGACATGTCTTCTCTAGGATATTTTGGACAAGAAATTTTTCAGGTGCTCCATTGCTTCTTCGATAGTATCGAGGGAACACGCAAATGAAAACCTCAGGTAGCCCGAAGCTCCGAATGCCTCTCCTGGAACAACGGCAATACGTTCATGCTCCAGCATCAACTCGGCCAATTTCAGGGTTGATCCAATCTCGACTCCATCGAAACGTTTGTGCAAAACTCCCTCAAAAGAGGCAAAAGCATAGAACGCACCATCAGGCTTATGGCAACTGACTCCATCCAACTCGTTCAGTCGCTGAACCATCACATCCCGGCGCCTTGCAAATTCATCCCTCATGGCCACGACCACCTCGGTCGGTCCCTCCAAGGCAGCTATGGCTGCATGCTGTACAAACGTAACCGCGTTGGATGTGGACTGGTCCTGGATCTTGCGCATGGCCATGATTATTTCGGTTGGTCCCAACGCCCATCCCAATCTCCAACCGGTCATGGAGTAAGTCTTGCTCAGTCCATTGACGATCACCGTACGATCGGCAAGCTCAGGATGCCGGACAAGAATATGCTCGGGCTTGTGCTCATAGACGAGTTTGTCATAGATATCATCGGACACTACCACCATGTCCTGCTCAACCGCGATCCGAGCCAACTCATCCAAATCCTCACCGGATAACACCGCCCCTGAGGGGTTGGATGGACTGTTGAGAATCATCATGCGAAGGTTGTTTTGAGTAGCATTTGCCAAAGCTTGGTGGTTCAGACCAAACTCCGTACCAGGCATCGGCAACACCACCGGATTTGCATCAGCCAACAACGCCTGTGCAGGATAAGAGACCCAATAGGGAGCCTGTAACAACAATCCATCCCCTGGTTCCAGCACGGCCTGCATGCAGTTATATAAACAATGTTTAGCCCCCAGCCCTACGATCACCTGGTCGTCTGAATACTCGACTCCAAGTTCATCACGTGCCTTATCCCTCAACACCTGGCGCAACCGAGCGATACCTGCAGAAGGAGCATAACCTGTGTGGCCATCCTCCATGGCCTGGAAACAAGCTCTGCGAATGTGCTCCGGGGTAGGAAAATCCGGCTCACCCGCTGCCATGGGAAAGACCCTGTGGCCATCGGCCTTGAGTTCCTTGGCCTTTGCCGAAATGGCCAGAGTTGCCGATGGTTTGATCTTATCGACCCGGTTAGCAAGCCTCATATCTTCTTCTCACTCTGCACATTCTGAATTTTCAGAATTCTTTTCCCTAAGTCGGTCTATTACCACCTCTGGAACCAGCCCGGAGACATCTCCGTTGAAATGAGCGACTTCCTTGACCGTCTGGGAACTGACGTAGAAATGCTCCTGGCTCGTCATCATGAAAAATGTCTCGAGGTTGGGGGCGAGCCTTCGGTTCATATGAGCCATCTGAAACTCATTCTCAAAATCACTCAATGCGCGAAGACCTCGAATGATGATGGTCGCGCCCCTTTTCTGGGCATAATCCACCAGCAGGCCCGAGAACGAATCCACTTCGACTCCGTCCATGCCCCTCATGGCTTCACTGAGCATCTCGATTCTTTCCTGTACCGTGAACATGGAGTGTTTTCTAATGTTCATGGCCACCGCGACCACCAGTCGTGGAAAAATTTTCCTCGCACGATGCACCAAGTCCATATGTCCACAGGTAACAGGATCGAAAGAACCGGGATAAATAGCAAGGGAACTCAAAGTATTCCTCCTGTCAGCTGGCTCAGGGACACGCCGAATGTTGCGGAAGGTAGCCCATGCAACCAGTGTTGTCAATCATCGCGGAAAAACTCATGAACCAGGGTTTGACCATAAGTCTTTACCCGGCCCAGCACCAAGCACCCTATTCGTTCCGGAAAAGAAACCCCCTTCTCAGTCTCGCAAAATACCATGGCCCGCTCAGAAAGCCATCCGGGCTCCCCGATAAGTTCCAGGCACTTTCGTACGAGTCCGAATCCGTATGGAGGGTCCATCAAGACCAGGTCGAAGGGCTGCCTGAAGGAAGCATTTTTCAGATAACGAAGCACATCTGTTTTTACAACTCGGGCCTTGTCCGAAAATCCACAAGACGCCAGGTTCTGCCCTATGAGCCTTGCGATCCTGGGTTCTTTGTCCACCAAAACCGCACCTGTTGCACCACGGCTCAATGCTTCTATTGCCAGGGCTCCGGTTCCGGCAAAAAGATCAAGCACCAGTTCGCCGGGCCCCTGCGGCCCCACCAGGTCAAAAATAGCCTCCCGAACCCTATCGGAACTAGGACGCAGTATTCTTCCCTTTGGGGCCTTCAACCTTCGTCCCCGTGCTGTTCCACCGACCACCCTCACCGAGCAACCAACCTGGAGGCGATATGTTCCACGGTCCCCTTGAGACCAAGACGTTTGAAACGAATCAAGGCCCTGGTATAAGTCTTGGCCTCCCTGCGAAAAACATCGGTTTTTGGTTGGTGTTCCTGTGCCGGCTCATCCGCCAGGAGCCATTCCCCCAAGCTGGCAGTGAAAAAGCCTCGGGGAAGCGAGATGGAATCTCCCATCCAACCAGGCTTGAGCCCGGGATTGTCTGCGAAAAACTCCACTAGTGCCTCCGAACCCACCAACCCCTCTGACTCACCGGTGATCAGCACCATGTCAGGGTAGACACCCGCGGAGCGTAATCCTTCCACAACACCCTGCGGATTTCCCTCCTGGGAAAAATCCAGGATCACCACTTGTGATAACTCCAGCTCCACGACCGGAGTCAACACACGAAAGGCCCAGGAAAAATCATCGTCATGGCTACAGCCACGCAAGTCTAGGCCAAAAGATGTAAATCCAGCATCGACACATGCCATCATCAAGGTGCAGGCGGAATCCACCTCTGAATCCACTCTATGGTCTATGAGCGGCATTTGGACATGAAAACAAAGGGGCGGGCAAACCGACATGGTTTTTGCCAACTGGGATGTCTTCCAAACAAGGGATCCTACGGGATGCTCATGCTGGAACCTGCTGAGGTCCCCGTTTACAAACATGCTCAGCCCCAAAGGCGCCTTGGAATGGGATGCCGCTCTGAGCAACCCCTCTATTTCTGCATCGCTTTTAGCTGTAGGCATCCATAGCGCCGCGTCGGTGTCATCCAAACCGACGAGCAGATCCCTGGCATTGAGAACCGGAACACGGCTTTCAATCCCAAGTTGATGCATAACGTTCGTAGGCCTCAATTCCAACAAGAGGTCTGTCCACATTCCTTGCCTCCCAAAAAACCACATCTAAAAAGAACAGCACCTTGTGGAGCAAATAATATCACCAGCCATCGTTGACAGGTATGAATTATTTCCGCGCCTCAAGAGGGTGTTACAAACCGCCTCGCCGATCAACTTCGAGAAAAGACTTTACATGACGGAAAATTTCTCACCCAACATGCGGTATCTTGTAGAGAAAAAGGGCTCTAAGCGGAAGGTCGACTAAATCTATTCGCAGTCATCACCTATACCATTGTTGTTATCATCTGTCTGAGCACTGTTGCGGACCCCAGGACAGTTGTCGTCACACTGACGACGTTTGCCGCCTCGACAGGGGTTATCACCGGCGACCCCGCTACCATCGCCATCTTCTCTAACCCCGTCTCCATCTGCATCAGAGTCGCACTCATCACCTTTTCCGTCATGGTCCATGTCATGCTGACTGGAATTCCAGATATCAGGGCAGTTGTCACTTCCGTGGCAATCATCTGCCTCAATGCCGGGATCACACACTCCATCTCCGTCATCGTCATTATCGCAAGGATTTCCGATTCCATCATTGTCAAGATCGCCATTATCATTGGACGACAGGTCAGGACAAAGGTCACAGGCATCACCATACCTGTCTCCATCAGAGTTGACCTGCTCGCCCAACATGAGTTCAGCCGGTGTTATGAGGCCATCCTGGTTTACATCGCAATGAAGCTGAAAGATGGGATTGGAACACTCCATGCCATTGGGAACCTGTGGACAATTGTCACATTCATCACCAAGCCCATCCCAATCGCTGTCGAGTTGCCAAAGCTGAGAATAACCATCACTATCTTCCATCTCCACCAGGTTGGGGAAAAACTTGCAAAATCCGGTTTTGGGTCCATCGGCTTTATTTATGGTGCATTGCCATTTTCCTGAACAGGCAGGCCGAGGAAGGGTTCCGTCCGAGATGGCATTGTTGCAATCATTGGTCGTGGCACAAGGTGTTTTGTGAGCAAGAGACCGACAATGGACGCAACCTCGCGAATCCAAATCATATCCATCTGGCACACCGAGATAGCAGGTTTTAGGTGTTGGATTGTCACCACTGAAACACTCGGTGCAAGTGTCGGCCTGATCAGTGATATCCGAACATCGATCGAACCTGGTTGCTTTTTCTTTTTTACTCTGGCCGGCAGGGCAGCATTCGTCCTTTGCCATACAAACGAACTGCCTGGAAAACCTCGCGTTGGATACATCCGGGCAGTTGTCGTCACAATCGCCTATGACCTTTTCGAAAACCGTCTGCTCACCTGTCTCCTGATCGGTCACGACCCTGACTCCGCAGCGACGATCGAATGAACTACCGCTGAGATCGCCGTCATTAGGTACCGAGTCCTCATCGTCATCCTCGTGGCATACCCCCCACAACTCCTCATACCGTTCACCTTCGATGACCTGCGTTCGTCTGAGACACAGATCCCCCAGTTCGCAGTCCGAGTCAGCCACGCAATCAGAACCAGCCCCTCCCCTGCAACCTGTGGCAAAAATCCCCAACAAACCCACAAGGGCGAGCGCAAACACGGGCGGTAAATTTTGGATGCGCATATATGCGTTCACAAAAACCTCCTTGAACCAACCAACACAAACAGCGAAAAGAACGAGGTTCAGGTGGGTCAGCATATAAACCAAACCTGTGGTACTGTCAAGGCCATTCTCCTTCCAACCCCAAAAGAACACGCCAGTTTTTGCTTGACTTGACAGCCACCCTGACATATTTACGGAGCCGCGGTAGGAGCCTGCCTGAACCGTGTGATGGCAATGGCCTGAGACCGGGAGGAAAGATGATCGAGCGCACCACAACAGTTAGAATTTCGACGATCCTGGCTCTGCTGGGGTGCCTTTTCGCAGCGCCTGCAACTCAGGCCAATATAGTGAACGAAGAAAAAGAGATATATGTTGTTCGACCCGTAATCACTGAACCAGCATGGACTCAAACCGGATTCTATTTCAACAGCATGGGATTTGACCTACCCAATGCGGTATCACGTCCCAGTGCCCAGGTGGGTTTTGTCTTCACCCCAGGCATTACATGGTCCATCATGGATTTCATTGAACTCAACATTGCCTTCCCGCTCGTCGTGAATCCGGATGCAACTGGAGATAGGGAGCTAAACGCCGCAGACAACGCCAGGAGACTGGATCCATCTTACCAAGATCCCCCATACTGGGATTCAACACCTGATTTTGACCTTCCGGGTCTTACCCTCGGAATGAAGGCCGCCCTGGTGGGCAATAAAAAAACAGACCGTTTTTTCCTTGCGGTCGGAGTTACCAGCAGCATCCCGGTAGTCAGCTCCGACAAGTGGTCCACCAACCTGATGGGCTCTAAGACCATGCCGGGACATTCCAATTCACTGCGCTTGGCGCCATACGTTTCTTTGGCATATTCCCTGGGACGGTTTTCACCCCAACTTCAGTTAGGAGCTTTCTTCCGTTTCAACGAAGAGTTCTATGACATTGACAACCCACCATCTGTGGGCGAGCCCCTGGCCAAGTCAGACTATGCCGATTTCTTTTTCAACCTGGCATTACCATTCGCATTTCTCTATGAACACACTGCACCGGTATTGGAGATCAACGGAGTATTTGGTACTGAAAGCATCCAGCTTTTCATCACTCCTGCTGTAACCTTTCTACCCAGCCACAGCCCGGCACTGATCTCCTTCGCATGCCAGATTCCAGTTCTGGATAGTGAATTCAGGGGTATAGAAGGGGTCCGGTTCATGGTAAACTTCAGCTATAGACTGGATGCACTGAGTATACCGGCCCTTGCTTCTGATGAAGATGATGACAATGAATCTGCAGAGCAGCCTCCATCGGGATGGTAGTTCGCACAATGTGCATCAGGCCTGGTTGTTTGGCCACGGGGTTATCTGGCTTTTCAGTGGGAAAGGTATCCATTGGCAGGTAAAACTTTTATTTCAGATATACGAAAGCGCCTGGAAAAAGAATCCCGTTCTTTTCCAATGAAGGGATCCTTTCTGGTTGACGACAAGCAGGTTCCACTGAACAAGAATGGCAACCCATATCTATCGCTGGTTCTCAAAGACCGGGACGGGACGATCTCCGCGAAGATGTGGGACAACGTAACAGACACCCAGAACAAACATCCGTTTTCAGCGGGTGATTTCGTAATGGTCGAATGCGAAGCGCAGCTCTATCGAAATCAACCTCAGCTCAAAATAAAAAAGCTAAAAAAAATTGCTCCTCCCGATCCGGATGAACTGGCGGACTTTCTCGGCAGTGTGAGCATAGACATTCAGAAGATGATGGACGACCTCCAACGGCTCATAGAAAGCCTTCATACGGCTCCACTTCGAGATCTACTGATGACCAGATTGGCGGATGAATCATTCCGACAGGAATTCTCCCGCTGTCCCGCGGCTAAGACAAACCACCATGCTCACATTGGAGGCCTTTTACAGCACACCCTGTCTGTGATGAGATTGGCCGACGCCATATGTGGAAATTATCCGGAGTTGGACAGGGATCTACTGGTTGCCGGGGCATTTTTGCACGATGTGGGCAAAATGCGGGAAATACGTACTGACAGTTCTTTTTCCTATTCCGACGAAGGCAATCTCATCGGACACTTGGTAATAGGTGCCCAGATGTTCGAGCAGTGGTGTGGCGGCCATGAGTTGGATGCCACGTACAAGCTCAAGCTCGTACACATGATCCTTTCTCATCATGGAAAGCGGGAATTTGGTTCACCTGTGGTCCCAAAATTCCCAGAAGCCTTGGCTCTGCACTTTTTGGACAACTTAGACTCCAAGCTCCAGAGCATGTTCGAGGTCGCCAGGCAGCAATCGGGTCAAAAATGGTCTTCTTTCCAGCCTCAATTCGAAGGATATTTGTTTCTGGACTCTGAGGCGACAAAGGTTCACAATCCCGATAGGAATAAAAACAACGAACAAACTCTTAGGCACAGGCCACTGGCAGGCCTCGCAGACGAATTAGCAAAAGGAGACACGGTGGATCTCTTCCAGCCAGACAACAACCCGGCAAAAGGAGAACCTCATTGAAGTTTGGAGAGAAGCTCATCAAGGCCGGACTCATCGACAAGGCTCAGCTAAACGCCGGGCTGAGTCACCAGAAAGAAACCGGGCAAAAAATCGGTGAAGCGCTTCTAGAGCTCGGTTACATAAGCGAAGAGAACCTTCTTAAGTTTCTTGCAAAACAATTCAACACTCAGTTCGTGTCCACGAAAAAGCTCTCTCGTGTTTCTATCTCCGACAAAATCCTGGCATTGGTTCCTCAGCAGGTGGCAGAGGTCAACAACCTATTTCCGATTCTGTACAAAGAAGCCAATTCCACTCTCGGAATCGTCACGGCAGAACCTCAAAACACTGCCATCGTTGAAGACCTTCGAATCATTAGCGGTTTGGAACATGTACAAGTTTTCGTCGCCTCACGGGAAGGAATCAAGGCAGCCATAAAAAAACACTACAAAAGCGATATACATGCTTTTGCAGCTCTGGACAAAGCTCGTGAGGAAAAGATGGAACAGGTAATGGAGCTTTATTCAGACAGGCTCCTGAAGGATGAAGAGATAAGGAAGAGCCCAAGGCCGTCAAAAAAGGACCTGCCGTCATGAGGGCGGAGCCTGAAATCGGGTTCGAATCCGAAGGAACATCTTCCTGGACCAGGCAGATCGAAGCTGTCAGAACAAACTCTCTCGTCTCCGATAACGACTTCATAGAGACCCTGAACATTCTCGTAGGACTTCTGGAGATGCAGCGCGAGAACATGCAGGGGCACTCTGCCAACGTGGTCAAGTGGACCAAGGCCGTATCTGAGCGAATGGGTCTCAAGGAAAGAGAGATCAACCACAACATCATAGCCGCCTACCTTCACGACCTGGGCAAAAGAGCCTCCGTACACCTCACGCTCCTTAGCATTTCGAAGAGTGATGATCACAGGAAACGAGCAAAGAGGTACAACCTGACGCCCGCAAGACTATTTGACAGTGTTCACCTCCCACCTCAGGTCAACAGGATCATTGGACACCTGTACGAATGTTATGACGGAACAGGGATTCCAGAGCAGCTCATGGCAGAAGGAATACCAACAGGTTCCAGGATCATTGCGGCCGTGGATGCATTCGAAGACCTGACCAACAACCCAACCAATCCCCTGGGCAAGGTCCTGGATAGCAACAGCGCCATGGACGAGATCAGGAAATATTCCGACAGCCTCTTCGACCCTCAAGTCGTAGAGTTACTCGCTGAGGTACTGACAGGGGACGAAGCAAGAGCAAAACTTTCATCCACGAGTCCCCTCATACTTCTGGCTGATCCGGACAATTCCGCCACATCCGTCCTGGAACTCAAGCTGGTCAAGAAAGGTTTCAAGGTCAGGGTAACGAGAGACAGCGACTCGACCTTGGAGAGCCTTCAGGCTGAAAAAATTGCTGCCATGCTTTTAGAGATGCGACTGGAACCACAGGATGGGTTCCAAGTAATCAAACGGATGAAAGAGGCTGGAATGGATTTACCCGTGTTCATGGTATCTTCGGATCCTCCGCCTGAAGCCATAACCAGAGCTTTTAGCTCTGGAATAGTCGACTTCATCACAAAGCCGTTTGTCGCAGAAGTCATCATAGCCAAGCTCCAGAAAGAGCTCAGCACCTTTGGTTCTGCTAAACGAACGGACCAGTTGCGACCCGGCACGGATGAAACGGATGAACAGGAGATTGGAAGCGTCGTGATCGAATTGGATGACGATCAGGCAGGAGGACTCGACGATGCCATGGCTGCGGCAGAACAAGCCATTTCCGTGATAGATGATGATGACATACCCCTGTTGAAGGAAGAAGAAAAAACGCCCACACCTCTTCTGACGCCTGTACCATCGTCCACCGACGAGCAAGCAACAACAGATACACCAGACCCTACCATGCCTGGTCCCCCCACAGGGACCATGGCTGGAGTGGTAAATACCGACAGCCTGGTAATATCAGGCAGCCTGGATGGTAAAAAAGCCATTGCCCTGATAAAAGCCCTTTCCGGAAAACGAAAGACAGGTTTACTTTCCCTTCGCCTTGGCGAAAGCAAGGGGATGATTTATTTTGAAAAGGGTCACGTCTTCCAGGCCTTGGTAGACGAAATTCAGTCAGAGGAGGCATTTTTGGAGTTGGCGACCTGGACCGACTGCGTCTACAAGTTCGATCCGGAAAAAGCTCCCAAAAAACGCGATATCCAGACATCCACCGGTAAACTCATTCGAATTGCAGAACTGCAAGACTGAACTTTACGAACCGCCTAATGCTGATTAGGTTGTGGTGCGGGAACACAACTTGGGAGGCAGTCATGGCTTTCGAAATAGAAGTTACTCATGGTGGAGGAAAGAAGATAGATGCAAAAATAGGTAATTTTGTCATCCACACCGATCAGGCAAAGGAGTCCGGGGGCGATGCATCAGCGCCGGAGCCCTACATGCTTTTCCTTGCATCCCTGGCAACCTGTGCCGGCATCTACGTCATCGGCTTTTGCCAGGCGAGATCAATCCCTACGGAAAACATCCGTATCACGCAGGATCACGAGTTTGATACGAAGACAGGAAAAATGTCCAAGATCAAACTCCAGGTTCACGTACCAGACGATTTTCCCGAAAAGTACCTCAAAACCGTCCAACGGGCTGCAGCACTGTGCGCGGTAAAAAAGACCATCGAGGATCCCCCCATCATGCAAGTCGAGACGGTCGTCGACTAGTCAGGGTCCCAACAGCACCTGAAACCTAAATCCGTATTCTCCATCGTTGGACTATTGCACCACCACCCGTTCATGGGCCAGCCGCAGTGATACATGAAATCTATGGTCTCTTCCTGGTTTGGATCGTTCATGTCACATTCCTCACCCTCATAGGAGCAGTACCATGATCCTCCCTGAATTCCTTTATAGGAGCTGTTCCACTTGCAAACATCCGAGACCCATTCCCAGAGATTTCCGCTCATGTCGTACTCTCCTCCGACCGTCACACAATCGGTCATGCTTCCCGTAGGAACCACGCCTCCGTTACCCGTAGCCCAGGTATTGCAAATATCCGGGATGAAAACCTCACCGTACGGATAATCCAGGTACAATGGACCACCACAAGCCTGGGCATATTCTTCCTTTGTGCAAAGACGCTTTCCCTGCGCGGCACAAGCTACACTAGCCTGGTACCATGTAATATTACTCGAAGGTATGACACCTGGCAGAGAACAAGCGTAGTATGTTTTACCACCAGTTGCTGGATTGTCTGGAAAATCCGGTGGGTAGTCGTCCCAATAAGACTGTCCAAAAAAAGGCCCTGTACAGTCAGCACTGGCAGAGACTACATTTTCATATGCATCGACCCAGACATTGAAAAAGGGATGCTTGACCATGCATCCGCCAGGCTCATCCACCAGTCCGTTGCAGTTGTTATCCAATCCGTCGGAACTCTCCGGCCCAACCTCGCACCGATCAATCGGTTGTACTCCTTCGTCCGTTTGTCCATCGCAATCGTTATCCAACAAATCGCACCTGGTCTCGTCACCTTCCTGGTAAGAACTTCCATAATCACATTCTGTCCAACCCTGTCCCCTGACACACTGCCTCTGTGTGCCGGCACATACTCCTTGCTGAAGAGGACAATCCTGGATATCGAGTTCCTCGTCTATCTGACCGTCACAGTCGTCATCGACGCCGTTGCAGTCCTCCTCCCTGGGCTCCAGGGCATCACAGGCCCACTTGCCATCCGTACACCTCTGATGTCCCTCACACGCACCAATCTGGTTTTGCCTGGTACATGCATCTCCCACCAGGTCTTCGTCTGTCTGACCGTCACAGTCGTCATCTACACCGTTGCAGTCCTCCTCCTTGGGCTCCGGAGCATCACAGGCCCACTTGCCATCCGTACACCTCTGATGTCCCTCACACGCACCAATCTGGTTTTGCCTGGTACATGCATCTCCCACCAGCTCCTCGTCCGTGTCCCCGTCACAGTCGTTATCGACCCCATCGCATTGTTCCACTCCCCCGGCCGTAGGGGTACACTCCCTGACACACTTTCCCCTCGTGGAACAAACATAACCATCTCTACACTGGGAGTCGAAAGTACAATCGAAAATACATTCAGATGTGGCCACCAAGCAGTATCTTCCAGATGGACAATCCTCATCACCACTACAGCCTTTGTCAGGGTTAGAACACGATGAGACCAACAGGAACAAAGAAACAAACGCACCGAGTAAAAATCTCACCATATTTTCTCAGCCTCCAGGTTTTATCTTAGCACAGTTTTTTGCTTGTGAGGATCAACCACGGATCCTGAACTTTACACCTAACTCCTGCGCGATTTTTGCAGCCTTTCTGTCATCTACCCCTGTATCTGCGACAACGGTTGCAGTGACATCATCATACAATTGCGAACATCTTCTAACGAAGTCCACAACCGCTGCAAATGCTTCCATTCCGTACCTGTTGGGACAAATGCCGTCATGGGTTTTAGCATCGTGGGCATTGAGGCTGATACTGAATGCGTCAACAGAATCTCTCAACTCGAAAGCCACATCCCTTCCATGCACCAAGTTGGCCAATCCGTCCGTGTTCACCCTCACCCTCAAGCCCCTGGACCTTATAGCCCTGCCCACCTGTGCAACCAACCGGGGTCTAAGGAGTGGTTCTCCCAAACCGCAAAAGACGACTTCTGACGTGGGTTCTTTTGCCAGTTGCTTTTCAGCAGCGGCTAAAACCTGTTCAGCATCAGGTTCCACTTGCAATCCCAGTTTGTATCCTCCCAACTCATAGCCTGAATTCTTTATGCAGAACCTGCATCCCATGGTGCACCTGTTGGTAATGTTCAGATACAAAGAATTCTTGAACCTATAGGCGATGGCGCCTGGTCGCGCTTTCTCGCGATCAGCCATTCCAAACAAACGCCTTGCGTTTTCGCTGGTCACATGCCCTACCTCATTTTCATCCACACCCTTGACCCTCGCAAGTTCCCTTGCCACCTCTATTACAAAAGACGGTTCGTTGCGTTTTCCGCGGTGTGGTACAGGGGCCAGGTATGGGCTGTCTGTCTCCACCACAAGCCGATCGATGGGAATGTCCCTTACGATTTCGCGAAGAGACGAAGCGCTTGGAAAAGTAAGTATTCCCGTCAGGCCGAAGTAAAACCCCATGTCGAGGGCTGCTTCAGCCAAAACAGGGTCCCCGGAAAAACAATGTATCACGCCTCCCACACGCTGTGCGTGTTCTTCTCGCAGAATCCGAGCCACCTCTTGCTCGGCAGAACGAGCATGAATCACCAGGGGCAGATTCAGCTTTACAGCCATTCGAACCGATTGCCTGAACAACTCCCGCTGCAACTCCCTGGCAGAGTGATCATAATAAAAATCAAGCCCCACCTCCCCGATGGCCACCACCTTTGGATGCAAGGCCAGTGAACTCAACCGCGAAAAAACCTGTCTCCGCCTCGTCTCCCACTTCTGTTTTACAGATGGGCTTATGCTTTTTACAGGATCACCGGATCTATCAACGCCCAAATTGGCATCATGTGGATGAACACCAACTGCAGCCCAAATCCTCTCTTGTGCAGCTGCAATGGATACTGCGCTGAAATTGCCTTCGACCCCGTCGCCTGAACCAATGGTTACGATATTTCGAACTCCAACGTTCCAGGCCCTTTCGAGTACCTCGTTGCGATCCTCGTCGAATTTACCGAAATCGAGGTGCGCATGGCTATCCACCAATTCCATCCGGTTCATTTCACCATCACCTTCGTGTGCTATACATGACGCCAAAAGCACGCGCCACAAGGGCTCTCAATTGCTAGCCCTATTTTTTTCGCCAAAGACTTAGTACGGACTGAGCCTCTTTTGCCAATTGTTCGTCTTCCTGCTCACTCGCCACCCTCTCCAGCAAAGGCTGTGCTTTGCGATCATCCAGTGCTGCAAGGCCCCGCAATGCATCCATCCTCTGAGGATCATCCGGGTTTGCCAACACCGCCTGTAGCCGGTCCAGAGCACCAGCCGCACTCAGCCGACCCAGCAGTTCCAGGGCCAATCCCCGCTCCTCCGGTTTGGAAGACAACGTTCTTTGCTCTATATACAAAAGCGAAGACTCATCCCCGGAGCTGAACATCGCCGCAGCTGCCTGCAATCGCTCCAGGGGATGCAAGAAACGTCTTTTTGAAAAGTTCCTTATGCCTTCGAGAGCAGCAGCAGAACCCAACTCGGTCAATGACTGTAACGCCATGAAACACAAATCCCTCTGTCTCAGTGCATCCAACAAGACTTCCACACCGGACTCATCACCCAACCAGGCCAAGGCAGATGCCGCTTTGAATCTCACCACCCAGTCACGGTCTTCCAATAGTGGACGAAGCCTGTCGGCAAGTCCGCTGAGGCCCAACTCCATCAAAGTTTCTATGGCTCTGCCACGAACAACGGCATCATCACTGTCTAAGGCATCAATGGCCTGTTGAACATTTTCCGAAACCATCCTGACCTCTCTTTTTGTCCCATACCCTGACAGAAATGATGCCTGTGGACTGCAAGATACCTTGACTGATAAACGAAGGGAAAAAGCTCCAGCACCGAACCTCAATGAACCGACTCACCACCAGGTAAATCTCCGTCAAATTGGGCAACCACCACGTTTTCACCACCAGGACCTGCTGCCATGACCATACCCTGGGATTCGACACCCATGAGCTTTACTGGCGCCAGGTTGGCCACTATCAGCAAACGTTTGCCAACCAACTCCTCCGGGGTATATGCCTGTCCGATTCCAGCGACTATCTGTCTGAGTTCATCTTCTCCGAGATCTACCATTATTTTCAAGAGCTTCTTGCTCTTAGGGATTCTATCGACTTTCTTGACCAGGCCTACCCTCAAGTCCACTTTTTTCAAATCATCTATATTTATCATCTTTTCCTCCTCCACCTGCGCAGTCTCCGTTTCATCCACAGTTTCAGTAAACTGAGAGATGAGTGCTTGTGCTCTGTCAGGTTCTATCCTGGGGAATAGAGCCGGGCCCTTTTTTACTATTGTTCCCACCGGCAAACCACCCCACTGCCGAATGCTTTTGCGTTTCGTATCCTTTTCATCCCCGTCCAGGCCCAGTTGCTCGCACATGGCGTGGGCGGTATCAGGCATGAAAGGATTGAGCATTACTGCAACCCACCTGATGGATTCCAGGATATGAAATATTACTGTACCGAGCCTTTCGCTCTCGCCATTTTTGAACAGAGTCCATGGTGCTGCCTCATCGATGTACCTATTGGAAGCTCTCACCAAATCCCAAATGCTCACAAGCGCCTTGTGGAATGAATAGTGTTCCAAGTGCTCGGCAGACTCTTTTGCAGAAGCAAGGGCCGTATCCACGAGTCTCTTATCCAGGTCGTTCTGGGCACCGTGTTGTGGCACCACAGAATCCGTGTACTTCACTGCCATGGTAACAGAGCGCCTCAATAGATTCCCCAGGTCGTTTGCCAACTCTGCGTTTATTCGACCGATGATGGCGCTGTGTGAAAAATCTCCATCCAGTCCGAAAGGGACTTCTCTCAACAGGAAATATCTCACCGGGTCTTTTCCATAAGCATCGATGAGAGAGTGGGGCTCAACCACGTTGCGAAGGCTTTTGGACATCTTTTCACCTTCGACTGTCCACCACCCGTGAGCATAGACTGTTTTGGGCAGAGGTAATCCGGCACTCATGAGCAGAGTGGGCCAATAGACAGCATGAAACCTCAAGATATCCTTACCGATGAGGTGTACCGCAGGCCAAAACTGCTCGAACAACCGTCCTCCACTCGAACTTCCATCCCAATCGAGTCCTGATATGTAGTTAGTTAAAGCATCGATCCAGACGTATATGACATGCTCAGGATCGCCGGGAACAGGAATGCCCCAATCGAAAGAGGTCCTGGACACGCTCAAGTCCCGAAGGCCATCCCGTACAAAGGAGACTATCTCGTTCTTCCTGATCTGGGGCTGGATGAACTCAGGATGCTTTTCTATATGATCGAGCAAGGGCTGGGCGTATTTGGACATCCTGAAGAAGTAACTCTTCTCCTGGAGCCTCTCCAGAGGACTGTTGTGTATGGGACACAGGTTTCCCTCGGCCATGGTAGACTCGGTGTAATATTCCTCACATCCGGTGCAGTACCAGCCCTCATAACTGCCCAGATAGATATCGCCATTATCGACGACCCTTTTCCAAATGCGCTGTACCACCTCGGCATGCCTTTGCTGTGTGGTACGTATGAAATCGTCAAAACCAATTCCAAGCCTGTCCCACAGGACACGAAATCTTTCTACTACCTGGTCTGCCAACTCTATGGGTCTAAGCCCCTGGGCCCTAGATGCTTTGTAGATCTTCTGTCCATGCTCATCGGTACCGGTTAGAAACCTCGTTCGATGATCCTGTGACCTGTGATAGCGGGCCAGCACATCAGCAGCGATGGTGGTGTATGCATGGCCGATGTGCGGAACGTCATTGACATAGTAAATGGGTGTTGTGACATAGAAAGAATCAGACATGCTTTTTCTCCGTATTCAATCTTTTTCCGACGTAAACGTTGTGTATCAGTTACCCTTGTTCTCCGACTGGTTGCCGGATTCCGATCGCGTGCTCTTACGCCTTCGCTTACGACGAGAACGTCGCCTCGGACGCCGCTTCTTTGAAGAGGACACATCGCCTGATGCGGTTTTCTGTTTTCCCTCCCCGGATTTTTCACGATCCCCGGAAGGGGGCCTGGTAGCACTATTGGCAACAGAGTCGGAAGGCTTTTTCTTACGTCTGCGTTTCCTGGATGATGCCGATTTGCCCTGTTCGGATGACTTTCTGTCGTCGCCCATCGTTGCGCCGCGTCCTCGCGAAGACTTTTTGTGCTGGCGCCTGATTGGTCGGCTGCTCCTGTCCGCCTGCTCCTGGCGGGCAGCGGCCCTGGCCTCTTGCTGAACCGCTTTTTTTAATTTTTCATCTTCCTTTGCAGGCCCTTGTTCCAATTCCAATTTGGTAAATGTGTGTAACCCACTGTCGGTACTGACCCTGATTTTGGAAGCCAGCACGTCCGAATCCAGTACCTTGCCTGGGCCCACTGGTGTATCGATGGTTTTGCCTGGTCGTGGGAATTCCTTCCGCAGGCTGTTGTATGTGTCATCCTCGTATACCAGGCAACACATGAGCCTGCCGCATAGACCGGACACCTTCTGTGGGTTTAGAGCCAAGCCCTGGTTCTTTGCCATCTTGATAGACACTGGAATGAACTTTCTCAGATACCGCGAACAGCACAGAGGCTGCCCGCAAATGCCCACGCCACCCAACAGGCGTGCTTCGTCTCTAACCCCTATTTGTCGCATCTCGATTCGTACGTGAAGTTGCTGGGCTAAGTCCCTCACCAATGCCCTGAAATCCACCCGCCCATCGGCGGTAAAGAAAAATATCGCCTTGTTGCCGCCATGTAAAAATGCAGCCCGAACCAGCTTCATGGGTAGTTTTCGTTCGGCTATTCGCTTGTTGCAATATTCGAAAGCTTCTTCCTCTCGTTTGGCATTTCGCCTCATGAGTAGCACATCATGAGACCCTATCTTTCGAGCGACACGGCGGAGAGGTTCAGAAGAATCATTGGGAACCATATAGCAAATCTTACCGAGGTTTAGATCCCGATCATTATTCACAACCACCGTATCACCCACAGCCAAATCCATGGAACCGGGATCGAAATCGACCACTTTACCATCTGCCATCTTCACACCAACACGGATTTTGGGAACGTAAGGTTCCGAGTCCTGGGGCGAATCGTCATTCTGGGGAGTTTCCACAACCACGGCCGAGACCATCTCTGCGTTTTTTTCCTTAGGGGTGTCGCTAACCGCTTGGTCCGGATCGCGTTGCTTATCACTCTGAGAATCGTTATTGTTCACGTCTAATTTCTCCTGACGTTATCATTCCAAGTTCACAGATCACAGCCCTTTCATCTGCAAGAGCAAATGCTCTAAAGCCATGCCTGGATTGACATTGAAACGCATGCTTTTTCTGGTGTTGCGAACCCGGTCCAACCATGTCACGAGTTCGCTCGCTTGCGCTTTTGCCCAACATCCGGTAATTTTTTCCAGGATATCTGCATTTACCATGTATTGTCTGCCGAGACCTGCGCGAAAATAAAGGACGTCTCTTATCCAAAGTTCCATGGTGTCGAGGACCTGTTCCAACCTTTGGCGTGCCCCGGAGCCTCTTCCCAGTTCCTGTCCAGCCTTGATAACATCTGCAAGATCCCCGTCAACCGCCCGACCAATCATCGCCAGATATTCATCCCTGCCATCCAAAACCGATTCATCCGACATCTGCAAAGCCCGTTTCATACTTCCCTGGGCCATGGCCGCCAGGACCTGGGCCCTGGACTCTTCTTGTCCACGGGCAACAAGAAAATCAGTGATGAGCTTTCTGGGCAAAGGGGCAAAGCTCAATGCCTGGCAACGGGAACGAATGGTTGAAAGCAAAGACTGGGGATACGCCGTTATCATGATTATAACAGTGTCGTCCGAAGGCTCCTCGAGGGTCTTGAGGAAACGATTCTGGGCAAAAGCATTCATGAGGTGAGCATCCACCACCACTACCACCTTCACACCACCCATGTACGGCTTGTGCCGAAAAAGTCCCGAGAGTTCTTCCAACTGTTCGTTTTTTATCTGGTTCGAAGGATTACCCTTATCCCAGTCCAGCAAACCGGCATTTACCAGGTACTCCTCTGATGCAACAATCCTGACATCCGGATGATTGTAACGCGAGATCTTCATACAGGCTTCGCAAGTGCCGCAAGGCGCTCCATCACCGGCAGTACAGTTCAATGCCTGGGCAAATGCTAACGCCACCATGCGCTTTCCCACTCCATCGGGACCGTGAAAAAGGTAAGCATGGGCAACCCGGTCAGCCTTGCGTGCCCGCTCGAGTTGCTGTACCGTCTTCTGGTGGCCCATGATTTGATCGTAGGTGCTCAACTCTATTCACACTCCTTTGTCTGTTTTATTATCTTTGTCCTTATTATCTTTGTCTGTTTTATCATCTCTATCATACATCCGGACGGGCCATTTTCTGCCAAGGGTCCCATGAAGTCAAAGGAAACAAGGAAGTTTGCATGGACAGATGGTATAATAGTATGATTCGTCTTCAGGCGTATCATGGAGTTGGGCTGGAGGACCCGCATGCAGAACAACAAACCCGGCAAGCCCCAACAGGCTCAGACCAAGATAGATCCCAAGAATGTCTATGTCTCCGGCACCACCAAGATGAACAAACGAGCAGGGGATACCCAGAAGCGTTCAGCCAAAGATGTCGCCAAACAATTCGAAGACGAAGATATGGCCAAGCAGGTGGCGGCAGCACTGGCCTTTTTCAAAGCCCTGGAAAAGGGACTAAAGCAAATTTCCCTATACAGGCACAACGTAAACCAATACAAGGACTACTTGAAACAATCCTTTGATGCGCTTGTGTCTTTGCTGAGAAAATGGGAGACCTTGCCCCTGAGGGTTGACCAGTTGGGATTCAAACTCCACGACGCCTGGGTGTATCAACACGATGCAGACGAGCAGAATATTGCCCACAAATTCTATAGGGATGGGATCCGCATCCTGGTGTTTAGAAACGGTATAGACGAGCAGCAACTTTTGGATTTCGTTCTCATCTGCCTGACCAATTTCCATTCAGCCGAGTTCATGTACGAAGATATGGTCAGCCTGTTATGGAAACAGGATTTCTCCCATATCGAGTATGTTGTGGTTGATACCGTCGCGGTGGGCACGGAGACAGAAGAAGAAGCTCGGGCGGAAGTGGACAAGATCGTAAATTACCTCTACCAGCGCCTTACTTCAAAATCCGACGATCATGTGGCATTCGCTCGTATATCACTGGAAGACCTGGAGATCGAACTAGATGACGTGGAGCAGGCTAAGGGCGTGGTCATAAAAGGGTCACCCGCCTCTGCCGAGGAGAAAGGAAGGGTACAGGACGAACTGGACGAGGAAAAAGAAAACAGCATGTTGCCCAAGCTCGTGGTCATACTCTTCAAGCTACTCGAAGATGAGTTGGACCAGGACCTGGGCCAGGCACTGGAAGAGGTATTTATCCAACTCCTGGATTCGTTCCTTATCCACGAAGATTTTCGAGGCATAAACCAGATGTTGCGTAAGTTCAAAACCCTCAGGAGAAAAAATCTTCCGGCAGCAAATCTCGCCCGGCTGGAGCAAATCGAGAGTTCTTTCATAGCCCGCATGGGAGAGACAGAGCGCCTTGACCAGGTAACCCAGATCATAGACGCCATGGCCCAGATCAAAGAACCTCAGGAGGTATACAGATACCTGACACGCCTGGACGAACAATCCATCCTCCAGCTGCTCCAGGCGCTGGAAAAGATGGAGCGAGTGGATGCCAGGCGATTAGTATGTGACGCTCTCGCCACCCTGGGCAAGGACCAGTTGGATGTGTTTGTTCGCCGATTGAGCAGCAAGAAAGCCAATTTGGTTCGAGACATGCTATACATCATAGACAAGTTGAATCCTCCAGAAAGATTGAAAATAATCTCCAGGCTTTTGGATCATCCCAATCTGGCCATCCGACTGGAAGCACTCAGCACGTTGGGTTCCAGCGGCGAAGATTCATCCAGGGCCTATGTACTCAAGGCACTGGAAGACAGCGACATGCAAATGCGCATCACCGCTGCTCGAATGTTGCCCAATTTCGATCTGAAGATGGCAACAAAGACTCTCATCGCCATTGTGGAACGACAAGACTTTCCCAAGCGTGACAACAAGGAACAGGCAGCCATATTCGCAGCCTTGGCCAGTACCAACACACCAGAGGCCATGGGCTGGTTCCGGGACCAAATAAGGGCTACCACCCTCATGGGTCGAAAAAAACTCGCGGAACACAAACGTACAGTGGTGACCGGGCTCGCCATGTCCGGTTCCATTTCTGCGTTCAAGCTCCTGAAGGCCGAACTGGAGGCTGGTATAAAAGAAGAAGAAGTCGTTGCTGCAGCACAGCGAGCCTGCAGCAAGCTGAAAAAACGATTACTGGGATCCTGAACCGGAGGTAGAGCCTGGTGGCCGAGAAGCTCAAATTCCAGAAAAAACTGGAGGCAGCTCCAGAGCGCCTGGACATGGCAAGGCAGTATGAAGAAAAGCTCCAGACCCTTGGACGAAGCCTGATTGCCGGCCTGTACATGCTCGTAAGAAACGTCAAACTTTATGAACCAGAAAACGATATCTTCGCCAAACCCATGGAGCAGATCAAGGACATCATCAACACCATAATGGCCATGGATGAGGCCGTGAACCTCCAGGGAGCCGGTGAATCGTTTTACCTGAACAATATGCTGGTCAAAATCGACATCAACTCCCTGGACAACGTTCGTTACCTCCTGAAGGAGTTCGAACGCAGGGGTGTAGGTGGATTCATACTGACCTCGGCAATAACCATTCCGGAACTTCGCAACTTCATCTATATCTTCTCCAAGGAGAGTTCGGAGGAGGTGGGAGACAGGGGTGTTTCTGCACGTAAGCTCCAGGCGCTGAAATTGCGCCGCTGGGAAAAAATCCAGGAAATTCTGGAAAATCAAGAACTGTCTGATCACGAAGACAGGCAGGTGGACCGCAAGCGTTACACTCTTACCGTCTATGCCAGGACCATTTACTACATGCGTAAGTACATCGCCGGCCTCAGGGGAGATGGACCCCAGATCGCCATCAGGAAAGGCGGCAGGTACATACAGGACCTGGTGGACATCTGTTTCGGCCACAGAACCCACTTCCTCGGCCTTACCACCCTGAAGTCCGATGATGAGTATCTCGCTTTCCACTCGGTAAACGTCGCTCTGATGTCAATCGTTTTCGGTGCCGAGTTGGGACTCAACAAGCCTCAGCTCAGGGACCTGGGAATGGCCGCATTGTTTCATGACATGGGAATGGTGGATGTGGACGAAGAACTTCTATTGAAACGAACCAAACTGGAACCGGACGAGATCAAGCAGGTCAGAAAAGCTCCCCTGTATTCAGTAAAGCGGATTCTCAGGTCCAGGCTTCTGAACAAGCTTACCATACATAGGATCATTACGGCTTATGAGCACAAAACGGAATTCGGAACCCCGGTCAAGGATTTGAAGGGAAACATATCGTTCATCGTTCCAAAATCGGACTTGAGTGTTTATTCCAAGATCATAGCCATTTCCGATTGCTACGAAGCTCTCACGTCGAGGAGGCCGTTCAGGGAAGCCTACAGCCCTGACATAGCCTTGTCGTTGATGTGGACTGAAATCAAACACAAATTCGATCCCGAGTACCTGAAGATATTCATGGAGGTAATGAGGCTTCCATCAGTTAGAGTTTTAAGCGATAAAGGCGAGAAAATCGTTATTTTCTGAGGGCAACAGACCATGTTGAAAAAAAGAGTTCAGCTAAGCGTAGTTTTGGAAAACGTCCCGGGAAGGTTGGGCGAAATTTGCGATTTACTCTATGGCCTGGGTGTGGACATAGATGCCATGACAGCCATTCCCATCGGTGAATCAGGGATACTTCGTATGGTGGTAAGCGATCACCAAAAGGCCATACATACATTGAACGACCACCAGATTCCGTTTTTGCAAACGGATGTACTCGTGGCGCACGTACCCAACGAACCAGGCATGGCAGCGGGACTTGGAGCCAGGTTTTCACAGGCCGGCGTAAATATCGAGTACGCTTATTTCTCAGGTGGGCAGCCCAAATCCATGACCCTGCTCGTGTTCAAGGTCAAAGACGTCACAGAAGCCATGATGAAACTTGAAAAACAGGCGGGCGAGTACAACTAGTTTTCACTCAATACACATGCCATGTCCCTCGAGTGGCTCCAAGTACTTTCTGGTTTCAGTTACGGGTGGCTGTGGTGACCAGCCAGTTCCTTGGCCACCAATCGGACCACTTCTCCAGACAGTATCAGCGTCAAGTGCCCCCTGTATTGCATGATGTAATTATCCCCTCTGGGAGACAATCCGCAATGCCACGGAAGCACCAGGTTGTCATGGGTGGAACATATCCCAAGCATGCGAACACCCTTTGCCTGGCTCGCCTGGTTGAGCTTCTCAAGAAAAAAACTACCCCGCCTCATCTGCCTCGCATTGCTGCCAGGAAGCAAGACCGAAAGAGCCGAGCCCTGATGGGGAGTGCCAATGGTCACCACGCTCCTGACTCGTTTTTTCATGCCCCCCATCTCCACCAGGTACCTTGACAAGAGCCCTCCCTGGCTATGACCCACCAGGTCTACCAGGTCCGCATCCAACTGCTCCATCCACTGAAGGATGTCAGATTTAAACTCCCTACCAATACGTTCGAGACCACCGTAATACCTCTTGGGAGAAAAGGCCCGGACTGGAACTCTGAGCTTTCGTGCCAAGCGGCGCTCGAGGAAAAACATCGTCAGGGCGTTTTCACTGTGACCAGGAAGTATGGCTACCGGAACCTGACCTTTTCCAAGGGAATGCCCCACACCCTCGTTACGCATGAACTTGTAGGGAAAGGTCAAAATAACCCAAATACTGGCCACCCACTCCAGTAAAATACTGGCTGCGCCACCTGCGATACGCCCTGCCAATGTATCATCTGGTCCCCTGGAGCCGCCCCCTGGAAACACCAAATGAGCGAGGGTATAGGTAACACCGACCAATATGGCACCGAACCATACGGGAAACAAAACTACAGCTAAGACCACAGTACCCATCACAAAATCCGTACCTTACAAAATATCAAAAGTGAATCGAAGCAGTACCCTCTGTTCAAACTGGAGAAAATCCGAAAGTTGTTTATTGTAATCAAGCTTCACAACATACGCGATGGAAGCAAACGATACGAGTCTCAAACTGATGGTGTTCTTCCAGTTGATCACAGGTTCCGAACTGCCTTCGGATGATACGAACGGGATCAGAGAATCGAGTTCCGTGTCTATGAGCACCCACCTGGTCAGCCTGGCGGAACCTATCAGGGTCGCCTCCGCCCCCAGCAGATTTGAAGACCTGGCTCTGACGAAACACATGGCATCAGAGCACATGTCCGCAGGTTGTTCAGATTCGCGTTCGATTAGCAACGAACGAACCAGGTTGTGCCTGGCGCCTACTCCGATCCTGAGGTGGAGATCCAACAACAGAGAAGGGCTGAGATCAAACGACACACCCACGCCCTCTTTCAGTTCCAGCGGGTCGAAAGAGTCAGCCAGATCTATTTGTGTGGGTCTGACAAACCTGGATTCCTCATTGAGGTTTTCATCCAATATCACCACATCACGGTCGTTCGACCCAAAGGAGCGAACACCACGGAACAAGTTGGTATTCAATCCGAACCTTATGTACGGACCGAGCCATGACAAGAAGCGGTAAGTGTATATTGCATCCAGGTCCACCTCGTCTATGGTCTTGCTCCATTCCAGGTCACTAAAATCAGTTCCTATATTCTGAAATGCCTGCCCTCCCTCATCAACTTGCAACCTGAAATAGGCGAGGTGATGAGGATCCAGGTATCGCAGGGAAAAATCCACGAATGCATTGAAGGTGGTGGAATTGCCGGGAGACCTTCCAGGAACGTGATCATTTCTATTCCACAACAGGTCTCCGCCGACTATCAAGCCCAATCTCCAGTTTTTTATCTCGGTCCTGCCTTCCCACCTGTCCACCACGCCGCCACCTTTGAAGTTACCCTCCTCATCCTGCACCAGGGTGTAATGGACCAATTCACCTGCCCGTAATCTGACCGTTACAAAATCGGTCCGAGCACGTGGAGTCTCTCCGGCACGCACGATCATGTAGCGCCCCGGCCTCAACAACCAAGTGCGCAAGGTCTCTCCCCTGGTCTCATCAGCACCCAGCCCCAATCCAAAATCCTCACCGGACGGCAAAGCAAACATTTCGTATGTGCCACGAATCTGTACACCATGTTCATCCACGACCCTGACGATGATTCCAGACCAATCGGCATCCACCAGTGAGACGTGTCCCTCGAACACCTCCACAGGATGAAGCATCATCTGCCCTTCGACACCGGAGCCTACACGAACGGTGTAGTTGCCTGGTGTTAGTATGGCTTTCTTGCCGGTGGGGGATCTCGCCACCAGTTCACCGTTGGAATCCAACACCACGTAAGGCGGTTCAGCCGCTGATTCACTCATGGCCGGGACAAAAACAGCGCCTTTGCCCACAGGTACCAACTCTGCATCCATGTCCATCTGGATCTTCGGTTCCGGCAGGAGCCACCCGGGAGGAGTAAATTGCTTCTTATCCTCATGATTGCCGCCATTATTCCCAGCCCACGAAAAACCGCTTCCCAACAAGACGGCCACAGATAACAGCATAAACGGTTTTGATTTGCTCAAGGCGTATCCTCCCCTTTCGTCTCTGTTTTGAGTACAGATTGATTACGGGAAAGAAATCCGCGCAAATCTTCCACTACTTCGTTCATGCCTTGTTCCATCAGCTCACTGAGAGCCTTTACTACGTAAACCGGCTCTTTGTTGTAGACCCTTTTTTTCTTATCGATCCTGTATGACCACACAACCGCATCGTTTCTGAACCTTGTCAAACGCAAGCTCAACGCGATGTGAGCAAACCACTCATCACCACTATCCAATTCCTCGATGGCCTCCAGGACCCCGGACATTTCGTATTGAGGCCGTGTTTCACCATAGTCCCTGCTGACCACTTCGAACAGGCCCGAGTGCTCCAGGTGCCTGACCACGAGCCCTGTAACCATCTTGTTGGGTTTTACAGCCCACAGCATGTAGTTGTAATACTGAAACTGGTATGGAGAAAAACGGTACACGATCTTGTCTTTGTCGTACGCAGGGGTTATTTCCATATCGCTTACGCGAAGTGACTCGGCAAGGGCCCTGTGCTTGTGCCGCTGAGGCAACAAGGTGTATGCCATGGTGAAATACGTAAAATCAGGCACCGAAGCGCATCCCATGCCAAGGATCAACAACATCAGAAACGACCTGCTCAACCATGTTCTGGGCCCTGATATCACGGCAATTCCCTCCCGCGTTTTTCCTGGGATCGCAGCAACAATGATGGATCATCGCGAATCAAACGACTGAAGTCGCGGGCATTTTCAGCAGTCTCGGCCAGATACCGCAAAGTGGCTCTAAAGTCCTGCCTCCCCCTTGCTACCAATAAATCCAGTTTCTCCACCAGGGCGTCCGTTCTTCCAGCCATCTTATTCAACGCTTTGGTAAACCTGCCAAGTTCATCTTCACCGAGACGCTTTTTAGCCTCCCCAAGCATGGTTCTCGTGTCGTTGAGCACATCGGCAACACGCTTTTCATCCAATACTCCTTCCGCATGCCTTCGAATGCTGGCAATTGCAGCTGAAGTCTCTTTTGCAACCGCTCGAAGCTCATCGATGGCCATCACCAGCCTCGAAGATGCCTTGTTGATATTTTCAAGGGTTGATGTCACCAACCCGGAGTTCTTTGTAAGGGTTCGGTCTAGTGTATTCATGAGGCTTCCGGATCGCTCCAGAACGTCCGCCACCAATGCCCTGTTCTCGTCACCTGTAAGTGCCACCATCTGGTTTACAAGCAGCTCCGCTTTGAGAGAAAGTGTCTCCGCTCGACCCGTCAGTTTGTCAACCACCGAGGTTCCCGCCTTGATCGTCGAGTCGGGAGGAAGGGTCATGGATGACGACGTACCTCCAACAAGTTCGATAAACCTGAGCCCGGTTATACCTTGGACATTAAGGATAGCCTTGGTGTTTTCCTTTATGGGAGTGCCTTTTTGCAGGCTGATGGCCACTCTGGTCTGACTGACTTTTTTAGGATTTATCCATATCCTGTCCACCCTACCAACCCTCACCCCGTTGTACTTCACCGGTGCACCAACCTCCAGACCCGAGACCGAAATATCATAGTCGATCTCGTAGATGTCACGGTCAGCGAACACGGTTGAGCCTAAAACAGCAGCAAGCAGGACAAACAACAATACCAACGATACCAACACGAACAAACCAAGACGTACTTTTTGGGAGCGAGTAATCAACCGTCCACCTCCCCTCCTGCATCCAAGCGATCAAGGACCGAAAGCCCGGCACTTTCGGGCTTGGTGGCCGAACGTTCCAAAAATCCTCTGACTGAGGGATGCTCACTGGACTTTGCCTCGTTTAGTGTGCCGTCGAAAACCACGGCCCCGTCTGCCACCATTATCATGCGATCAGCGATTACTTCAATGCTTGAAAGCTCATGAGTCACCACCACCAGGGTTACATTGAGACCACTGCGAAGATCCAACAACAGCCGGTCCAACGCCGCCGCAGTTACCGGGTCCAGACCCGCAGAGGGTTCATCGCAAAAAAGTATATCCGGGTCCAACACCATGGCCCTGGCCAAGGCCACGCGTTTTCGCATACCACCGGAGAGCTCACTGGGGCTCATGGACCATGTGTGTTCCAAACCAACCATGGCGAGTTTCATTCGAACCAGCTTTTCCTTTGCCGGCGATGGCAGGTCAGAATGTAACTGCAAGGGCAACGCCACGTTTTCCGCCACGGTCATGGAATTCAGCAATGCCCCGCCCTGGAACAAAAGCCCCACTCTGGAGCGCACTTGCATCAACCCGGTCTCGTCCAAACCATCCAGGTCCCTTCCCAGCAGCCGAATAGTTCCAGCAAGCGGTTTCAACAACCCGACGGCACCCTTTAGCAACGTGGATTTTCCACACCCAGAAGTACCGGTAATCACCACGAGTTGGCCAGGTTCGATGGAAAAATTTACTCCAGAAAGCACCGGTTGGTGACCGTAGCCCAAGGACACGTCTTTCATCTGGAGTAAAGCTCTCACCACCTAGTCCTCACAAGTAGAAGATAAGACTGAATATACAGTCTGCGATTATTACAGAAAAGATCGCAAGTACCACCGAACGAGTGGTGGAAATTCCCACCTCTCCGGCACCACCTCTTGTTCCGAGGCCACTGTGGGCAGCCACCACAAGTATGATCCATCCAAACACCAGGCTCTTCGATAATCCCGTAACCAGGTCCTTGAATTTCAACACCTCGCCCGTTCTGTTCAGGTACGCTTCGGGCGGGACTCCCAGAGCAACGGTGGCGATGGCCATTCCACCCAGGATACCAAAACAAATGGAAGCTGCGGTAAGAAGCGGTTGGGTGATTGTAACGGCATAGACCTTGGGCACCACTAAAAATCGAACAGGAGAAAAGCCCATGGCCCTCAGGGCATCCACTTCTTCTGTGACCTCCATGGTTGCCAACTCTGCCGCTATTGCCGAGCCGGATCTTCCAGCAACGATGATGGCGGTCATCATTGGTCCCATCTCCCGAACCATCGCAACAGCAACGAGATCAGCGACATAAATATTTGCACCAAACTGCCTCAACTGATGCATGCTCAGCAAAGCCATGGTCAATCCGATGAGGGCCGCCAACAGACCGACTATTCCGAAAGCCATGGAACCGAGAAGGATGGTCTGCCTGGTGAGTTCCCCGGAAGGGGCACCTCTGCCCGACACGAACGGACCCACCACTGACCAATACAGGATATCGGACAACAGCAGGAAAAACTCCTTGGTGTCTGTCCACTTTCCGATTGCCCAGTCACCCAGGGATTCAAAAAACGGTTCGTGCCTGGATAAATCATCGTCCGATTTGTCATCCTGAAACCGAAACATTTCCAAGATTCTGCGTGCCGGCTTGCTTGCCCCCAAAAGCCTCGGATGACATTTTTTTTCCAGGGCCAGGTCCAGCCATCGGGCCACCGCAGCCACTCCGGCCGAATCCATGGCCTCTACCCCGACCAGATCCAAACCGATTTTCCCACCCTTCTTGGGAGTCCAGGCACTGAGCCAATCGAGCACCGCGGATGCTGAATCCCTGTCCAGCCTTCCCCGAACTATGAGCCGGATGAAATCGTCCTCGGTCACACGCTCGACCTTTGCGTGTCGCGGTTGGTCCATGTATCCATTACTAACCCGTATCCACCTTTCGGTCAAAATTAGATCACCATCTCGATCTTGTAGACACTCAGAGATTCGGCCAGCACAAACGATTCATAGGACATATTCCGGCAGGCTGTCGCATAGATCATCCAGCCCCATGTCCAGTACTGGAATATCCGGCAAGCTATTGATGAAAATCCGCCCGTAGGATTTCGTAACAATCCTGTTATCCAGGACCACCACAGCCCCACGATCCCTCACAGACCTTATCAATCTGCCAAATCCCTGTTTGAGGCGCAACACAGCCCTGGGCAAACTCAACTGTCTGAAAGCATTATCCAAGAGTTCCGCTCTCGCCTGCATGATAGGATCAGACGGAACATCGAAAGGGAGTTTGGTTACTATCACCAACCTCAATGAATCTCCAACTACATCTATGCCCTGCCAAAAGGAATGGGTCCCAAAAAGAACCGACGAACTATTATGTCTGAACCTGGAGAGCAACTTGTGCCTGGGCGCCAGGCCCTGGCACAATGCTTCCATGCCCATAGATTGCAATTGTGATGAACTGCGATCGAAAGAACTCATCATGAGCTTCCATGAGGTAAACAACACCAACGCCCCACCTGAACTGGCGCCGACCAACCGAACGATGGCATTTGGCAACCACTGTTCGAATCTCGCATCACGCGGTTCTGGAGAATCGAAAGGAATGGCCAGAACCGCTGAAGAGCTAAAGTCGAAAGGACTCTCCAATCTCAGAGTCCTGGTACTGTGCCCGTCGAGCAAATCCAGCCCCAGGCGTGACGCCTGGTATTCGAACGACCCCTTTACAGTCAGCGTCGCGGAAGTCAAAACAACCGTTCTCATATTGTTGAACAATATTTTTTTGAATTTATCCGCAAGGTCCAAAGGCGCAGATGCTATGGATACGAACCTACCTGATGGGTTTGATCCCAGTTCCACCCATTGAACCTTTTGTCCTTTCTCTTCCTCCTGGTACTCCGTCAATCTGCGAAAGGACTCGGCGAGCTTACCAAGTCGCTTTACGCCCAGGCGGCCCTCCACTGCTGCGCTCGTATCGTCACTCTGTGATTCCAACCTCCCAAGCATTTCTTCCATGAAACGCGAGAGTTTATCGAGTTGATTGGCAGCCGTTCGAAAGGCTTCACCCACAGCCACCCATCCACCTTGGATCATGAGATCTCTATTCAAGCGTAACTTGCCATATGGAGAATCACCGAGAAATGGTTCTGAAAACTGCACCAGCATATCGAAGGCGCCATCCACTGCCGCGCGTGTATACTTGGCCAGTTCAGCAAGGCTACGGTAAGAAAGTTGTCCTCCCAACCTTTCATACTCCAGCGCCAGGTTGTTGAGTATTCCAGGCTTCGTTTTCTGATCCTTGACCGACTTGAACAACGATCCGAGCAAACCGAGCGCAGCCTTTCTAGACACCTTTGATCCAAAAAAGGCAGAAGCAGCATCCTCCAGCCCATGAGCTTCGTCGAGGACAAGCCTTTCAAAGGGAGGCAATACAGCGGTTCGTGTCCAGTCGTCCAGTTCCATCCTGAGAGCCAAATCGGCGAACAATAGATGGTGGTTTACAACGAGCACATCAGCCCGACCGGCAGCATCCCTTGCGCGTTGGACGAAACAATCGTTTATCATCGGACACTTCCTACCCAGGCATGCGTCCGAATCAGCACAAACCAAAGACCACAAAGAATCAGGCACAGGTTCGTCAAGATCCGACCTACTGCCGTCCGTGCTGTTGTCGGCCCACCTCATCATCATGGGCAACATGGCCAACTGCGGTCCCGGCTCAAAAAGACTCATCTGCTTGACCAGGTCGTCAAGCCTCCTGCGACAAAGATAGTTAGCACGTCCTTTCAACAGGACCACTTCCAGGTCTTCACCAAGAACCCGGGACACCAGTGGCAGGTCTTTTGCCACCAGTTGTTGCTGAAGGTTGATAGTACCGGTTGACAGGACGACCCTCTCGCCACTCTTCAGTGCCCAGGCCGCCATGGGCAGGCCATAAGCGAGGCTTTTACCGGTACCGGTACCAGCCTCAACCATCAGGACTCGCTCATTGACCAATGCATCCAAGACAGCTTCGGTCATCTGTTGTTGTTGTTTCCTGTATTCGAACGACGCCAGGTTTTCCGCAAGAGCGCCGCCGGGCGACAAGGCGGAAATAATCCAAGACAGGTCCACCGGTATCACCTGCGAACCCAGCGACCCAACCAATATGCCAATCTGAAATCAGGACCCGCATACATACCGGAACCATCTCCTCCACCGTTTGGAATATGAGGATTGGAACGCCAAAAATAATTTGAAGGAGGCCTAAGGGACATGGGAAGAGGCTCTGCGACCAGCAAACTACCGTTTCGACCGACCTCCCCTAAAACTGTCAGCATGGTCTGCCCATCTTCTGCCACACATTGGCCGGACTGAATTTCCTGCTCGTCACAGTTGGTCTTTTTGAAATCCCAAAATGGTGGAGCAGGAAACTGCCTGAGCGTATCTATGCCCCTTTGCCTGGCCGCTTCATCCAACTCAACTGAGCAGGACAAATCCACACTGGCGCCGCACATGCCGATGGAATATACGAAATCGTAAAATGACTGTCCCATGTCAACAGGTTGAAAATCCTCGCCAGGCGTATCATAGAGTTGCTCTTCAAGAGCAGTTTCGAGATGGGCTCTAGCCCCTGGAACGCGAACGTACCTCAACGCCAGCCAAGCTCCGTCAAAGGCCATATTGTAATTGGAAAAGCTCGAAATTTCACCTAAGTTCAACTCAACGCTGTGCTGTGCAGCGATGGATGGAAGATTTCTCTCGGCGATCAGATCATCTTCCAGGTATTGGACCACATCTTGTTCATCGGTTATGTATGCCAAGGTACCTATTATTCCCAAAGCCATCAGGGAGTAAAATCCGTTCCTTACTCCCGGTACCAACAACCTGTCGATATAATTCTCATTCATGTACGCATGAAAAGTCGGCCTTCCATCGGCGTCCGGAATCTCCAGGTCATATCCGCTGTCTCCCTCTTTCATGTATGCGTGGGCCAATTCAGAGGCATGAGTACGGAGCCTGGATTTGTAATATTCCGGTATGGATTCATCATGTTGCATGACTTCCCATGCAGCTCCGAACCCCAACACCCAGCCTATGAGCATGTCTCTGGAGCAAGAATCCTCCCAAACATAATCTGGAAGTTGGCCAGAGTTGTCATCACGCCAGGTGCCGTTGTTTTTTTCAGGAGGAAGAGGCTTTCCCTGTTCGTCAAACAAAGGAACCGTCTGTACGTTTTGCCCGGCTCCCTGGTAGGTTACGTTGGCAAAACCTCTTGCTATGACCCCATCCACACCCGTGATCCGTACAGCAACGGCCAACCCATCCAATGATCGAAGAAATTGTTCTCTCGCCAGGTCTACCTGATCTTCGGGATAGTGTTGATCTCTCAGGGTTCCATAACGATACGCGTCAGCAGCCAGGCCCGCGCCTGCATATGCTCCAGCGACCTTCCACCACGAATCCACCACCTGTTCGACCTTGTAGCCGCTAAAAGCCTCGAAATCCCAACCGTCATCTTCCCAAAGAAATTCCTCTATGGCTTGACGCTCTGCTGTCTTAGCCGAGGAAATGCTGATTTCGGCGTTCAGGCCCGTTGGCAAGGTATGAAAAACATGAAATTGCCTGTCTCTCATTCGTGCCAGATGTTCTAGTTGTGCATCGTATCCTTGTTCTGCCGGCCCAGGAATGAATGACGAATAGTCATAAGAATACAAGCCATGGGATCCCGGTTCACCACATGCACAAGAGACGATGACCATCAAAGTCGACATAACCGCCATCGATAAACGATTCATGAAAACCATCCTGTTTGACCATAGGACAATATGTACTCATACGACAAGGAGTCTGCCAGAAGGGCCGGATTCACACAAGCTTTGGCAAGATCACATAAAATTTTGAATAGACAGCGAATTGTGTTCTATCATGTAGCGTATGATTGGAACAAACGTTCACGAATGCCAGGAGGCGAAATCAAATGGCGATAAGGCTATGTGTTACAAGTTCTATGATACTTGCATTTTGGGGTTTGCTGTCCTGTCAACCTTCGGCTCAGACTAAACCAACCGCAAAAGGGGAACAAAAGCTACAATCCAAAACAGTTGAGCTAAAGGGTTCATGGGAACAGGACATCAAGCAAAAGCTTCAGGACCTCATCTCAGAAAAGGCAAAGGGCTCAAAAACATTTTCAGAAGCCAAGCCTCCCGTGGCTGTGTTTGATTTTGACAACACTAGTATTCATGGCGACATCGGCCGCGCATTTTTCGACTGGATGATCCTGCATCAAAAATTTCTCTTTACGGACGAATTGTTCAATGTTTTGCCGGAGGACAAAAGGGAAGAGATCAAGAAGGCTTGGCAAGAACTTCAAAAGCTTCCAAAGGACAAGAGAGCCAAGTCGGTGGAGTTGCAAAAATTTCGCAAATACATGCACCAGGCCTACTGGAGCCTCTGCCATGAGACTTCGCCCGAGAAGTGTTACCCATGGCAGGTGAGGTTTTACGCGGGCTACAGTCCTGAACAGATCAGGACCATGGCCCAAAAAGTGTTCGAGTATGAGTTGAGCCGTCCCTTGGGTTCTGAACCAATAAAAGCAGGCAAAGACGATCCAGCACCAGCCATCACGTCGACTGGTATCAGAATCAACGAAGAAATACTCGACTTGATGGCAATCCTGCAGGACAGGGGATTCCAGGTTTGGATAGTCACAGCCGGGCCCCAATGGGTCGTTCAGGGCGCCGCAAAAAGGTTCAACCTGGATCCTAAAAGAATCATAGGTATGAGAACCGTGCTAAAAGACGGTAAACTGACAACGGAGATGGAACCACCGCCCACGTTCAGAAAAGGCAAAGTCCAGGCCATCGAAAAATTCATAGGCTATAAACCAGTCCTGGCGGTGGGTGACTCGTGGACCGATGCAGACATGCTGGAATATGCCGAACATGCTATTTTGATAGATAGGGGATATGAGGATCTGAAGAAAAAGGCTTTCGATTCCGGATGGTGGGTACAGCCGACATTCGCCACGAGGTGAGCCATTCCATGCTCAGCCACACCAATACCCGCATAAGAATCCATCAATCAGCTATAGCCTTGCTCTTGCTGGTTGCCTTTTTCCCGGCAGGATCTTTCGCAACGAACACTTGCCTCGATCTGTACCACAAACAAAAATCTTTTCTTTCCAATCCGGATGAATCGATTCTCATCGCTGGTATCATCGGTTGGTGCAGAAACAACAAGCGACGTATTATTTGGGACGAAAGATATGCAATGGTGGCCAGGAAGTGGAGCGGATTCTTGGTGGACATGGGAGGACCAGGAGCTAAATCCCTACCTCAGGACAGACTGAAATTCGAACTCCTTCGCGTGGGGGTCACGGACGCAGCCATACTCCCGTTTTCCACATTGGGCCCATCGGAAAAGATTCCTCCCAGCCTCTTGAAATTTTTAGACGAGCAGGTAAAGAGTGGAAGGTATACACACTTCGGGGTTGGCGTGACCAGGACCGCCAATCAAAAACAGATGCTCACCACATTGATCCTGGGTCGTAGACCCGCATTCATAAAACCCCTGCCGGTATGTCCACCTCCCGGCAGCAGGCAAACCATCGAGTTGGCATTGCTCAGGGGATACAGCCATCCTACCTGGCTCATGACCACCCCCAATGGGGATGTAAAAAAAGGAGTGCTTGAATACGAAGAAGGCAAATGGACCAGCGAGATACCTTTTGACTCCGGAGCCGGTGAATACACCATGGAAGTGACAGTCAACGGTCCGACAGGACCTGAAGTGACGGCCTTGTTTCCCCTGTATTGCGGCATGCAGCGACCCAAGATACCAAAGGTAAAGGCGAGGCCTGCTCCAAACCGCTACCATAACCCTGCAGAAGCGGAGCAGGCCTTGGTGGCGATGATAAACAAAGACCGCGAGTCTTTGAAGCTGCCCCCCCTTTCTAAGGATGAAGAACTTTGCAAAATTGCCCGCAGTCATGCCATGCAGTTGTTGTTCGACAGGCACGCTACTCACAGAACGAAAAAAACTGGCGCACTGGTGGATAGGCTCAGAAAAGCCGGTGTAACATTCGATCGTGCGCTGGAAAACGTCTCCCTGTCATCTAGTCCGGAAGCAGCCCATGAGCGCCTTATGTCCAGCCCGGGACACAGGATAAACATCCTGGACCCTGATGTTACCGTAGTCGGAGTCGGCATTGCCATGGAGAGGACCTCCTATGAAGATATCGTGGCTGTTTGCGAAGTTTTTCTCGAGTTGCCCGAGACGGGTCCAGAGGTAACCACGGTAAAAAGAATCCTGGAAATGGTCAACGACCGTCGCAAAAAGAGAGGAAGGTTCGCCTTGGGACTGGACTCCGAACTATCGAGACTTGCCAGACAAAGCGCACGCAGGCTAATGGCGCTTGACTCCAAGGCAGACCCGGGCGAAGAAGGCGATTCTCTTATGCAGGAGTTGGAAGACGAGTGGGGTGTATCCGACGCTGCCATAAGATATTTTCACACTACCAATCCAGCAAGGATCCTTGCTTCCGCCGAAATACTGGAAGAAGGGTTCAACCGATTGGGAGTCGGTATTGCAAGATCATACGACAAGTCCAGGTCCGGACAAATGTGGATCGCGATTATTTTCGCAGGGCGTTAGAATATAAGGTATGACACCCTGGATTGGAAAAACCTCTATTCGTCATCCCAGGCTACTTGCCTTCAAACAAATCCTGTCACAAATCTCGGATGGTCGGGATGTATGGAACGGTTTTTTTCAACGACTACCTCTGACACTCGGAGAATCATCGGTAGATAGGATAGTGCCTTTTTCCCTTTCAGATGAGTTCAACGATGTCATGACACTAGCTGTAGACTCTTTGCTCGATCTTCTCCATCGCAGGATGGACCCGGAATACGAGAAGGAAAAGCAAAGGATGCTACTTCCGGACCAGAGTAAAAAGGTAATACTTTGGCCCAGAAGAATCTGCCCCAGGACCATACCAGAAGGAGATGCTGCCAGAAAAGTTGTTCAAATCGCCTTGCTGGAATCACCTTTTCTGGACAGCGGCCTGCTGGAGAGTTGGCTCGCTAAGGCTGCGGGAGGTAAAGATCTTTTTGACGCGCTCAATAAATCCATGGGCATGGCCTTTGCCTGGACCATGGGCCAGCCGTCTTTTTCAGGCGTAGGTGTCATGGTACAATTGGCACTACTAAACTCAATCCTCAACGCCAAGGAACGAATCAAGAAAGTCAAAATTCCGAACCTTACCTACGGAAGATTGGAACAGGCAGTAGGTATGGCTTTACACGCCATGTTCCGACAGGCATTCGAATCAGCCCTGGCCCAATCAGGAAGACCACCAATTGGCTCTGACGAGCACACGGATATGATGGTAGGGCTAATCAGCCTGTGTCCTGTGACCTTTCTTTCCATCAGGTCAACTGAACTAACCACGGATATAAATCCCTACTCCATGCCACAAGAGGTGGCTCAGCTGCTACAACCCACCTACCAGGCGGCCCTCGAACATGACAACGACCCCTCTTTCCTACTCAAAACCATATTGTCCGAATTATCCAGGACCGGCCCCTTGAGGACCAGTTTACTGCAGCTTTCGGCCACTGAATCCCTTAGAAGACTCATTCTGGCTCACCTAGTTGCGCATGAAGATCCGTCATTGGAAACAGACCAGTTGCTGGCTTACTGCTTTCCTTCCAACGCAGGCATATTGGACCTGATGGACAACAATACCATCCTCGGCCAAATCACATCTGAACTCACCGACAGGGTAAATGTTCTCAGGCATCAC
>CAYSLH010000005.1:0-47139 GCA_964431605.1 uncultured Myxococcales bacterium
GTCAAAACCGACATCCAGCGCGTGTATAATCCAGGACGGTTTGATGCCGCTCGAGCAAGGAAGCGGAACGACATAAACCGTGGGCGGATAATGCATATGCGCGCTTCCCGCCAGGTCGATACCTGGATCGGAGATATTATTGGTCGAAAAGACCAGTATCCTCGTCTCGCCACCGTTCGTGTCGCCCGCATCCATGTCACTTGCCTCGCTTTACGAACAAGCGCCAAAACCCGGCTTCTTCGATATTTCCCAGATACTCGTGGCCGACCTTTTCAGACCACATGGGAATGTCCTCGTTGGTACCTTCGTCAGATGAAAGCACCTCTAAAATCTCGTCCCGCTCTATAGAGACCATGGCTCTTTTGGCTTCCAGCAGGGGCCCCGGGCAAGCTGTTCCACGGGCGTCTACGGTCTTTGCTACGTCGAGTTCTTTCAGTTCTTCAGGTGTCATGTCACGTCTCCTTGGAAAAGAGTTTCAATACGAAAAATAAAATCTCCGCCCCCACTATCAATCATCAGAAACAAGTTCCTGGGCATGTAAATCTCCTGCGATCTTTCCCCTGGCCTTCATCTTATCGATGAGAATCTCCCGCAAGGTATTGCACGCCTCGATCATGCGACGATCGACCAAACTGTAATATACCGTCTGACCTTCTTTTCTGGCTCGAACCACATCTCTGTCCTTGAGGGTTCTCAGATGTTGACTGATGTTGGAAATCGGCACCTCGATAATCTCTGCAAGCTCCCCAACGCTCATCTCCTTTTTCGCCAGGAGCGCGATTATCATAAGGCGCTTGGGGCTTGCCATGGTGCGGCAAAGGTCGGCATGAAAACGAAATATCTCTTTGTTTCGTAATTTCATTGTTGCGAATATATATATAACAGCAAAAGCACTGTCAAGGTAAAAATACAATGTTGTGTAATTATTTTTTATATTATATTTCCATGGGTTATGTGTTTTCTGGATCTAATTTGCCAAAAAAAGAAACTTTACAGACAAAGTAGAATTTATTTGAGGCTTGGAATCTTGGACAACTTAGTGCAAAGTAGAATAGACTCAGTAGAGTGAATCTGACAAGCTGGAACCGAGAGATGTTCGCACAAAATTCGAAAGACGAAATCCATGTGTTTGCTGCCATAGCAAAAATATTGCTTGAATCCAGGACTTCACAAAAAAAAATGCAATACTTCGGGGCAATAGCCTGGATAGTCCTTGCCGGATTGATACTGGGGTTATCGTTGGTCATGGGAGATCAAAGTACACACAGAGTGCAAAAAATCCTCGTAGTGCTTTCAGCCATTGTCGCCTTCATGGGAATCATTACCTTGATTTCAGGACTGCTTCGTAACCGCCGGCTTAATGCTATTTTCCATATTCTCGAAAACGAACCGGAAAAGGTAAATAAAATCGAAGTAACCAGGAAAACTTTTCACACAATTCCCGTCTTCAGGGTCAAGGTAATGGCTGAACGAAAACTCAACGAGACATTTACCGTATCCGAGCCCCAGGCCAAAAAAATCAAGGTATTACTTTCAGAACGAAGATCGTTGAAGGACAAAAAGTGAAAAAAATTCTCGTACCCATTCCTTCTTATGGATTTGATCCGACCGAAGTAGCTATCCCCTGGAAGATATTGACAAGAGATCATTGCGAACTGTTATTCGCGACCCCTACAGGCACCCAGGCGTCAGCAGACGAAATAATGCTCACGGGAAAAAGGCTGGGAATTTGGAGAAATATCCTAAAAGCCAGAAAAGATGCAGTGGACGCCTATCGTGAACTGGAACAATATGATAATTTCCGCAATCCTTTGAAATACACTCAAATCCGGTATAGCGACCATGATGCCTTGTTATTACCAGGAGGACACGACAAGGGAGTCAAAGAATATCTGGAGTCTGAGATATTACAACGGGTGGTGGTTGACTTTTTTGAATCCGGAAAACCAGTTGCCGCAATATGTCACGGAGTGTTGCTGGCCGCCAGAAGCACGAGTCCGCAAACCGGCAAATCTGTGCTTTACGGCTATAAGACAACCGCATTACTAAAAAAACAAGAAATGCTTGCGTACAACATGACGCGTTGGTGGCTCCATGATTACTACCTCACCTATCCTGGTATGACCGTTGAAGATGAAGTCAAGTCTGCTCTGTCCTCTCCTGACAACTTCATCACAGCTCCAACAGGAGCATCGAGAGACAGTGAAAACAACCTGGAACGTGGCTTTGTAGCACGTGACAGAAACTATCTGTCAGCACGCTGGCCGGGCGATGCTTATAGGTTTTCCTTTGAATTCAGTAAAATGCTCATGGACTGAAATCCTATCCTACCACGACGGATCAAAGACTATCTATTTTGATTTCATCTGGCTTTTGGTTGTTTCCATAATCTACCGTCATTTGTGTTGCCATGCCATTGGTCTGGTGCATATTCTCCCCTGAGAATTCAACACCAACTTTTCCGGAGGTGACTTGTGAACATGAAAAATATCTGCCTGGCTTTTATTACTTGCTGTCTTGTTTTCGGATCAGCTACATCCATGGCTGACGAAGGCATGTGGACCATGGACAATCCCCCCACCAAGCTACTCCAAAAACGATACAAGTTCACACCTGAAAAACCATGGCTGGATCATCTTAGGTTGAGCTCGGTTAGGTTCATGGATGGAGGTTCAGGATCCTTTGCATCCGCTCATGGCCTGGTGGTAACCAACCACCACGTGGCAGCAGGCCAACTGCAAAAAATGTCCACACCTGAACACAACTACATGGCTACAGGCTTTTACGCCAAAGAACTAAAAGATGAAATCAAGTGTCCCGACCTGGAAGTCAACGTGCTCGTGTCTCTGAAAGATGTAACATCCGAGATAATGTCAGTGGTAAAAAAGGGCGTGAACCCCCAAGCGCAGATCAAAGCACGTGATTCGAAAAAAGCAGCGATGGAAAAAAAATGCCAGGACAAGCCTGGTGTCAAATGCGAGGTGGTCAGCCTCTACCAGGGTGGCCAGTACTGGTTATACAGGTACAACAAGTATACGGACATTCGCCTGGTTTTCGCTCCGGAAAGACAAGCAGCATTCTTCGGAGGTGATTGGGATAACTTCACTTATCCCCGTTATGACCTGGACGTGGCATTCTTCAGGGTATACGACAACGGCAAGCCTCTGGACACAAAAGATTGGCTTCGTTGGGATCCGGATGGAGTACAGGACGGCGAGCTGGTTTTTATTACGGGCCACCCGGGCCGTACCAGCAGGCTCTATAGTGTAAAACAACTGGAAGTCACCAGAGATCTCTACTACCCCATGATCCTGGGCTATATCGATCAGGCACTGAAAAATCTGGCCCAATATGCGAAACAAGGCAAGGAACAGCAACGCCAGGCTCTCATATACCAATTTATGTTTGCCAATGGTCAGAAGGCTCTAAGCGGTGAATACAAGGGACTAAAGAGCAAGGAGCTCATGGAGCAAAAAGCAAAACAGGAAAAAAACCTGAGAGACAAGGTGAACGCAGATCCCAAGCTCAAAAAGAAGTACGCCAATGCGTGGAACAGCATCGAGCGCACCTACAAAAAACACGGCAAGGAGCTGAAGAACATGATGTATCGAAGCATGTTCAGGTCCGGGCTGATCTCAAAAGCCATCACCATCGTAAAATACGTACGAGAGATAAAAAAGCCGGATTCCGAGAGGCTGGATGGTTTTCACGATTCCGAACTAGAAGCCCTGAAGTTTCGTTTATTGTCGCCTGCCCCAGTCTATCCGGGCCTGGAGGCGGTTCTCATGTCAACCTCCATGGGGATTTCTCTGAAAAACCTGCCAGCCGACGATCCATGGGCCAGGATTCTCCACAGCCTTGGCGATCCAAAGCAAGCGGCTTTGAAACTCTGCTCCAGTACAAAGCTAAAGGATCCGGCTTTTCGCAAGAAACTTTTGACAGGTGGCATAAAGGCCGTGGAAAAAAGCGATGACCCAATGATCGTACTGGCGCGAAAATTGGTGCCTATTTTGGTGAAAGACGAAAAATGGCGGAAGAAAACCATCGAAAGTGTAACCACACCTGCCAAAGAAAAAATCGCCAAGGCAAGGTTTGCAATATACGGAACGGACGCATACCCGGATGCTACTTTCACCCTTCGCATGACCTTTGGAGCGGTAAAGGGCTATCCCATGAACGGCACCAAGGCTCCATATCAGACTACCCTGTTTGGTCTGTATGACAGGAATCTTGGTTTTGATAACCAGGGAGGATGGAGCCTTCCTGAAAGGTTCTTCAAGCGTCAAAAATACCTCGATCTGAAAACACAGGTAAACTTCGTCTCAGATTGCGACATCATCGGCGGAAACTCCGGTTCGCCGGTTGTGAACAAGGACGGCCAGTTGGTGGGTGTCGTGTTCGACGGAAACATCGAAAGCCTTTCCGGCAGGTTTATTTTCGATGCACAACACTCCAGGGCAGTTGCCGTATCGTCCCAGTACGTGCTCCACGCCCTGAGGAAACTTTACGACGCAGCAGATCTGGCAGACGAAATCACCCAGTAATACAATCCAAATCCACCGCGAAAACTCAGACCGTATTGAAGCGCCTTGAAACAGCAAAAATTTCAGTGTCGGGATTTATCCTTCTTGTAAAGGTCGGCAAAAGGATTGTGAGTAAGAGAACCAGAAGAAGTTACCGATTTATTGGAAGAAGGCTTAGGCTTGGTGCGCTTGATTTTCTGAATTTTGTTTCTTGCTGCTCGAGGGCCTGGGGATCTCTTCCCCTTGTGATGCTCTGTCGTTTCTTTCTTGGCGCTGAGGGAAATTCGATTTCTCACCTGGTCGATCTCCAGGACCCTGACCTTCACCCGGTCCCCAACTTTGACTACCTTGTGAGGATCATTGACGTAGGAGTCAGAAAGCTCGCTTATGTGTACGAGTCCATCGCGATGTACTCCGATATCCACAAAGGCACCAAAGTTTGTTACATTGGTAACCACCCCTTCGATGGTCATCCCAAGCTTGAGGTCTTCTACTGTATGTACATCATCCCGAAACCTGACCGGATCGAACTTTGCCCTCGGGTCCCTGCCTGGCCTGGCTAACTCGGAGAGAATGTCTCGCAAGGTGAGTTCACCAACGTCGTCCGAGAGGTATTTTTCTATGTCGATTTGCGAAACAACATCAGCATGGCCCACGAGTTGTTCCAATGACACACTCAGGTCGTCGGCCATTTTTTTCACCAAGTCGTATCGCTCAGGGTGTACAGCTGAAGCGTCCAGGGAATTTTCTCCAGATCGTATTCTCAAAAACCCCGCTGCCTGCTCGAACGTCTTTGGTCCAAGGCCTTGTACTTTCAAAAGCTCCTTTCTGGATTTGAAAGACCCGGCCTCATCCCGGTACTTTATTATTCTTTGGGCGAGCTTGGGACCAACGCCGGCGACCCTTGACAGCAGGGGAGCAGAAGCCGTATTGAGTTCTACTCCCACCATGTTTACGCAGTCTTCCACGACCTCGTCGAGTTTTTCGGACAAAAGAGGCTGGTACACATCGTGTTGATACTGTCCAACGCCGATGGCCTTGGGATCTATTTTTACAAGTTCGGCTAATGGATCCTGGAGTCTGCGAGCTATGGATACGGCACCTCGCAAGGTAACATCCAGGTCAGCAAGCTCCTCCCTGGCCATGGTAGACGCCGAATATACGCTCGCCCCTGCCTCGCTGACCTGCACAACGACCGGACGGCTCTCTGGTTCTCCTCGAGCTGGTTCGTCCAGGACCTTCCTGAGGAAAGACTCAGTCTCCCTGCCTCCTGTTCCATTCCCAACCGCAAGGGCTTTGGGCTGGTGGTCCTCTATGAGTTTTGTGATCTCTTTTGCGGCTTTTTGCCTTTCTGCCTCGGACCTGCTGAGGTAAAGCGTAGTCACCTGCATTACCTTACCTGTCTCATCCAAAGCAGCGACCTTTGACCCGGTACGCAATCCAGGGTCCACTCCGATGACAGGCTTGGGACCCAGCGGAGGCGCCATCAAAAGATTTCTAAGATTTTGTGCAAAAACATCCACCGCAGCACGGTCAGAACGGAGTTTCAGTTCGACCCTTATGTCGTTTTCCACGCTGGGAGATATCAATCGGTTGAAAGAATCTTCCAATGCTTTACGAAATTCCGGAGCATAGGGTGAAGCGCTCTTCAAGCCAAGCACTCGTTCCATTTCACGCAGGATGCGCTGATCGTCCACTTGTACCTTTATACGTAAAACGCCTTCCAACTCGCCACGACGAATGGCCAGGTACCGGTGGGAGGGGATAGATGCTATGGGTTCGGTGAAATCATAATATTGCGAGTATTTGGTCGGCTTATCGCGCATCTTTTCGACCACAGTCACTGTCAGTATACCGTTTTGGGAAAACTCCCGTCTGGCAAGCTTTCGGATTATGGCGTTTTCGGAGATTCGTTCTGCAACCACATCCCTGGCTCCGGCAAGTGCTTCGTTCACATCCTCTATGCCCTTGTCATGATCCACGAATCTTACAGCGTCTTTTTGGGGATCTCCATGTGGTTCCATCTTCCAGATGATATCTGCCAGAGGTTCCAGACCCTTTTCCCTGGCCTTAGTCGCCCTGGTGCGCCTTTTGGGGCGAAATGGAAGATACAAGTCCTCCAGGGCTGATTTTGTGTCAGCAGCCATGATTTGGTTTTTGAGTTGAGTCGTAAGTTTTCCCTGTTCCTCGATGGAATCCAAGATAGTTTTGCGTCTGTTGTTCAGGTCAACCAGGTAGGAGTTTCTCTCCGAGATCTGTCTGATCTGGACCTCGTCCAGGGCGCCGGTCGCCTCCTTTCTGTATCGAGAGATAAAAGGTACTGTGTTACCCTCGGACAAGAGGTTCAAAACCGCCTCTACCCCTTTTTGATTGAGCTTCAACTCCAGAGAAAGAGCGTGTGCGAAATCAGTGTTGGTGTTCATGTTGCCACTCCTCGATGCAAGGCCGTGATGAAAACAATTTATCGAAATCCTTGCCTAGCATGACCGGACTCTGGATACAAGAATCACGGAATCAATCATAGAGTGGAAGATTCAATCAAATACTGAAATGGAAAATCTTTGGCATCAAGGTGCGAGAAGAAACATTACGAGATCCGTCTGCATGGCCACAGTGCCAGCCCCGCAATTATGCAAAAGCATGGCGTGTGCGCCTCCAGGCACATTTCCACAGGCACCTGGATCGTATGTCTTGAAGTCATCGCCCTGGGGTGAAAGTCCCAGCAATCCGGCGAGCAAGGAAGTGGAGCTGTTTAGAAACACCATGTCGCCATCAGCCTGTTGTACCAGGACCCGTTTTTTTCCGGCGGTGATATCCGAAGCCAGCGCATTTACATAGTTGACAGGATCAGCCGGGTCCAGCATCCACTGGGTGACCATCCTGAATTGTGCAAAACCAGGATCTGAAAGCAGATCGCTTGACGAACAATCGTGAGCAGAACAACAGTCGCTGGTTATCACGCCTGCCAGACACAACATGGAGGCCAGTTCCGGTCCCAAAACAGGCGATGAGGCAAAAGTATCCACGAGCCCAGCGCCAGTATTATTCAACACCACTCTCTTGACATCGGGAGACATTGTGGCAAACAAAGTACCGATGACTCCACCCATGGATGTTCCCACGAAGTAGATCCTGTCAGGATCTATGTTCAAGCCACCGCAGGTATCGGCAGTACATGACTTGAGAACCCGTACCAGTTGCAGGATATCCACCACGGTCTGGCGAATGTTGTCCCTAGTGACCATGGAGTCGGAGTTGATAATAGAGTATAGCTCCGTGCCCTGAGTAAGCGTGTTTTTGACCATGACCTGCCGGTCGCCTGCAAGTACCGAATCGATGGCGACCATGGCTATTCCATTGGCGCCCAACGCATTTGAAAGCGCCATCATGGACATCTTGTTTGCAGAGGCAGCTTCTTCCGGGTCCTTTGGTGTCAAAGGATGCTGGAAAATAACCACAGGGTAGGGTCCTTGTTGACCATTGGGAGTTGAGGCAAGGAAGCTGATGTCCTTGTGGCCTTGAAGCGCCGGTGAATAAGAGTTTGAAAAGCGGCCAGGTACCTTTGCAGGCTGACCGGATATGGGTTGGTATGGCAGGGCAATATCCATTTCCTGTTGGAAGTTTGGAGATTTGAACTGCCCGGATATGAAGGTTCCTATACCGGGGCAAGCCGGCATGGGACCATCACCATCAGGGTCGGGAGCACCTATGGCTTCACAACTCAGTCCTATGGCACCGAGAAAAGCCCTTGCGTCCAGGGGAGGGACAGGTAAAGTCGCAGCAGGTATTGTCACTTGTGTTCCGTCCACATTGTCCCCAAAGGTTCCAAGTCTATTTGAAATATCAGCGAGAGCGGTGTCCGTGTACTGGGTATTGAAAGTAGAGGCGAGAATGATCTCCTCTCGTTTTATACCCATCAACCCAAACGCATCGAGTACCGGAGAATATGCAGCCTGGACCGGAAGAAGTTCGGGTATATCCACCTCGTCTTCAGAACGAATCATAAGAAAAATATAGAAAGGCTCCACCTCGTCTCCGTTCAAATCAAGGATGCCCTTGAGAAAAGCCAGGGCATATTGATGATTACCCTCGAGTACCACGGGAAGGTGAGTATCGGCATTCATGGGAGTGATGATCATGGTGGGGATCATGGCAGGTTCAGCGTCGCAGCCGTTCAAGTACTTAGGTGTCTTGGTCATCATGGTGCTGACCGGTATGGGCGAATCCAGTCGCGCGTCGACGCCTCCGGCACCAAACGTTCCAAGGTCCACCAGTACTACCTTCCCCTCGATGGAACTTTCATCCAGTTCCCTTCCGAAGAAAGCCATGATATTGCCCGGCGTATAGGTGCTGAAACCATTCAGGTCCTGTAGTTCGTCAAGGCTTTGCTCGGTTGTCGAACCAGGTTCGAAACACATGGAACTCTTGAGGTTAAGAGTTGGAGGAGTGTTTGTCGTGTTCAGAGCCAGTATGTTGGGTAGGGGCAGGATGGATTTTTCCGGATTGATAGGATCAATTGAAAAATATGCGCTGGTGACAATGTTGGGTTGATCCTGCTGTTGTTGCTCGGGATTATTACACCCCGATATCACAAAGATCCAGAAAGCAACAAACACTATCAGCACGCTTGACATGTTTTTCATTTGACTCTCCACGATTTGTCTTGATGAATGAAATAATTATATATTTTTTTAAAATTTTATAAAAGATAATATTTGTACTTGATTCCACCGTCTCAATCGCGTATTAGCAACGTTCCCTTGTTAATAAGGGAATCGGACTGCCGGTTGAATCGACTTCTTCACGCAAATCTGGCACGAAAATCGGGCAGTCTTTTTGTCAGCGGGGGCGGTTGGAGGCAGGCCGTGAAAAACGGCGCAGAACGATTGAGGAATATTGGAATCTCGGCTCATATCGACAGTGGCAAGACGACCCTGACTGAGAGAATTCTATTCTATACCAAAAAGATACGCCGTATGCACGAAGTGCGTGGGTCTGACGGTGTAGGTGCCACCATGGATTCCATGGAATTGGAACGGGAGCGAGGCATAACCATCGCTTCCGCTGCCACGTACTGCACCTGGAACAAACACCATATAAATATCATTGATACCCCTGGGCATGTGGATTTCACCATAGAGGTGGAGCGAGCGTTGCGAGTGCTCGATGGTGCCATCTTGGTCCTATGCGCCGTGGCTGGAGTACAGAGTCAGTCCCTTACCGTGGATCGACAAATGAGGCGGTACAAGGTGCCCAGGCTGGCTTTTATAAATAAATGTGATCGAGTAGGAGCGGACCCACTACGTGTGCATGCACAGTTGAGGGAAAAGTTGGGCCTGAATCCGGTTCTCCTGCAGCTTCCCATTGGTCTGGGTGCTGATTTCAATGGTATCGTCGACCTGGTGGAGATGAAGGCCATGACCTTCGAGGGAGAGCACGGCGAGGAGGTCGTTGAGGTTCCCATTCCTGCAGATATGACACAAGAGGTACAAGAGGCAAGAGAGACACTCCTGGATTCCGTCTCCATGTTTTCCGACGAACTGACAGAAGCCTTGTTGGAAGACGAAAACAAGGTCCAGGCCGAGTTGATTTATCGTGCCTTACGTTCCGCCGTTCTCAAGCGACAGGTGGTGCCTGTTTTGATGGGCTCAGCTTACAAGAACAAAGGCGTCCAGCCATTGCTGGACGCGGTAGTGCGTTACCTGCCTGCCCCTTATGAGATTCCACAAGAAGCCACAGACCTGGACACGGACGGTCAGCAGGTAGAGGTATGTTCGGATTCCACCAAACCAATGGTGGCCTTGGCGTTCAAGCTCGAGGATGGTCGTTATGGTCAACTGACCTACTTGCGCGTCTACCAGGGTACTTTGAAAACAAACGATACGGTGATAAACGCTCGCACCGGCAAAAAACACCGAGTGGGCAGACTGGTTAGAATGCATTCGGATAGAATGGAAGAACTTTCATCCGCTCAATCAGGAGACATAGTTGCCATGTTCGGCATCGACTGCCGTTCCGGCGACACTTTTACCGATGGGCAACAGCGCCTCGCCATGACCCCTATCCAGGTGCCGGATCCGGTAATCTCCCTTTCCATCAAGCCGGCCGATTCGGTGGATGAAAGTGCCCTATCCAAGGCACTGAGGCGCTTTACCAAAGAAGATCCCACTTTTCAGACCAACGTGGATGAAGAAAGTGGAGACACGGTCATAAGCGGCATGGGTGAACTCCACCTGGATGTATACCTGGAGCGCATGAGAAGAGAGTATGGAGTACAGGTTCTCACTTCACCTCCCAGGGTCGCATACAGGGAGACCATCAGCAGGGTCTCTTCTTTTGACTATACCCACAAGAAACAAACTGGCGGCGCAGGGCAGTTTGGTAGGGTTATGGGCAAGTTGGAACCCATGGAAGAAGGAGATTTCGAATTCGTTGACAAGGTCACAGGTGGAGCCATCCCCAGACAGTTTATACCCTCGGTGAAAAAAGGTTTCGAGAGTGCCATAAAAAAAGGACCCCTTATCTCGGCACCCATGGTACAGGTAAGAGTGGTATTGGAAGACGGTCGACACCACCCGGTGGATTCGAAAGAAGTTGCGTTTTTCGAAGCAGCGCGTGGAGCCTGGAAAAAATCCGTATCCAAGGCCGGACCACAAATTCTAGAGCCGATCATGAGAGTCTCCGTTGAGTCACCGCCGGAATTTGCCGGGGGTGTTCTTGCTGGATTGAGCCAGAGGAGAGGAATAATCGCTGGACAGCAGGAGGACGGTGGACTCTCTAGAATTGAGGCGGAAGTCCCACTTGCACAAATGTGGGGTTATGCTACGGCATTGAGATCCGCCACAGAAGGAAAGGCTTCCTTTACAATGGAGTTTGCCAAATACCAAATCGTTCCTCCTCAGGTGGCCGAGGAACTCATGGAACAGGCCCGTCGCAACAAAGCGGCAGGACTGTGAAGCCAGGGAGGACTCAATGAAATGGAACAAGGACGCCTGGCTTGGTGGTTGGATATTTGCAGGTGCAGAAAAAGCCCTCGGTCCGAAAGAGATGGGTGCCGTTATTGCCAGGGCCGGGGTCGGCAAGACCTCCTTTTTGGTACAGCTTGCCATAGAGCACATGTTGGATGGTCATGAGATATTTCATGTTGCCATAGGGCATGAGTTAGTCCAGGTAGAGTCTCATTATGACGAGCTTTCCCTGTCGCGGCTTTCATCATTGAATACGACCGAAAAACTAGAAGCAATGCAGGATATGGCCAGGCACAGGGCCATACAAGCCATGCCACCAGGACCCATCGATGCACAGAGATTGACCAAGGCTTTGCTGAGTTACAAACAGCACCTAGGGTTGAAACCGAAGCTTTTGCTGGTGGATGGGATGGAGCCACAAAACCGTGAATCCGACATTCCGGTGCTTGCAGAACTTGCCCGGGATTTCAATCTAGCTGTCTGGTATTCCATGCTTTCAACAGGGCATAGTCCCTATGATGATATGGATGCTCTATGTCCCAAAAATTTGGTGGACCTGGTGGTAGTACTTCAGTCGGTATCCATGAAATCTGCGGGTACTGGTTCGTCAACAGCCATTATCGCAAAGTTGGCAAGAGCTTTTGCGCGTGATGATGTTGATGGTGGTGAACTAATGCTTCATCCCGATGGTCTCAGGCCCATGGAACAGGGGAAAACCACTCACAGGAGACCTTCCGACTTTACTCTTTTATCCGGCGGTGCCCAAGGTGCTGAAGAGATCTTCGGAAGGTGCGCCCAAGAACGTAACTTAACAGAGAGAAACTTCAGTTTTGCCGGCAGGCAGGTAGCCAGGACAAGGGGACTCGTGGAGCTTACAGACGAGGAACTCGCCCTGGGAGATGTAAGTTGGACCTATCTCGTACACCGCCTCAAGAGGGAACTCAATTCTTCCGAGACAATGAAAAAAGTCCTTCAAACCATTTGGCACCAGGTGAATCCAGCGGGAGAAGTTTTTTGCGTGGGAGAGGTACTTCAGGGAGGGACGGTCAAGGGTGGAACGGGTTGGGCCGTTGAGCTGGCAAAGCAGCAGAAAAAACCCATCTGGGTGTTCGATCAGCCCTCTTCGTGTTGGTATGAATGGTTTGGAGATGATTGGCGGGCTTGTGATCCACCTTTAATAACTCAGTACAGGTTTTGCGGGACCGGCACCAGGAATGTCACAGATGCTGGAATCAAGGCTATAGAAGAGCTATTCCAAAGGAGCTTCGGATCCTGAGCATGGGCTTCGCCGCAAGAACCAGATATCAAAATCCTTCGTCCGAGAGCTTCTGGTTGACCTGCTTGACCTTGTCCTGATCCAACTCGAACAGCACCTTGTTGTCCGAATCCACCAGGATCATCGTACCACCGTAAACAGCCATCCTCGCGCCATGAGCAAAGCCTATTTATTCAGACAAAACCTGGTCGAATCCAGGCAGTTCGTCTATCTTCGGCAGAAAGACTATCTCCACCCTGCGGTTCAATGCGCGGTTTTCCTGGGTGTCGTTGTCCACCAGAGGATCGAATTCAGCGTTACCTGCGGCAGAGATCATCTCCGGTTTGACGCCGGATTGAACCAGCAACTTTACGACCTCGACCGCACGCTGGGTCGACAGTTCCCAGTTGGACGGAAACCTGGCTGAGTGAATGGGCTTGGAATCAGTATGGCCCATGACCTGGAACCTCCTGCCTTCGAAAGTGGCTAAAGTATGGGCCAACTCTTCCAGCGCCGCTCTCGCTTCGTCCTTGATTCTGATCGAGCCTGGAGCGAACACGATATCCGAAGCCATTCTCACCACCAGCAAGCCGTTTCGAGGTTTGACCTCCAAGGTTCCCGCGTCCATCATGTCCTTGAGCTTGAACATGAGCTTGCGAAATTCTGCATTTCGTCGTTCAGCAGCGGCTCTCATCTGTTTCAACTTGTTTACCTGCTCCATCAGTTCCTGCTGCTTTTTGCTCAACTCCTGGCGTTCTGCCTTGAGTTGGCCCTTTTCTCCCGAGAGCTTGTCGATTTTCATGCTCATGGAGGCCAGCATGGCATCTTGTTCGTCGCCCTTTTTTATAGAGGCAGCCAGTTCGGCCTGGCACTTTTCCTTCGCTTCCTGTTGCTCCTTACGTTTTGCCTCCAACTGTTCCATGGCTGTTTGATGTTTTTCGTTGTTTTTTTTGAGTATCTCCTCGTGGGTACTCGTCATCATACACGCAGGCAAAACCAAGCCAGCAGCTAATATCAGCATAAACGCTTTCTGTGTCGTCTTCATCGCATCCTCCTTACCGCCATGCCGAAAAGACCAGGCTACACGGCGAATCTGAATATTTGTCTACTTGGTTTATACAGTGAAAATATCAAATAGTCGAGTTCCCCCACTTGGAGCAGAAAATCATTTTATCGGCACAAGGTTCACATCAGCCTCCTTGGCCAGATTCTTGAGCAACTTACTCCATCTGGCTTTTGCTCCGCACCATCTTTTGTCTGCCAGGAGTTTATCGCCAATGGATATTTCCCTTTTAATATCCTGTTCCGCGTCATCTTCCTCTACTTCCCACAGGGCCTGGGCATAAAATATGTGATTCAGAGGATGCTCCGGATAATAGGCTACCGCCTGTTTGAGAAGTACGAGCGCCTTGTCTCCATCTCCGATACCGCGAGGCCACGGAGGGGCCACGAGATACAGTAGCCCCAAAACCCTGAGTGGTCCGCCCTTCTCCTCGTCCGGCACCAGTTGGATGGCCTTTTTCAGTGCTTTTACGATCCTATTGATGTTTTTGATGGCCAGAGCAGTGTGATCATGTACGGCTATTCCGAGATTTACAGCCAGGTAATAATTGACACGACCTTCCTCTTCGGTTTCGTCTCCTCTGATCCCATACAGGGCTTGCGCCGGAGCTCCATCCAGTGCTACCTGGGCCCACCTGACTCCTTCAGATGCCAGTCGCTCCTTGTTCGATCTTTTATTGTCTCTGTCGGCCAACAAATAGCACACCTTGGAAGGAGCCGAGGTCTCGTGAATGGAAGACGCACGCATGGTTCTCAACAAGTAAAGGGCACAGTGAAGTTCAGATGTGGGAGTGGATATGTCGAAACCTCGTATCCTGGCCAGAAGATCGTCCTGGTCCATGTCCTGACATCGTGATTCCATTCCCTCGAGTTTGTAGATATCTTTGGGTAGAGAAATCCTGCAACCGGTCAAGGTAATGGCAAAAAGGCCGTATAATAAACGATTCCTGAAGTTTTTCAGCGTCTGTCCCAAAGTTTTTCAACCTCGATGTACACATTCTGTGATGTTACAGGTTTGAAAGACTCCAGACCAAACATGTCGCAGATGTCTTTGCCTTGTGCACTCTTGCACAATTTACCCAAGGCCTCAGCCATTCGTTTTCTGTCTTGTACGCTGGTCCTGTCTGTCGCAGCAGCAAGGCCCACGAGGGGAAAAGGGTTGGACTCGAAGATCGGTTCGATTTCGGCGGCGAAGGGCAAAGAACTCAGTGCGCTGAATTGTTGTTGGTTTACGAGCACCGCGTCCAGTTTTCCTTTGGCTAATTTCCGCAAAGACCTCAAGGTCCTTTTGGAAGGTTTGAGCTGAAAATACGTTCCAGGTTCTATTTTGCCCTCAAAAACTATCCTATGCAAAAATTCAGACTCGGTAAGCAAAGATCCTCCCAGGGACTTACCTTTGAGATCCTGTAGTTTTGATGCGGATCCTTTTTTTACAAGAATTCTATATACCTCGTCCGTTGATCCTGCGATGACAGGCTGCACCAAGACCTCCAACTTGTCTTTTTTTCTGCGCTGAAGGAACAACCCAGTAGAGGTTATGACATATGCGGGCTTGTCTTCATCCAACATCTTGAGACATTGGTCGAGCTTTGTGGTGAACTTGTGTTCGAAGGTGCCTGCTGGCCAACCTCCCAGGGATTCTAATGCCGATAGCATCCTTGCCATGGTGGGTTGAGCCTGGGAAGGTTTGACGTTTCCACCTCCCGGGTAACATACCAAAATTTCCGTGGCGTGCGCTTGCGACAGAATAGCAAGTGTCACAAGTGTTATTAATGTTGTTTTTGCCATCATATCAATGCCCCTCATCCTTTTCTTTCTGGTTCCGGTAAATAAGCTGAGCTATGGCCGGGGAGACCAGCATAGCAGAGGCCACACAACACAAAAGTCCGATGGTTATGGCCACTCCCATAGATGCGACCCCTCGGTAAGATGCCATGGTTATGGCACCCAGTCCTGCCAAGGTGGTGCCGGCAGCGAGTAAAATTGCCTTTCCTGCAATAGAGGCGATCTGCCATCCTCCCATGTCGGTCATCTCCATCTTTCTATGCGCAAACCACACGCCATAGTCCACGGCCAGCCCCATGACCAGAGGCAGACCGATTATATTCGCAAAGTTGAACTTCATTCCAGCCACGTACATGATCCCCATCATCCATCCGCCACCCACCAGGAGGGGTAAGGATGCTATGAGTATTCCCTTGAATCTTCTGAACACCAGCGCAATCCACAAAAGCGCGATGATAGCTGCCGCCACAGAACCGTGCCTGAAAGATGATACAACCATCCTGGAAAACACGTGGTGAGTGGTGGGAAAGCCTGTAACGTTTTTAGACACTGAGTAGACCTGCTTGATCAACTCATCCAGCACCTTTGTGTCATAAATGTTTCCAGCGGGAAAAGCATAAAAGGCCACCTGACCATCTTTGGAAAAGAACCGGTCGTAGAGATTGGAAGGAAGATCGCGGGGATTGAGTATGGATGCCTGCTTCCAAGCTTTCAGGACATCCAGCGCCGACTTGCCGGCTTGTGCGAGTTTGCCTACATAAAGACGTGTACGTTGTCTGCTCTTGTCGGGATTCTCATTCCAGCGATCATTGATTTTTTCGATCTGGTCCAGAATTTTTTCCATTTGCTTGACCAGCTCTGCATGGCCTGCAGAAAAAGCCTGTTCCTGGCCATCCTCTATTACCTCCTGGAGTTTTTCCAGAGTGTGAAGGATCTTTGGGTCATATTCTTTCTCGAGTTTGATATCACCCAAAGAACGAATCCGGCTCGCATAGACAGATTCGTCAACTTTCTTTCCTATGTCACGTGCTGTACGTGCTCTTTGAGCGGCATCCTTCGGGAAAATATCCGTGATGGTTTGAACCCGTGCGATGGCGGGCAGTTTTGCTGCCCTTTTTGCCATCTGCCTGGCTTCCGGTATGGAATTGGCCGTAAAAATCACAACCTCTCCCTGGTAATCGCTTTTTTTCAACATCAGTCTTTGCAACTTGGCGGCCTCGGAATCTTTTGGTAACAAAGACATGACATCGTAATCGAACGGTATATGGAACGCAGCAATTGCCCCAAGCACCGCTCCCGAGACAGCCACCAACACCAATAAGACGTTGGCAGACTGAAGTAACTTCACTTTTCCTTTCGATACTTTTTCAGAAACAAGAAAGGATTTTTCCGCAGCAAATCGTTTTGGCGATTTTACCTTTGGAGGAAGAAGGAAAAAAGCGATGGGCTGAAGCACGAAAGTGCTCACCAGCACCAGCAGGACTCCGCTTGCAGCCACGATACCCAACTCGGAAAACCCATCGAACTCCACAAAGGAAAGTGATACGAATATCAGCACGGTGGCACCACCTGCAACCAGCAGCGCCCTTGCCGATGCCACCGTTCCATTGACGATAGCTGCAAGCAAATCCTGCTCATGGGTCCTTTCTTCGATTATCCTGGTGCTCATGAAAATGCCGTAGTCTATTCCAAGACCAAAGAGAATAGCGGTGAAGCCGGATGTAATGATTGTGAGATGTCCAAGGATCAGGTAGGCAGCGCCAATGTTCCATACCACTCCCAATGCCATGGGAACGAACACCACGATGGCCCAGCGAACCGAACGCAACCATATGAGGATCAACAGGATGATGAGCCCGATGGCAGTGGTTATGGTTAGCTTGATATCATGTCTGACCGCGACAAACTCCTCGAACGAAGCGGCGGGCAGACCGGTCAGTCCCACTTGAGGGGGCGTCTTGCCTTGTTTGCGCCATTCGATCTGAAGTTCTTTTGCATTGATTTTCACCCCGTCGATGAAGGGCTTGAGGTGCTCAAACTCTTCGGATGAATCCTTGGGTCTGACAAACATAAACAGAAGCTTTCCATCCCTGGAAGAGTAATAACCGCTGGACATGGATTGGGCACCGTGGCTGGCCAGCAAGGTATTCCATGAGATGGAGTTCGGTGCTTTTGGGGCATCGAGCCATCTGAGCCATTGGTCCAGGACGAACTGAACCAGATTCATGCCCTCTTTTGCGCTTTTGATATCAATATCCAGAGAACCCAGGTCTGGAGGATTTTCCAGCCAGTCTGCGGTTCTTTTCCATGCGTCTGCCCAGTCGTTGAGCTTGTCCGGAGGTCTCACTCCTATGAGCGAATCCACCACCTTCGAAAACTGCTCGAGCGTGTCAGGTGGAATCATAAGATAGGCGTGTTTGAGAAAGAAAAGTATATCAACACGTTCGTTTACCGAACGAATATTTTTGTTTTTTTCCAGACGACGGGCGAGTTCCGTGGTGAACTCCTCCATCTGTGGCCTTGGGGCACCCTGTATGACGACGATGAGGTCGTTGGCGGAACCGAATTTATTCAGAAAATCATTGAGTCTTTTCGTTACATCCACATTTGCGGGCAAAAGGGCTCTTCTGGAAGTGAGGATTCGTATATTGTATGCAGCCGCCGAGGAAAGAGCTGTCAGCACCAGAGCCAACAATAAAAAAATCACCTTATGTTTGACAAATGATGAGATGATTCTCGTCAAAATTGACTCAGGTCGCAATGGGCAGGCTCCATGGTTGTCATACACACGAGCAATAGTCACAGTTTATGGTTACGAACAAAGATGTCAAGGTGAACCGATGGGAATCAGACCTGATTACGGCAGGGTGGCGACTGGCCATTCATATGGGTTATACTCTCTTGCGCCAACTTTGCTCCCAGGAGGTCACAAGTGAAAAAAAATTCGGTTTTCATTTTCGTCACTGTCACTATTGTCGCAGTTATCACGGCATGGTTCTTGATGAAAAGCCGTCAAGCTCCGACACCAGGGGAGCAGACAGTCACGGTTTATGTCTCGGAAGACCAGGTTTTTTCCGAGCCCATCCTCAAGGACTTCGAAAAAGACACTGGGATAAAGGTCAAGGCAATCTACGACACCGAAGAGGCCAAGAGCACCGGTGCCATGAACCGGCTCATTGCCGAAAAGGACAACCCGCAGGCTGATGTCTACTGGGCAAATGAACCCATACGGGCAGAGGTTCTGAAGCAAAAGGGCATACTCGCGCCTTATTTTTCTTCCAACGCAAAAGATATTCCGCCCATGTTCAAGGATCCCGATGGGAACTGGACCGGGTTTTCCGCGAGGGCCAGGGTCTTGATTGTCAATAACAATGTTGATCAAAAGCCCGGCAGCATAATGGCTTACATAGATCCAGGGTGGAAGGACAGAGCGGTTATCGCAAATCCCCTGTTCGGCACCACCACGTCCCATGTTGCTGCATTGTTCACGATCTGGGGCGAGGCAAAGACAAAAAAGTTCATGCAAGATCTAAAGCAAAACAAAGTCGCCATATCCACAAGCAACGGCGAGAGCGCGGACTTTGTGGCGTCCGGGCAGTACAAATTCAGCCTCGTGGACTCGGACGATGCGGTCAACCGCACCAGGCAGAAAAAACCAGTGTCCATGGTGTATCCGGATCAAGGCAAAGACGCAACAGGTTGCTTCATCGTGCCCAACACCGCCATGTTGATCAAGGGCGCCCCACACCCACAGGCTGCAAAAAAGCTAATCGATTACCTTTTGTCCAGACAGACAGAACAAAAGCTGGCCTTTGCCGATTGCGCACAGATCCCTCTTCATCCTGGTGTCAAGACACCTCCTGAGCTCAAGGCACTCAAAGACATCAAGCTCATGAAAGTAGACTATGCCCAGGTGGCAAAGAAAATGGTCGAGATCCAACCTTTCCTCAAGACCTGGATGGGACTGTAAATTGGGTAAACGGGCAGCATTGAATTTCACAGTAATCCTGTTTTGTGTAATAGGACTTCTGCCAATGCTGTCCATGCTCGCAAGCAGCCTGTTTGCAGATGGCAAGCTCAGCATAGATGCCTACACGGGGGTGCTCACATCCCCTCGTCAGTGGACACTCATGGCTCACTCCATGCTCTTGTCGCTGCTGGTGTCGCTGTTTGCCACCATAATCGGTGTTCCCCTTGGCCTGGCTCTTGGAAAAACAGACCTGCCCTTTCGGAAAACATTCGCAGTGCTCTTTGCCATCCCTCTTTTGATACCACCCTATATTGTGGCCGTAGCCTGGGCTGATCTGGCAGGTGCACAAAAAATCATGGGTCTCACCGGATGCGTCCTGGTGCTATTTTCTTCCTTCCTACCCATACCCATGCTGCTGACCATGGTATTTCTGCGAACAATAAACCCCAGGCTGGAAGAAGCCGCCCGGCTCGTATCTGGCTGGCGGGGTGTCATAAAGGGCGTCACCATGCCGATGATCCTGCCCGGGGTTCTGCTCGGGACCATGCTGGTCTTTCTGCTGACCTTCGGTGAGTTCGGGGTGCCAAACTTTCTAAGATACGATGTCTTCCCGGTGGAAAGCTTTACGCAGTTTTCCGCCTTCTATGACTTCAGGGCCGCAACTGCAGCCGCCATGCCCCTGGCTCTGGTAACCTTGCTGGTGCTCATAATCGAAGCCAGGTTTCTTAAAGACAGGACCTATCAACCAAGACCCTTTGCAGGTTCCAAGCACCGGCCGTGCATAGAGCTGGGCAGGATGAAATTTTTCTACTTTGGCCTGGTTAGCGCTATGGCTTTGGCCCTGGTTGTCGTTCCCATGCTCGTACTGCTCATACAGTCAGAAGGTGCAGATGCCTATGTGCAGGCTCTGGAGATGGCCGGAGACAGCCTGATTCGCAGCATCATTTATGCCCTTGTGGCAGCAAGCACGCTGACCTTAGTGGGCTTCTTTACTGCCTATATCATACACAACAGAACGGTAAAGTATTGGCGAATCGTAGACTCCACGACAATTTTTCTTTTTGCCCTGCCTGCGACGGTCATGGGAATAGGGCTCATCAACCTCTGGAACACCCCCTGGACCAATTTCATCTACGGCACCGCGTTGATAATCATCCTGGGCTACCTGACGAAATACACTGCCCTAACCAGCAGGATACTGGTGACTCAATTTGCGCAGATCCCACAATCCATGCAGGAGGCCGCGCAGATCTCCGGAGCAGGGTGGATGAGAACCTTGTTTTCAATAGTCGCCCCTCTGGCCAGACGAGGCCTTTTGGCAGGTTGGCTCGTGGCTTACATCTTTTCCCTGAGGGACACCGGCATAGTAATGCTGGTCTATCCGCCAGGACACGAGACTCTCCCGGTGCGCATATTCACATTGATGGCAAATGGTTCTTCGCAGCTGATAGCAGCCCTATGCGTGCTGATGATAGGAGCGACGCTCCTGCCGGCAGGGATACTCTGGTCCATACCCAAGCTGATGAGCAAAAGGACGGCAAGATGACAATCATAGAACTGGATTCGGCGTCCAAGGCCTATGCCGGACAAAAGGCTCTGTCGGATATCTCCCTGCAGATAGAACAGGGGCAGCGCGTGGTGATCCTCGGCCCATCGGGCTGCGGCAAGACGAGCATACTGAGACTCATCGCCGGATTCATTACACCTGATTCGGGCAGTGTTTCCATAACCGGCAAGCTCGTATCCAAAGATGGTCGTATACTCGTACCACCGCAGGACAGAAGACTGGGAATGGTCTTTCAGGACCTGGCCCTCTGGCCCCATCTGACAGCCAAGGGAAACCTGGAGTTCGGCCTCAAGGCAAAGGGTATTGATAAAACCGACAGAGAGCGGAAAATACACGAGACACTGGATATGGTGGGTATGAAGGATTTTTCCAGCAGAAAACCCGCCGAACTCTCAGGCGGCCAGCAGCAGCGGGTGGCCCTGGCGAGAGCACTGGTATTGGAGCCTGAGATACTCCTGATGGACGAGCCCCTGTCGAGCCTGGATCTGGAGCTGAACCAAGCGCTGCGCAAGGAGCTTGTTCGCCTTCAGGAACAACTTGGGATAACTTTGCTTTATGTAACCCACGATCGGCAAGAGGCCTCGGATATTGCAACCAGAATCGTTACCATGAAACAAGGCCGCATTGTTTCAGACGAATGAGATCCGGCGGCCGAGTCAGGAATCCTGTCTCACGCCGGAACCGGCACGACCTTACGAGAAGTCGCCTGCAGATCCAGCATGACCGATTCGGTCACTCTTTTTATGGCTGCCAGCCGTTCTGAAATTTGTTGCAGCTCAGCCTGGACCTCGGCAAGCCTGAACAGGCCCTGTGCCTTGATCCGTTTTGCCACCGCTTTTCTGTGCTCCAGCTCCAGCACTGTTGCCATTTTCAGAACCCGTTTCCAAGTCCTTTCCATACGATGGATTTGTTCCAGTTCAACAACTGATGCAGGACTGGTGCCAGTGGGATTATCCAGACCACCAGGGATGTAAACCAAGTCATCTGGGTTTTTTGCGCTGGTGGCATTCAGTGCCCTGGAAAGGTATCTACTTTGCCGGGTCAGTTCTTTTTTTATGGCATCGAGGACTTTTATTTGCCGCACGCCATTGGTCAGGGCAAAGTCGGTCCGTTCTATGGCCTCACGAGTGGAAATGGGCAAGTTCATGATTCCCTCCTTTGGGCAACCGTATAATACAATCATCATGCCAACGGCTTGCAGATGAACTATTCGACGGAATACTTTGAAAATTTTCACAATGTGGTCTTGTTTTACTGATGACAGATGGTCAAAAAACTGTGACATCATGGCGACAGTGTCGCGGATTTTAGACCATGAGAGCTTTTAGGATTATAATCCGGACATGAGATTGCTGGGTGTGGATTTTGGAACCAAAAGAATAGGCGTTGCCATCAGTGAAGGATGTGGATGGATGGCTAGGGGCTTGACTACCATCGTCAGGAAGGGAGGATCCAGGGATCTAGCTGCCGTTGCGAAACTTGCAGCGGAGCATGATGTGCAAGCCGTGGTGATCGGCCTTCCGTTGAACATGGATGGAACGGAAGGAAGAATGGCCAGGTTGGCCAGGGATTTTGCTGAAAAGCTTCATTCAAGTCATGGGCTTGTGGTGCATTTATTCGATGAGAGATTGTCATCGTTCGAGGCCGACATAGTAATGGAATCCGCCGATGTCAAACGATCTCGTCGCAGGCAAATCCGTGACCAGGTCGCAGCGGCCATCATCCTGGAGGGCTGGATGAAGCTCAATGCCAACGAATGGGAGCGTGACTCGTGAGGGGTGGTTGGTTGATTGCACTGGGGGGGGTTATGTGCCTGCTGGGTTCAGTTTGCTGGATAGGAGGGCATGCCTTGTACGGCTGGGCACGAACACCACTCCGAAACAAGGCTTCGGCAATTTCCGTGGAGATCCCGCTTGGTGCGGATTTGAAAACTGTGACCGAGAGTTTGTTCAAGAATCGAATCATCGAACATCCTGATCTTTTCTATCATTGGGTACGTTGGGTCATGGATGCCGGGGATGATTTGAAGTGGGGGCAGTTGGAGTTTCGTGGCGACATGACACCCCTGGAAGTTTTGAGAGTGCTGAGAAAAGGCACCCCTGTGATCCATTGGCTAAATATTCCACCAGGACTTCGTCTGGAACAGGTAGCTGCAGTCTTAGAGGATTCGGATTTGGCAATCAGGGGCGACCTGTTACAAATTGCCACCGATGAACAATTCGTGAAATCCTTGGGAATCAAGTCATCGAGCCTCGAGGGATACTTGGCCCCAGGTAACTACGGCCTGGCTCGTCACCTGAACGCCGAGACAGTGCTGAAACTCATGGTGGCCAGGCGCTATGCTAACTGGAGCATCGAGCGGCGCAAAAGAGCACAGGCCCTTCGCACGAATCTACACAAAGTGCTGACCTTGGCTTCCATCATCGAGGCCGAGACCACGATTGATGGCGAAAGGGAAAAGATTGCTGCAGTTTTTTACAACAGGATCATACATGATTGGAAGCTCTGTAGTGACGCCACGGCAGCATATGCTGAAAAAATCGCCAAGGGAAGATTCGACGGTCTGGTGGATGATGATGACCGAACAAGGGAAAATCCATACAACACATGGGTAAACAGGGGCCTACCCCCTGGGCCCATTTGTTCTCCATCACAAGCATCCATCAATGCTGCCTTGTGGCCGCCGAGCACCTCAGCCATGTACTTTGTTCCCATGGTCGGGCGGGACAAGGGTCATCGTTTCTGTCCGGATCTGTTGTGCGCGCTTGGGAGAAGTGCCAAAAAGTGACACAAACAAAGGGAGAATACTTGGATACGGTGATACATATCGATGGAGTGTACAAATCCTTTGCACAACCCCGGTCCCTTTCCGAGATTATGCTCCATCCTTTTTCACGCAGGCGTATCCATGTTTTGCGAGGGGTGAATTTACGGATACAACAAGGAGTTTTATTAGGACTACTCGGTTACAATGGCGCAGGCAAGACTACCTTGCTCAGGTTGCTTTCAGCTACCGTGTCCCCTGACAAGGGAGTGGTGAAAGTTCTGGGCGAGGACGCCACGAAGAGGCCGGAACTCGTACACAAAAACCTGGGTGTCGTGCTGGATGACGAGAGGAGCTTTTACTGGCGCTTGACCGCCAGGCAGAATCTTCGGTTCTTTGCATCCATGTACAACCTGACCAACCGCGAGGCAAAAAAAAGGATAGAGGTTCTTGCGGACTTGCTGGACCTGGGGTCTGAACTGGACAAGTCCTTTCGAAATTTATCCACAGGCTGGCGCCACAGGTTGGCCCTTGCCAGGGCCATGCTTCACGATCCTAAGGTGCTCATACTCGATGAGCCGACCAGGGGCATGGACCCTAAGGCGGCCATGAGAGTTAGGTCTCTGGTGGCGAGCCGGCTGGTGGCAGAACAGGGAAAAACCGTGGTGATGGCCACACACGATCTCGAGACCATCGAACATTGGTGTCACAGGTTGGCGCTGCTGGACAATGGCAGAATCTCCATCGAAGGCCCGGTAGAAGAATGCATCGACGAAGTCAGGTCAATGTTTGGATTGCATCATGATCCACTGGCCGAAGACAGTGTGGACGGGGAGTGACACGATGCTCATTCTTCGCAAATGTTGGGCTTTCGTGGTCAAGGATTTCAGGACGGACGTATCATATCGGCTTGCGTTTGCGGGACAGATTCTGTTTACGTTCTTCATGGTGGCCTCTTTTTATTTCTTTGCCAGGATGATAGGTCAAAGCACCATACCAAGCCTGGCTCCATACGGTGGTGAATATTTTCCCTTTGTGTTGGTGGGTGTGGCTTTCTCTTCGTACCTGGACGTATCCATCAGGTCGTTTGCGGACACCATAAGGTCCGCACAGGTGCTGGGTACTTTGGAGGCGCTGATCACCACACCCACATCTCCGTGGCAGATCGTGCTTTTGAGCACCGTGTACTCCTTTGTGTCTACGTCCCTGCGAGTAGTGCTTACTTTGGCAATCGGTGTTTTCGTGTTCGATGTCAATTTCACCAACTCAAACTGGCCGGGAGCTTTGCTGGTGCTTGCACTGAGCATCGTGTGTTTTTCCTTTCTGGGAATAATGTCAGCCAGCGCAGTACTCGCGTTCAAACGTGCCGATCCGTCAGGCTGGATGGTGCAGGGACTAAGCTACCTGCTGGGAGGAGTTTACTATCCCATTTCAGTGCTTCCCGGTTGGATTCAGATAGTAGCCCAAGCTTTGCCCATAACCCATTCCTTGGAAGCCATGAGAAAAACGTTGTTGATGGGAGCAAGTCTCGACCAAGTGCTGCCTTCCCTTTTGGGCCTGCTGGTATTTGCCCTGGTGGCCGGCCCCACATCCATTGTATTGTTTTGGCTCGCGCTCAAAAGGGTCCGGCGAGAAGGAAGCTTAGGTCATTTCTAGCTTGTCTCCAGGGCCTTGAGCCTATTGTCGATGACCTTCATGAGATCCCCCATTTTTTTTACAGCCTTTTCAAGGGACCGAATCCTTTTGTCTGCCAGATTCTCTTGCGGAGATTGTTCCTGTGATTGTTCCTGGGGTTCCGTCTCTGAGGCGGAAAGATTGAGACTGCCGGGGATGGGTATCCACGAATTTTCCCGCATTTCAAATTCCGCCGTGGTATCAGACGCCTCGGGATATTTTTTCAGAAGCATCCTGGTTTGTTTTATGAGCCTGTCATCCATATTCATGGATTCCATGGTGGTGAGTATCGTATCGCTGCCTTTCACGATATAGTCCATGGGCCTGAAGATGGAATCAGCAACAGTTACAAGCTCTTCCACGGTCATGCTCCAGGCCTTAGCCCTGAGCGAAAGTAGCTTGGGTCGTGCATTTTCCAGTCGATGTTCCACGGACATCCTCCGACGGTCATGAACCTGTCAGAATATCGGCACAATGCATGGAATATGAAGCGAGGGGGTGTAAGCTATACCATTCTCATCCTCAATTCGGCACAGATTTCCTCCAGTTGTTCATCGGTCGCTTTGGCCACAGAGACCTGACGCGAAATGTCTCTATTGACGCGGGGAACGAGGAAATCATCCAAAGAGCCCATCCATCCACTTCTCCGTGCCAGGATAAACGTCCAGCGCTGTTGCCTGTCCAAGCCCAACAACCTGTCACATACAGAGACTAGGGAAGGCAGGTCTCGTGGGATATCTCCTCGGATTTCCATGAGAAGATTGAGGATGTGATCACTTTCGATCCTGGTCTCTGCACGCCTTAGTTTATCCAGAAACAGCCTCGTCTCTTTTATCAAACCCAATTCAGTACAGGGAATGAACTTGCCTTGCTTTACTAGATCCGCCAAGGGCGTACCGGGAATAACAGCCGTGCTCCTGAGCCTGGTAAAATCTGGATTGATGGCACATATTGCGCTGGCCGTGTCTTCGGCATGTCGTTCCCATAGGGCTTTTCCGCCAAGGCCTGGCATTACATATTCACTCAACTCGAACCCAGCCTGCTTGGCTTTTTGTCCAGCCTCGATCTGCTCTGCTCGGCTGACACCCTTTTTTACGAGTGAAAGCACCTGGTCACAACCTGATTCCATGCCCACGTGAAGTCTGTCCAGGCCGGCCTCGTGGAGCATCTCCAATTCTGACAAGGATCGTCTCACCAAGGTTCTCGACCGTGCATAAGCGGTGATTCTTTCAACGGCTGGAAATCTCTCCCTGACACCTTTGACTATTTGGACCAGGACTTCGGGCTTTGAGATCAACGGGTTTGCATCCTGCAAAAACACAGTCTTCGGACGGTCTCCGTAGATCTCCCTCATGGCGTCCAGATCGCTTAGAACCTCATCGACTCCTCGTCTCGACGGTTTCTTTCCTTTGTATACGGGGCAAAACGCGCACTGGTTCCATGAACAATTGCGACTGACCCTCACAAGCATGCTGCCTGCTTCCGATGGTGGCCTGATGGGTCCTTGTTCAAAATCTTTCATGTCTAAAACAATATCGGGATACGAAATACCATTGTCAAATCTCCTGCAGAAAATATTTTGAAATTAAATCCTTGCCCTTTGTTGGATATTGTTTGATTTCTGATATGATCACAGAGTGACTACTATCAGGGGCTAGGTGATCGATGGCCCCGGGAGGTCTATTTCAAAATGCCGGACGGATCGAAACTACTGTCTTTCATCGGTGGGTTGCAGGACCGGGATCTTTACCAGTCTTTGCATTGGCAGGGATCTTTTGAGGACTATCTTGGCCTGGTAGCCGACAATCCCAGGGTCCTGAGAACCGCGTATCAAAGACTTTATGACATGGTCTTGTCATACGGTACAGAGGAATACGTGGACTCAAAGAAAAAGATAGTTCGATATAATTTCTTTACGGGCGCACTGGGTGATGAGGCTATCTATGGATTGGACATTCCCCTAATGCGCCTTGTGAATGTCTTCAAGTCCGCGGCAAGATTTTATGGAACAGAGCGTCGCGTGCTTTTGTTGCATGGTCCGGTGGGCTCGTCCAAGTCCACTATTGTTCGCATGCTCAAGGAAGGACTGGAAAAATACAGTAGATCCGACGAGGGTGCCTTGTACACCTATTCGTGGAAGCTAGGTGTTACGGATGAATACACTCCATGTCCCATGAACGAAGAGCCGTTCAAGCTTATCCCGCCCGAGCAAAGAGCAAAGGTTTTGGACAAGCTGGGCATTGACGAGAGGGAACTCGATCATCCCATACCTGACTTTGGTGATTTGTGCCCCTTTTGCCGCTTTACTTACCAGGACTTGCTAAAGAAGTACAAGGGAGACTGGGAAAAAGTCATTGGACACGTGAGGGTCAATAGACTCGTGCTGAGTGAAAAGGACCGTATCGGTATTGGCACATTCCAACCCAAAGACGAGAAAAACCAGGATTCCACCGAGCTTACCGGAGACATCAACTACAGGAAGATTGCCGAGTATGGCTCTGACTCGGATCCCAGGGCTTTCAATTTCGATGGAGAGTTCAACATTGCAAACCGTGGACTGATAGAGTTCATCGAAATTTTGAAACTGGACGTGGCATTTCTTTATGACCTGCTTGGCGCCACCCAGGAACATCTCATAAAACCGAAGAAATTCGCCCAGACTCACATCGACGAAGTGATCATCGGCCATACCAACGAAGCTGAATACAGAAAGTTACTGAACAACGAGTTCATGGAGGCATTGAGGGATCGTACAGTCAAGATTGATATTCCATATATAACCAAGGCTACTGAAGAGGTTCGCATTTACCAGAAGGACTATAACGAAAAAAAGATTCCGGACAAGCACATCGCTCCGCATACTCTGGAAATGGCCGCGGCGTGGGCTGTTCTCACTCGCCTCGAAGAGCCAAAGAAACACAACCTCACCCGTTTGCAAAAACTGAAGTTGTATGACGGGAAAAATCTCACGGGATTTACCGAAGACAACATAAAGGAGTTGCGCAAGGAGACCGAACGGGAGGGCATGGACGGAATAAGCCCCCGTTATGTTCAAGACAAGATCTCCAATGCCTTGGTGTCTGAAAAGGGAGAGGGTTGCATCAATCCATTCCTGGTATTGAACGAACTAGAGGCAGGACTCAAGAGTCACACCCTCATCACAAGTGATGAAGCCAGGAAGACATACAAGGAGCTGATGACCGTCATCAAGCAGGAATACGAAGACGTGGTAAAAAATGAGGTGCAGCGTGCCATCTCTGCGGACGAAGAAGCCATAACCAAGCTTTGCGCAAACTACATCGACAACATCAAGGCATACACCCAAAAGGAAAAAGTGCGCAACAAATACACCGGACAATACGAGGAAGCCGACGAGCGGCTCATGAGATCCATAGAGGAAAAAATAGGAATCCCTGAAAGCCAAAAGGATGATTTCAGAACAGTCTTGATGAATCGTATAGGTGCCCTGGCAGTAGAGGGAAAGACATTTGATTACAGAGCCAACGAGAGGCTCCAGAAGGCGCTGGAATTGAAATTGTTCGAAGATCAGAAAGACTCCATCAAGTTATCCAGCCTGGTCAGCTCAGTGGTGGACAAGGAGACTCAGGAAAAAATAGACGTGGTAAAACAGAGGCTCATAAGCAATCACGGCTATTGCGAGATATGTGCAACTGATGTTCTCAGCTATGTCTCGTCCATCTTCGCACGTGGAGACGCCAAGGACGGGGAGTGACTCCCAGGCTGTTGTTGATCGGCGTCCTTGGCAGGAAGGCTGCGCCATGACCCAGAAGATCGATGCAGATCATGCCAGGTTCAGACACATCGTTCGTGGCAAGGTCAAAGAAAACCTCAAGCGCTACATGAGTCAAGGTGAGATCTTTGGCAAAAAGGGTAAGGACATAGTCTCGGTCCCACTTCCCCAGATCCAGTTACCCCGCTTTAGATATGGCAGCAAGGACAAGGGCGGTGTCGGCCATGGAGACGGCGAAATAGGCGACCCTGTGGCCCCGGGTGACGGCGAGCAGGGACAGGGACAAGCAGGAAAAGATCCCGGCCAGCACGCCATGGAGGTGGATGTAACCATAGACGAGTTGGCGGAGATCCTCGGCGAAGAACTCGAGTTGCCGAGGATAGAGCCTCGCGGACAGCACAAGCTGGAAGCGGAAAAATCTCGCTACACAGGCATTCACAAGGTTGGTCCCGAATCGCTGCGACATTTCAAACGAACGTACAAGGCTGCACTGAAACGTCAGATTTCGCTGGGGGCATACAACCCTGAAAATCCCATCGTCATACCCATCAGAGACGATATGAGATACAGGTCATGGCGTACATCCTGGATTCCCGAATCCAACGCCGTGATTATCTACATGATGGATGTCTCAGGGTCCATGGGTGAGGAACAAAAACTCATCGTGAGAATCGAATCCTTCTGGATAGACACTTGGCTGCAAAGTCAGTACCAAGGGCTCGAGGTTCGCTATATAACCCACGATGCCGCGGCCAGAGAGGTGGACCGGGATACTTTTTTTCACACACGTGAAAGCGGTGGGACCATGATATCGTCTGCATATCAGTTGTGTGCCGATATGATTTCGTCTGACTATCCTTCCGGAGATTGGAATATCTATCCTTTTCATTTTTCCGATGGTGACAATTGGTCCAATGATGACACCAGGTTGAGCGTCGATCTGTTGAAAACACGAATCATACCTCACTCGAACCAGTTTGGATACGGGCAGGTTGAGAGCCCATATGGCTCGGGCCAATTCATCAAGGATTTGCGGGAATCTTTTGGCGAAGAGGAAGAAAAGTTGGTGTTGAGCGAGATCCCGGATCGAGACGCTATTATTGGCTCCATCAAGGAATTTCTCGGCAAAGGGAGGTGATCCAGGTGCCTTTACCCAGATACCTGGCCGAGTTGCGAGAAGAGATTGAAGTATATGCCAAGGATTATGGCCTGGATTTCTTCGAAGTCATTTTCGAGGTGTTGCCTTACAACACTATCAATATGATAGCTGCATACGGTGGTTTTCCAACCCGATATCCCCACTGGAGATTCGGGATGGAATACGAACAATTATCCAAGAGCTACACCTATGGACTGTCCAAAATCTACGAGATGGTCATCAATAATGATCCATGTTACGCCTATCTGCTGGAAGGCAATTCCCTCGTGGAACAAAAAACTGTGATGGCTCACGTGTATGCCCATTGTGATTTTTTCAAGAACAACAACTTTTTCCAGGATACAAATCGAAAGATGATGAACGAGATGGCTAACCATGCCACTCGCATAAGGCGTTACATGTCTAAGCATGGCGTCGAACCGGTTGAAAATTTTATCGACACGTGCCTGTCATTGGAAAACCTCATAGACCTTCATTCGTCCAAAATCAGGAGACGTCCGGTAAAGGCATCGTCTGAGGATCCCGAAAATGAAGACCATCCTGTGTCAGAAGTGGGAAGATTGCCGGTTCCGAGGCGTTACTTAGAGACATTCATCAATCCTGCCGAGTTTATAGAGGAACAGAAAAGTAAGCTTCAGGAAGAGAGAAAAAGATCGAAGCGATTTCCTCCCCAGCCAGAGCGAGACGTTTTGCTGTTCCTGATGGAGCATGCTCCACTTAGCCGGTTCCAGCGAGATATTCTTGGCATCATAAGGGAGGAAGCCTATTACTTTGCGCCCCAGGGCCAGACCAAGATCATGAACGAAGGATGGGCCACCTACTGGCACTCCACCATCATGACAACCAAGGCCATGGACGATTCGGAGGTTATCGACTTCGCTCAGTCCCACGCCGGAACTCTCGGCGGGGGCTCCAGGCGACTGAATCCATACAAGCTGGGCCTGGAACTTTACTATTATATCGAGGAAAAATGGAATACCGGCAGGTTCGGCAAGGAGTTTTCAGAATGTGAAGACATGGATCGCAAACACAGGTGGAACAAACACCTTGGTCTTGGACGGGAAAAAATATTTGAAGTTCGCAGGCATTACAACGACGTGACTTTCATCGATGAATTTTTGGACGAGGAGTTCTGTTACGAAAAGAAGCTGTTTGGCTTCGACTACAACCAACGTTCTGACCAGTGGGAGATTTCCACTCGTAAGTTCGAGGAGATAAAGAAAAAGCTGCTTTTTTCTTTGACCAACTTCGGACAACCAATAATAGAAGTGGTGGATTCAAACCATGCAAATCGCGGAGAGTTGCTTCTTGCCCACAGGCATGAGGGGTTAGACCTGGACATGAAGTGGGCCAAGCCCACCATGGAGGCCCTGTTCAGGATCTGGTCTCGTCCCGTGTTGGTACGTACCGATTTCGATGGAAAACCCGTAGTGATAAAATATGATGGAACCGAGCACTCCAAAGAGGAGGTCGAAGACGACGGCCTGACCGACCCTTGAGTCTGGCTGGAGTTATAGCGCCTTACATCTCTTTGTATGGTGGTATTACTCGATCAGGATCAAAGGCTTGCGGTGCTCTCAAGGATGCTACAGGGAAGGTGGAGTTCCTCTGGTTGAACACACCCATGGGTCGGTGATTTCCGCTCTGGCCCTGTCCTCCCATGGGAAGACGTATGCTCGTTTCTGTGGTGGATAGATTATGATTTATAAGTCCGAAGTTCAGATCCTGGCAGTAGTTCAAGAATCGTTCCGGATCTTCGGTTATGACTGACACGGCCAAGCGATATGAGGTGGAATTTGCAACTCTCAACGCTTCTGACCTTCCTTTGAAGGGAATCACCACCACGTCCGGTCCAAAGGATTGGCCCATGGGTCTAATCTCATCAAGGGGCATGGGTCGCTTCATAACCAACACTGATGGGCTCAGGTAGAAGCCGGGCTTTTTCTTGTCCACCTCTCGAGCCAAGTGTATACGCACTGCTCCCATGCCAAGAAGTTTTTCCTGTCGGTCCAAGGCCCTGTCCATGGCTGCTTTGCTCAACAACGGTCCCATGAAAACCCCTGGTTCATCACAATAGCCTATCTTGAGATTGTCTACCTTTTGCAGAAAAAGCTCCGTAAATTGTTCGAATCGCTGTCTCGCAACGAGTATGACGCCGGTGGAAGTGTAACGCTGCCCCGTGGTCATAAACGCGCCTTTTACACATTCGTACACAGCCCGATCCATGTCCGCGTCTTCCAACACCAGAGCAGGATTGACCCCGCCCATTTGAACGGATACCAACTTGTGTGGTTGAGCGGACGTAGCCTCCAACAGCCTTCGCCCGGATTGGACAGCACCGGCAAAAAGCACCGAGTCTACTGCTGCATGACACGCCAGCCTCAAACCTGTATCAGCATCTCCCTGGATCATATTGAAAACACCCTTGGGAAGCTCCACCTCGTCCATCAGCTTAGCGATCGCCTGGCCACATGCCGGGGCCAGCTTCGAGGGTTTGAACACTACCGTGTTTCCCGCCAGCAGGGTCGGCAATATCAATGATACCGGAATATCCATGGGAGAAGCGGCAGGACCCAGGATCGCAGCAACTCCCAGAGGGCGGAAGTTGCACGAACCATAGACTCCCCAGCGAATTTCCCCGACCTTGAAAGGACTAGTTGCCCTGATTCCTTCTCTTACATCAGTCTCCACCTGCGCTTCTATGGTTGCCACATCGAGGGCGGATTCCCAAATAGGCTTACCGGATTCTGCGGAGATGGTTCGGGCTAATACCTCACGCTGGTTTACCACTTCTGCCGCAAACTTTCGAAGTATGTCTGCCCGCTCGCTCAAATCCATCTTGCGCCATTCGGCCGATGCCGCCTGTGCAGCATCTATGGCTGCGTCCACGTGACCGGGATATACCGAAAAGCTTCCAATTCGATATCCCGTATCTCCCGGATCCCTGGAGACGATTTTATACTGGGCACCTCGGGGTCTGCGAAATCGTCCGTCAATGTAATCACCTAGCACTTTTACCGTGTGCATGGGCGTTCCTTTCTCGGGCGAAATGTTACTGACGGATTGTATATCAGAGCAAAAAGGTTTAGTAAAATCAGTTGAGGATAAAGACTGGAGGTTGAAGTGAGAGCGGTTATACAGAGGGTGGAGCACGCCAAGGTAACGGTGGAGGAGCGAACGGTCGCCTCCATGGACAGCGGATTGCTGGTTTTACTGGCTGCCGGTCAGCAAGACACCGAGTCTGTGGCGGACTGGATGGCAGACAAAATAATCAACCTTAGGGTCTTTCCAGACGACGCTGGCAAGATGAATCTTTCGTTAAAGGACACAGCAGGGCAGATGATCGTTGTTTCTCAATTTACGCTATATGGCGATTGCAGAAAAGGCAGAAGACCTTCTTTTGTTGGAGCTCTGGAGCCTGACGCCGCATCTCGGCTCGTGGATAGGTTTGTCCTGCGTGTAAACGAATCAGGAATCGTCTGTTCTCAAGGGGTGTTCGGTGCTCACATGAAAGTAGACTTACTCAACGACGGACCTGTGACCTTGCTGCTGGATTCGGCTGTATCGAGACATTCGGCAAAAGGTGGATTCAGTGTGGATAATCCATAGATCTACTTTGTTATCGCCCCAATGATGATCTCCTTGTTCTTTCCAACCATGATCGACATGACAGGAAGAAGTCTTCTATAAAAAAAGCACCCGAGCAGAGGCAAAACCAACAACGTTATATTTGTAAGCACGCTATTTGAACCAAAGACACCAACAACCGCCATGGTCACTATGGTACAAAAAGCCAAGGTCGCCATCATCCACAAGAAAGAGGAAGGTTCCGGTCTGTCGCGTCGTGCCAGCCTGAAGTGGAATCGTCTTGGATGGATAGCGCTCAGCATGTTTCCCGTACACAACATGCAAAACAGACCAAAGAAAAAAGATCCGACAGGCAAGGCGAGCAGGTCTGAGGATGTGTCAGGCAGAAATAAAAACAAGACCATACCAAGGCCTGCAAATTGTACTGTAGCAAAAAGCCCATGGGCCAGGTTTCGTCCTACTATCCAAGCCCGGTGCGAAGCCGGCAACCAAAACACCCATCTTATCGCGTGGGAGTAATATCCAAATCCATTGGCGAGGATCTGTCCCCCTATCATGCTCAACACGTATGCTCCCAGCATGGACCACAATATGCAAGCCCATGAGTCACCCCACACGAACAAAAGCAGCTGACTGGCGCCAACTATTTTGAGAATGATTAGAAGGAAGAACGGAACGGCAAAGAGCATCCTGGCCTTTGGATTCGAAATCAGAGATCTCATTTCCATCTCGAAAACGGCTTGTGCTTGTTCACTCATCAACCCAAGATGCCAACCGGTTCGCTTGATAGAATATTTTTTTCTTGTTTGGTTTTCCTTTCTTGCCAGCAACCCTATGCCCTTGCCGCCGCGATAAAACCGAAGCAACAACCACAGACCACCAAACCATGCTATTCCTGCAAAGAACAGCATCAAAGCCGAAGCACCCAAAGCTGCCTGCCAATCACCGGCCGCTGAAGCAGCAAGTCCACGGGCCAACAGACCTGGTGGTGTCACTCCAAGTGCCCTGGCGGTATTGGCCAACAGATTCATGTCCTGGGTAGTGTTGCCAAATTCTCCCAATCGATCAAACAGCCATGATGCGTCCACCGACGGTATGAGCACAGCGAGTCCTAAACCTGTCAAAATACCCGCAAAGAGTATTTCGGCGGATCGCCTCGATGTCATGATGTTGAGCATGAGATTGAGAAGTAGTCGTCCAGTGGCAACGCACATGAAGATATAGCTCGTGGTCAATATCAACATGGTACCAGTGTCCGGTTCCAGGGATGATGATATTCCGATCATGGCGCCTATGATGATCGGATAGAAGAACAAGACATTGGGTTCGAACAGGCCTTTCAGGAGTTGAATCGTGTATAGCTTCAAAGGACGAATCGGGAACCTGAAATATCGCTCCATTTCGTAAGCCTCATCTACCTGAGCCGCCACCACTGGCCAGATTATCCAAAACAGGCCCACGAGGAAGGTAAACAGGCTGAGGCTGAAAGCCATCCATGTCGAATCCGATACTATGCCGTTCATTTTTCCAAACAGCCACCAGGACCCGATCCCCAATCCCGACGAAAGCATCATTGCCAACACGGAGCTCGTTAAGATACCAATGGAACTCGATTTGCCGAATTTCCTGAGAAAGATTCTAAACCGTACGCCAAGGATGAGACGAAAGATCGTGGTCGCAGATGGATTGGATGACATCACGAATCTTTTTTCTCCATGAGCCAACCAGGTAACTCCAGAGTTTTAGTCTCAGAAATGACTTTCCTGAAGAGTTCATCCAACCTCTCCCCCCTTTTCTTCATCTCGGCAAGGTCTGTTTCTATCACGATGGATCCCTTGTCGATGATTCCAACTTTATGGCATAGCTTTTCGGCAACCTCCATTATGTGGGTAGTCAAAAGAACCGTTGCTCCCCGCTTGGTAAGCCCCAACAACACCTGCCGGATGGTGTCGGCACTCGATGCGTCCACACCCTCGAAAGGTTCATCGAAGAACAAAACCCTTGGTGCATGGATGAGTGCACAGGCTATGGCGAGTTTTTTCTTCATGCCCCGCGAATAGTCTGCCACGAGAGTCTTCGAGTGAACATCGAGTCCCAGCAGGGCAAGGAGGTCCTCGGCTCTTTGCCTTGCCTCCGATCGCTCTATGCCGTACATCCGACCGGTGAAGACGAGCTGCTCAGGTCCTCTGAGCCTTTCGAACAGGGGAGGTTGTTCTGAGACCACCCCCATGGATGATTTAAAAAACGGTGCATCAGGGTCAAACTTTTTCCCCAGGATTTCGATCGTGCCGGAAGTTGGCCTCAAACACCCGGTGAGCATGGCAACTGTCGTGGATTTTCCAGCCCCGTTGGGACCGAGAAGTCCATAGAAAGTGCCTGATTCGATTCGAAGGTCGAGGTGATCCACGGCAAGAGTGTCTCCGAAATTTCTGCTGAGTTGCTTCGTGACAATGGCTGGGTTTTTATCTTGCATGTTGGATCGTTGTAACAAATACCCTTTCAGATCTGAAGTAAATTTGTTAGACAGTACTGAAGCTGTGTTCAAGGAGGTTCAAATGTCGACATCCAGTTTGCCTGACATGAAACAAAAGCAAAAACTTCTCTATGCTGATGATATCTCCGCCGAAATTCTCATAAAGCACGGCATGGCTTTTTATGAGCAAGGATGGTTTAGCGATGCCCTGGATTTTTTTTCCAAGGCTGAGCATACCGAAGGCTTAGAAATGCTAAAAGAGGCTGTGGTGCAACAGGGAGACGCTTTTTTATTCAATCGTTGCCTTGTGGCTCTTGGTATAGACGATGCCGGCTCTCAGTGGTGCGAGGTTGCAGACAGGGCCTTGACATTGGGCAAGCTCCAGTTTGCCAGGGAGGGCTACCGTAGGTGCGGCGACCGTAAGTCCATGGAAAAAGTGGATAGGATGATCTTGCCTGACCAAGAGAGTGAGTCTACGGAAGAGGAACTTGGAGACGAACCGCAATGAGGTCAATGGCACTAAGAGCCGCAGTTTTCATGATGCCACTGCTATTTATATCCGGCTGTTACTGTCCCTTGTTGGCTAAGGCTGGATACGAAAAAGAGTGCGAAGGTTCCATGATAGACAGCTTGGATGCAAAATCCTATCGATTGTCCAGGATCGAACGAGGCATGAGCAAAGGGCATTCTATCACTTTGAATATTTCCAGGGATGATTGTTCCATACGGGTGCCGGATGACTTCATCTCCATGGGGATCGTCGGGTTGCACATTGAAAAACCCCGTTCGGTAAAAAAAGGGGCCATGGTGCTTGTCATAACTGACCCGGACCCAGTGAACAAAGGAAAGACAATGGAGTGTCGGGCGCCGATTTCAGACACTGATCCCATGGTGTTTTCCTGCCCGGAAAAGGCAGGCGATGTACGATACCTTCTACAACCCTGATCTTTTACTCCACCTGATTGAAAGTATCGAGGGCAGTGAAAACCGAAGACGATGATGGAGGCAACAAAGCCATAGTGAAAGCCGGTGCTGCAAAAAACAACCCGGTGATCCAACCTGAAGCCCCCATCATACCTGTCATCAACCCATAGAGGCCGACGGCTTCACATATTCCCCAGGTCGCAACACATCCGGCAGTATATCTTGATAGAAACAATGCTTGCCTGCCAATACGTTCGTCTATATTTTCCGGAAGTCCAAGCTTTTTCAAATCCTGTGGACCTACCTCGAGAATCTTTTCAGGCTTGATAAGTCTGTTTCGGGAAAAAGGCACAACCAAGCCCAACAAGACTAAGGCGGTAACCGCCAGGAATAACTTGATCCAATCGAATTCATGGAAGTATGAAAAATCAGCCGGGCCGCCAAGCCAAAGGGCTAGCCCAAGTAAGACAGCCAACAAAAGGTTCATAATTATGTAAATTACTCTAAGGGTACGAATTTGACGGTGTGTCACTTCCACCACGAGAGGATGGATGGTGGCACCATATCGAGGCATCAGTTGATCTCCGTCCTGCCGCGAATTGCGAGACCAATGGTGGATCGGTCCACGTATTCCAATTCTCCTCCCACCGGAATGCCTGCAGCCAAGCGGGTCACTGTGATACCCTTGTGCTCTATTCTTTTTTTCAGGTAAAGTGCCGTAGCTTCTCCCTCCACGCTCGAAGACGTGGCTATGATCACTTCCTGCACGTCACCACTCAGCCTGTTCATGAGACTTTCAATTCTCAACTCATCCGGACCTGCATTCTGTAGGGGATTGAGCACTCCACCCAGCACATGATAAAGGCCGCCATACTCGCCGGAAGCATCGATGGCCATGAGGTCCTGAACCTTTTCCACCACGCAAATGACATTCTTTTGGCGTTGAGGATCTCGACAGATGCGACAAAGATCGTCTTCAGTCAGATTACCACACACAGGACATGGATGGACCAGCCGAACCAGCTCCTCCAGGGAAAAAGCCAGCGACCTGGCATACTCGGGGTCCGCGGCCAGGATGGCGTGTACCAATCTTGTAGCGGTCTTCTCGCCGATCCCCGGCAATTGCCTGAGCAGGATTACCAACCTCTGTATCGAGTCAGCCAAGGAAAAATCTCACAACCCGAGTCCGCCCAAAAGGTCTCCAAGGCCGGGAATTGATATACCGCCGGTCAAAGACGCAGTCTCGGCATCAATCATCTCTCGAGCTTCTGAAAGGGCCTGGTTCGTCGCAGCCGCTATGAGATCCTGCAGCATGGAGACATCGTTGGGATCTACCACTTCTTTTTCTATCTCGAGCTTTACTATCTGCATGGCTCCATTGGCAGTGGCCTTGACCATTCCACCACCTGCGCTCGCGGTCACAGTTCTCTTCGCCAAGTCTCTCTTTAGCTGTTCCAGCCGAGCGCTCATTTGCTGGGCCTGCTTTAGCATCTGTTCCATGTTAGGAATCACTGAGTCTTCTCCTCTTCTTTTTCGGGGTTGATCTCGACCCTTTCGACCTTTGCCCCGAAAACCCTGATCGCCTCCTGAACCGCAGGGTGTTCCATGGCCAGTTTGCGTTTCTCGTCCATTTCTTTTTGCCGGGCCTTGTCGGTTTTTTCAGCCAGGCTGGGTGAATCTGATTCCTCTGCGTCTTCTACGGATAATTGTGTCTCGCATCCAAAAAACGTGCTTGCCATGCGCTGGATTTCTTTTTTATTGCGGGGCAGCCTAACCTGCTCTCCGAAAAAAGAATCTAGTTCAAAGGCAATTATGATCTGTCCAGGTTCCACCTTCCGAATTCGAGCATGGGACAAAAAAGATCCGAGAGAAGGGCGTCTGGAATTAATCTCGTCCACGAGTTTCTTCCAGGCATCCATACCCTTGAGCCCAGCGCCAGGTGAGGATCCAGGTTTAGCAAAGACGTGCTTGGGTTCTGGTTGCGAAGGCGGCTCTTTATTTGGATCGGGCTTTTGTGCCTCGTGTTGTTGCTGGTTTTGATTCTGGACAGGTCGAGGGTGTGGTTGTACGGGTTGTCTTGTTCTTGAAAAAGGTTTTGGTGGTGGTGCCCCTGTATTTGTATTGGACGAAGCCTGGCTATTTATAGCAGCGGCAAGATTCTCAACTCTGGTCAACAGCTCGTCCACCGACACCATGGGTTCGATAACACTCAATCGCAAAAGTGCCGTCTCCAGCACCAGCCTGGGATAAGGGTTTTTAGATATTTCCTCCGCTGTCCGGCTCAGCACATCGAACACCTGGTGCCATCTCAGCACAGGAGCCATGGCTGCCTGTTGTCGAAGTCTGTGTCTCTCATCTTCGAGCAGGTCCACCAGGTCTCCAGGATCGTCCAGTGTGGAAAACAGGATGAGGTTGTGGATATACCAGAGAAGACCTTCGATAAAACGTTTCAGATCATGGCCTTCGTCGAAAAGCTTCTCTACGAGCCTCATCATTTGTTCCAGGTCGGAATCCAACAGAAAACTTATGAGAGATTCGAACACCTCGTATCCGGTCAGGTGCAAGGCCATGCGCACCTGTTCCGCTGTGATATGTTCTCCGCCGAACGCGAGCACCTGGTCTGTGAGACTCAACGCATCTCGCACGGATCCAGACGCCTGCCTTGAAATGATACGGATACCTTCAGGATCTATGTCCATCTTTTCCATGTCCAGGACATGCTTGATGTGAGCCTGGAGTTCGTCCGAAGAAATCCTTTTGAAATCGAATCGCTGGCAGCGAGAAAGGACTGTCAATGGAATCTTGTGAGGTTCGGTGGTTGCAAAAATAAACTTTACGTGTGCGGGCGGCTCTTCCAATGTCTTTAGAAGAGCGTTGAATGCACTGTTGGAAAGCATGTGAACTTCGTCGATGATATAAATCTTGAACCGACTGCGCGCAGGCATGTACTGAAGGTTGTCCCGAAGCGCTCTTACATCATCCACACCAGTGTTGGATGCTCCGTCTATTTCAAAGACATCGGGGGACGCACCGGATGATATCTCTTTGCAGATAGAGCAGTTGATATCCGGATCTGGAGTCGGGCCTTTTTCACAGTTGAGCGCTTTGGCCAATAGGCGGGCAACCGTGGTCTTTCCAACTCCCCTTGCCCCTGTGAAAAGATAGGCATGGGCCACTCGTGACAAACGTATGGCATTTTTCAGAGTCTGTATCACCCCCTGCTGTCCGATGACTTCATCGAACGTAGAGGGCCTGTACTTTCTGGCAAGGACTAGGTACGACATCGCACCCCCACAGTCAGGAGGGCCTTTTGAAAAAAAGGGACGGCCAGGCAACCCTGCATCACACGGACGATGTTACGACCGCTGCTCCCTTCCGGGCCTGACGGGGTTAGTAACTCGCCGTTGCGCAGGACCCGGCCGTCCCAGGCCGGGATACGGAGAGAGAGGGATTCGAACCCTCGGTAGGTCGCCCTACACACGATTTCCAATCGTGCCCCTTCGGCCTCTCGGGCATCTCTCCAAAATAATTTTTACAACCGTCAGGCGACGATCATTGGTTTATACAAACCGTAGTTTATACCAACCGTTTTACACGGTTTTTGCACAACGGAGAGAGAGGGATTCGAACCCCCGGTACCCAAAGGGTACACTTGCTTTCGAGGCAAGCGCCTTCAACCACTCGGCCATCTCTCCTCCACCTCCCGGAGCCTGATCCACACAAGTCATCTGAACCAAGCCCCAGGCGGATGCCCGGTTGCAAAAAATATATCCCATTCATTTAAAAGAACGATTCGCACGCCTGGCGCGGAAAAACGTCTTCAGTAATTCCGACGCTTCATTGGCCCTGACTCCACCGCGCACTTCGAATTGGTGATTCATGCGATGGTCGTCGGCCAACGAAAATAAGCTTTCCAATGCACCGGCCTTTGGGTCTGTGCACCCGAAAACCAACCGGGAGACCCTTGCTGCCAGCATGGCTCCCGCACACATGGGACATGGCTCCAGAGTGACATATACGATGCAGTCGGTAAGGCGCCATCGTCCCAGTGCTTCAGCCGCCTGGCGAAGGGAGAGAATCTCTGCATGGGCCGTGGGATCCAGGGTGCTTTCCTTGCTGTTGAATCCTTGTCCTACCACCTGTCCATCTTTTACGACCACCGCTCCAACAGGAACCTCCCGTGCTTCAAATGCCAGGTACGCCTGTTCGAGGGCCAGGCCCATGAAAAAATCATCCACATCCCGTGCCATCAAGGGCTCCTCAAAAAACACGCCCAAGAGGATTCGAACCTCTGACCTTCGGATTCGTAGTCCGACGCTCTATCCAGCTGAGCTATGGGCGTATCAGCACGGAGAGAGGGGGATTCGAACCCCCGGTACCTTGCGGTACACTGGTTTAGCAAACCAGCGCCTTAAGCCTCTCGGCCATCTCTCCAAATGCGATTTCGATCCATTTTTCACAGAGCATACTTTCTTCCGCCACAGCGCAGCGGGCATAAACGCATAGCATCGGGAATGGGTGATGTCAAGGATGATAGCCAATCTGTGATAGCCGAATGAAATCCGAATGTGGCTGGGAAATTCCGGGCCAGCCTGAGATATCCGTCATTTGGTGCCGAAATTCAGAAATCGTCCGGCCATGATTAGTAACACTGCCAGAAAGCGCTGTCAGAAAATACGTACATTACTCCGCTATCGCCAAGGTTTACATCAACGAAACTCTCATCGAACTGCAACAAAAAAGATCCATCGGTTAATTCATCTGATTGTAACCAAATCGGCTCCCCCAGTACCCTTGCGCCTGCACCAAATATCTCTTGGCAAAGATCATTTTCTCGAGATTCTTCACACCAAACTCCAGAATCAACATCCACGGCTACCACATCGAATCCCAAGGTTTTTTCGTCTATGGCAACACCTTTGGAAAACACGGGCACAGCATCTACTTGCTCTTGCGTAGAGAATATTATTTCAGTCTCATTATTGTAGGGCTCATATGCCTCGTTCATGTCCGGGTTTGAAATAAACAGCGATACGGTACGAAAATCGTCACCTACCCTGTCGCTCAACTCAGGCATTGTCCTTACATCCAAAGTAAACAGGTGATGCATGGGTTCATCGTTGAAAACCGGCCACCGGTCTTTTCCTACGCCTGGCGCAGGGCCATATCTCACATTGAGATCAGACCCATTTGGGGCTTTATCACTTGGCCTGAGCAGATAGATACGATCCCCTTTTGCTGCTGTTTGCTTGGCCATGGTGATGATTCTATCTATCTGGTCCATTTCTTTTGGTACCTGTACGCCTTTATCGGCAATTTCCTTTTCGAGTTCATCAAATTCGCTTGCGCCCAACGCATCTTTGAGAGCACTCTTACAGCCGGAACCTCCCTTGTTGAGTAAAATCCACTTAATCCACTCTCGCTTGTCCCTCAGTCCCTGCAAACCCTTTTTGATGGCATCGAGTTGTTCATACTTCAGTGACTTTTCCTTTTGAAGGAGTTGTCGAAACGCTGCCTGAAGAACATCCTGTGTTGGATGTAAAGAGATGCACCGAAACGCCCTGTAGTAAGAACTTGTCTGAAGTCCTCTGAGCAGAATCTTTTCCGCGCGATCCCGAGGCAAACGATACACAATGCGTCTGATGAACGGCTCTAAAAATTGATAGTAATAATCATCCTTCATTACATCGAAACGAACATGCTCGTCCCACGCCGCGTCGAAGTCTCCTTCATCTATGATCGTTCGGTTGAGTGCTACGATAATTGCCTGGTACCAACCCTCTTTCTTTTTCTTGGTTTTGGTATGCTTCAAAATCTGTTCGAACCTGGGTATTATGGATTTACCCAACTCACCTATACCGTATGTCCACCTTTCCCGATATCCTTCAGGCTCAGTCTCCATCATCTCGATGGATCTATCGACAAGGTCACTATCAGGCAGAAGAAACAGATAGGGAATCACGTAAAGTTTCATATAATCTTGCAGATGTCTTTCGAACACCTCACGAAGTTGTTCCTTTGGCAAACACGACAACGCTTGTATCATCAGGTTCATGCTTGGCATCCATGAACCTGGATCCGTAGGCAGCAACAGGTCGAACAGACCAGGATCCTGCTTTTTTTCCTCATCCAAACCCTGCAATGGCTTTTCGAACCAGTCAGTGGAGTATGTAGGTGTTTGCGTATCGAGCGTCAACGCATCTAAAAGCTCTTGTGAAACTTGCTTTCCTTCTTTGCGACAGCCCATGATCGCAGTGCAGACAGCCGGCCATTTACGCAACCCATGGTCCTCTATTCCAAGAGCTATGGTCTCTAATTCGTCAGAGGTAAAGCGCGGATTGCTCAATACATCATGGATTTGGCCCTGGGTGAAACTGTTCAACTGAATCATGTTGCAATACTTGGAAATCGCCTTAGGGTCTGCACGCTCTAGCAACTCCTGTATGACAGGAAAATAAATATCTTCATCGAATTTTTCCAGCTTGGCCTCGATCTTTTCAATCCAGGAGTCCATACCACCGAAAAATTCTATATACTCTTCAAACACAGCTGTGTGCGTATTTCCTTCAAGGAACTTGCGTTCCACCAGGAAAGTCCTGTCATCAGATGGCCAAACGATAGAATCAGTAACACCATGAGGCAAATAACTATCGACGAGTGTGTCCATATGACCGGCAAGCAACTCCCCCGTGTCTTTTCCGAAACGGGCAAGGCAGGTAGCAACTCCCAATTTCATTTTTTCAGGTAGTGCGTGCCAAGCTTCATCGATGGGCCCGGGATCTCTCATATAGACATCCATGACCAAATCATCCAACCACTTGTTCCACCCTGGAAGATAAGGAAATGTATCTTCGGAGTTTTTTTCAGGTTTGGCCTTTGCAAGAAACTCCATCAGCATTGGTCCATCGAACACTCCCGAAGCATTGGATAGCATATACCAAAGTTCAAAATTCGCGGTAATATCAAGTAGGCTTTTCTTCCAAAGAAAAACCAGGTAGCAACCTTCCTGCCCAGACTCAATCGAATATTCGGAAGCTAAGACGCCCTCTTTGTCATATGCGTCACGTGCCTTCTTTATCTTCTTGGCTATGCGGGCTGCCAATTTTTCATTTTTTCGCAATGACTCAGGTAGACCGTATTCGAACGATATTCTTGAAGCTTTGCCATCTTCATCCCAAGTCACATGTTCACCAATGGCCACATCGTGGCACCACTCGCCCTTGAACTTAGGTTTACCATCTTTGTAAAATGACACTTCCTGTCCGTCTTTTCTTCTGTACAAAGCTTCCAAAAAATATCGATAGGCGAGTTGATCTTTTGAATACCAAGCTTCGACCGTACCGGGAACATCCAGGGAGAAAGCATGGGAAATTTTAGCGTACCCCTGCTCATCCCAATATGTCCAATCGCCGATTCTATCTCCATGTTTGAACCATCCCTTTGTTTTTGGGCTGCCGTCTTGATTCAGCCTACTATATGGTCCGTGCTTTTTTCCTTTATCATCACATTCCCATGTCTCTGCAACAGAGCCGTTTTCATACCACCTCGTCCATTTGCCCGAGGCAAGGCCCCTGTCGTTCGTCCCTTGCAATATTTTTGTTCCGTTCTCAGCCCATTCCTGTTCCTCCCCATGGACCAGACCCTGCTTCCACTCCTGAGCTTTTTTTATTTGACCATTTGGCCAATATTCCTTCCAAATTCCATGCTTTCGCCAGTTTTCGTATTCACCCTGCTCGAGTACCTGGTCGGTTCCTGGGTAATGGCTGCTCCACTGACCATCTCTGGGATAATCCTCCGTCTGAGGATATGGAATATCCGGCACGTCGCTGGGCTCTTGTGTTTTTTCGACCTTGTTTTTCAATATGTCATCGAGGGATTTTCCTCCGATGAGCGCCATCATCTCCGTCTCATCAAGTATGGGAATACTCTTCTGCCTGGCTTTCTCAAGCTTTGAACCAGGATCCTTTCCGGCTATGAGCGCACTCGTTCTGGAGCTCACGTTTGAAGTAACATCAGCTCCAAGCAATTCAAGCTTTGCTGTTATATCCTTTCGGGAGCCATCTTTGAACTTCCCGGTCAATACCAGTTTGACTCCTTTCAAACACATAGGAATTCTCCTTGTCCTGATGATCTCAGTACTTTGTATACCAAGTCTCAACCCAAGACGTACGGAATTTTTTATATATTTATGTGAACAACAACAGGATTAGTTTCTTCTACAACAACTCTGTCCCAACACTAACAATCCCATGAACCGCTCATGGGCTAATTCAGAAATCGTCCGGCCAGCGCCTGGAGGCATGGATTATGCGGAGTATCTCTATATGCTTTCCCTTGATACGATATGGAACGATGTAGGCTGTTTCCGGAACAATCAGCTCACGAGTATTGGCGACCCTTCCCGGTCCGCCTAATGCCGGATATTCCTTGAGACTTTCAATTGCTGCCATTATCCGCCTAACCACATCGGCTGCGGCATGGGGATTGTCTGCTGCAATGTACTCGGCAAGATCATTCAGGTTGGCCAACGCGTTTCGAGTCCACCTATGATGCATCACTGCTCCACTTTTTGACCACAGCTCTGACTTCCTCATCTGAAGCAAAATTACCGGCATCGGCCTCTTCAAGCCCGGCCTTGATCTCCTGGATCTGCCATTCCTGGATCTCGATGTATGCCCTGATGGCATCTGCGGCCAACCAAGACTTGCTTCGATCGGTTGCCTTGGCCAGCTTATCCAGACGCCTTTTTATTTCATTTGGCAACCGAACCGTCATGGTGCTGGTTTCCATGAAAATCTCCTTGTGTTATATGTGCACATTATAACACCCAGTGGCCTTTCTCAACTACGCCTGTTTTCCCAGAATCTCCTTTTTTGATGGCATTGAGTTGTTCATATTCTAGTGACTTTTCCTTACCTATTTTCATTTTTTCGTAATTACTCGGTTAGCCGTCTTGATTCAGCCTACTATATGGTCCGTGTTTTTTCCTTACTACCATTACTTTCGCCTAATTAATCGTCGGTAGACTTCTTTTCTGTGTCCAACACCGATTATATATACCACCACCTCGGTGGCATGGACCTCATAAAGCAATCTGTAGTCAGACACTCTGATTCTGTAGGCACTCTTTCTTCCTTTCAGCCTCTGAGCAGCCAGGGGAACAGGTTCTGTGGACAGCTTATCTATTATTTGGATGATTCGTTTTTTGGTTCCTGATGGAAGTTTCTCAATTTCAGACACGGCAGCCTTGTGTAGCACTACCCTATAGATCATCTTTGACATGTTCCCAATCTACCCATGGCCCATCACGCCTGTGCTCTATCAAGGCCAAGTCCTGCGCATCCTCCAGCCAGGTCGCGATTGCATCCGCAACCACTGCCTGTTGCTTGAGACCATGGGTTGCACAAAATTCATCGAGTGCTGCCTTTAGCTCATCATCGATTCTGTGAGTCATAGTAACCATGATTCGATGATATAGAGTTTTGCAATCTTTTGCAAGCAAAATGTTTTACCAGGAGCCACTCTCGCTAATCCAGATCAGGACATCTCCAGCCCTTGCATCAGAATTTCCTGTGCAACCATGCCAATGAAATCAGCAGGCCCAATAGCAATAGGATATTTCCTCTTGCCCTACCGCCTGATTCACATCCACATCCACTGCCGCCTCCAGTGCCAG